>NZ_AMPO01000003.1 GCF_000302455.1 Methanobacterium formicicum DSM 3637
TTAGATAATCCTCTTATATGGAGTTTTAAAGTAGATTTTACATTATATTAATACAGATTTAAGATCATTGCAAAATTAATCAAGTACTTAATTCAGTTGCATTATTGTATTCAAACATTTTCACATGAAAATTTAAGGAAGTGCTCTTATGAAAAAGTTATTCGGAACATTTGGGGTTAGAAGAATTGCCAATGAAGTATTAACACCAGAATTCGCATCAAAACTGGCCGCAGCATACGGAACACTGGTTAAAGGATGGGTTGCTGTTGGGGGGGACCCCAGAACATCCACTCCATTAATAAAACACGCAGTGATATCAGGACTCCTCTCATCTGGATGTCAAGTGGTTGATCTGGGAATACTACCAACACCTGCAGTTCAATATGCAGTAAGGAACTACTACGATGGTGGAGTGATAATCACCGCATCCCACAATCCTCCACAGTACAACGGGATAAAATTCGTGGATGAAGATGGAATTGGTATTGCTGAAGATATGGAACTTAAGATCGAGGATATGTACTTCAATGAAAACCCAGATAGGGTGGCCTGGGATGAAATTGGTGAGGTCATTACCAATCCTGGTCTGGTAGATGAATACATTGATGAAGTGATACAGCGTGTGGACCATGACGCCATTAAAAAAGCCAATCTCAAGGTGATAGTAGATTGTGGTAGTGGAGCAGCTTGTTCCACCACTCCATACATTCTCCGCAAACTGGGATGTGAAATAACCACCTTAAACTGTCAACCTGATGGTCACTTCCCTGGGAGAAACCCCGAACCAACAGAAGACAACCTTCAGGAACTCATAAAAACAGTGAAAGCCACTGGAGCAGATCTGGGAATTGCCCATGATGGGGATGCCGATCGTACCATCTGTATAGATGAAGAGGGTAACTTTGTAATGGGGGATAAAACATTCGCTCTGGTGGAAAAACAGTTACTGCAGGAAAATCAGGGAGGACTCATAGTAACCACCGTGGCCACCTCAACTGCAATTTATGACATAGCCGAGGAGTACGGGGGGACAGTGAAAGCTACCCGAGTGGGTGACCTTCTGGTAGCCCGTGAACTCAAAGAAAGCGATGGATTATTCGGTGGAGAAGAAAATGGAGGTCTTATTTTCCCGGACTTTGTCTTAGGCAGGGATGCCGCAATGTCCACTGCCAAAATTGTGGAAATCATGGCCCTCACTGGAAAACCATTATCCAAGCTGGTGGCAGAACTTCCGGCCTATCAATCAGTGAAAATGAAAGTGGAATGTCCTGATGAACGGAAACAGGAGATAATGGATAAAATCGCCGCAGATACCAAGGAATATGAAATCGACACCACCGATGGGGTGAAGATCTTCCGGGATGAAGGATGGATTATAATCAGACCATCTGGAACAGAACCCATCTTCAGATGCTTTGCAGAAGCTAAAAACACTGATGATGCTACTAAAATGGCAGAATGGGGTATTTCTCTGGTTAAAAAGCATTTAGGGAACTAATTATTTTTGAAGTAATGTTTTTCCTAACGATTTTCCTTATTTTTCCTTTCTTTTTTGCCCAGGATCATCGAAATAAAAGCCGTAAAATTCAGCACAATATGCACATAATGGGAATTTCTCGTATCGGTAGCGGCTTCCATCCTCTTTATTCATGTCAAACTTTTTACCACAAGTGTAACAGGTTTCAATTTTTTCAGTTTTTTTATTTTCTTCATTCTGGATGTTAAACACCACCAGGAATTAGTTTATGGGAATTAGTAAACATAATCTGACTCTATTTGCTTAATCTGGATTTATTTGCTCAATCAGCCCTTATTAATCAATTATTATCTCTTTTACAAAAGATGGATTATATATTTGGGTTAATCTGCAGTATGTGAAATGGTATATTTGTTGAAGATTTAATTTGCCCTTTAAATTATTCTTTAGATTATTCCTTAGATTAATTCTAATATTTATGGTTTGACTTTAATCTATGGTTTGACTTCATATGGTTAAACAAAATCGAAAAATAAATTATGAACTCAGTACAGAAATAAGGTCATGAACAAAAAAAGAAAAATAGCCTGGGGGATTACGGGAAGCGGTGAAAAACTGGTGGAAACAGTAGAAATCATGCAACAGATGAGGGATGAATACCATAAACAATTCGACATCAGGGTGTTTATATCCAAGGCAGGAGACCAGGTTTTAAAATATTACAACCTCTCTAATACTCTGGAAACAAAGTTTGACAAAACATGGACTGAAATCAACTCCAATGCTCCCTTTCTGGCTGGACAGATTCAACTGGGAAGATATGCATTCTTATTGGTGGCTCCAGCAACATCCAATACAGTGGCCAAAATCTCGCTACGTATAGCAGACACTCTACTCACCAATGCAGCCATAATGGGTCAAAAAACTAACACTCCGATTTACGTCATGCCTACGGACTTTAGGGAGGGTATTGTTACCACTCAATTGCCCAATGGTAAGGATTTGGAGTTGACTATAACTCGTGAAGATGCCGAGCACGTTGAAAAACTGTCAAAAATGGACAGCACCACTGTATTTGAAAATCCCGAGGAAATACCAGCTATATTCCAGAAACATGCTGAAATGCTTAAATAAATCTGAAAGATGCTGGAATAATCTTCTTAATTTTAAATAGGTTATCTTCGCTGCTGCAAAGTCACACTGAACCTTTTAATGGGAAAGCCGTTATCCTCATCATCACTCAGAGGTGAGATCCCCCTGAAATAGTACTCTACTGGTCCGGTACTATCAATATCCACGGGTACAGTTTCCATATCTAGCAGTGCATCGAAAAAATCATGGATTTCCATTAATTTATCTTCAGGACCCCTGAATTTTACAACCATGGCTCCTTCGCTTCTGTTCTGGAGTGATATGTACTTATCATCCACATCAATAACAGTATCTTTCTTTTTACTCCCACTAACTCTGTAAAATAAAATATTGGCCATATTTTAACCCCCTGAACTCTTTAACAAAGTATTCGACCTATTTTATACATTATAATATTGATTTCATGGAATATAAAATTTAAGATAATATGACTGGATTGTGGGGATATTCCGTGATTTCAAAAGATATCATTTTTAATTTAAGATAATCTTAAATTGCAATTTTGCGGTGTAATTCTTATTAAAGATCAGATTAAAGATGACTTTATAAAAATAAGAAAAATTTTAAAGAATTTTGAGGGTTCTTTTTAATATTGAAGAGTTTTGAATACGGATGAACCGGGAAAAAATTAAATGAATTGAAACTTAGATAATAGTCGAATATTCTTTGATTATAATTTGTAACCAATATCCCGGAGGAATTTCTTCCTTCCAGCTACATCTTCTTCAGTTTCAATTGCTTGTGGTTTGAAACCATCAACAACTCCAATTATCCCTCGTCCCTGTTCGGTTTCCACAATCAGGACCTGGACCGGGTTGGCAGTAGCACAGAAAAGATTAACCACCTCCGGCACATCTTTGATTCTCTGGGTGAGATTTAGGGGGAATGCGTTAGCCAGGAAGATCAGGAAACTATGACCACAGGACAGCTCCAGCATTTTCTCTCCGGCCAGTTTCTCCAGATCTGAATTGTTCCCGGCAGTTCTCACCAGACAGTCCCCTGAAGCCTCTCCAAATGCAAGGCCAAACTCTGCCTGAGGCACGGTATTCACTATGGCCTCATAAAGATCCTCCACTGTTTTAATGAAGTGGCTCTGGCCCAAAATTAGATTACAATCTGCTGGTGCTTCCAGATTAACCATCTTAATATCCATTTCCATCTCTTTTCCTCCTTTATCTTCCATTTAATCCTGAATATTGTACGTCCTGGAATATTTGTACGTGTTGTATGGAAAAATTTGGTGTTCTACTAAAATAGTTTGGAATTTATTTTATGTTAATTTAACTAACTTCGTGGGATTATTTTACATAAAATATTGAACTTTTTCCATCAAATTGTTCAATCTCAAATTTTTCCAGCCCACAATTTTTCTCAGTTACAAATTTATGGATGGGGGTATCAGGGTATTGGTAATTTATTTATAGTAGCAAAATTAAATTGTCATTAACAATCATTATAAAATTAGTGTAAAGTTATAATATAAAGGTGAGCATAGATTAAAGATATAGAAATTGGATTATAGAATCAAATTATCTTTGAATCCTCAATTAAAATAAAAATCTATTAGTTTTTATACCCCCTGGTAAACTAGCCAAGGGCTTGATTAAAAGACTTAAACCACATTTAATGTGAGGTTTTACTTATGAATGAAAAGATGAAGGAAATTGGGCTGAGAATAACAGAACTTCGAGAGCTCTCGGATATCAGTATTCATGACATGGCAGATTACCTGCATATCCCTTTGGAAACTTACCAGGATTACGAAGCCGGAAAAAAAGACATTCCTGCCAGCATTCTCTATGAAATTGCTCATAAAATGGAAGTGGACATGGGTTTATTATTAACTGGAGAAGAAACCCGGATGCACATTTTCAGCGTAACCAGAAAGGGAAAAGGGGTGGAAGTAGGCCGCAGAAAACAGTACCAGTACGAAAATCTAGCGGAAAAATTCATCCACAAAAAAGCCGAACCCTTTATCGTTACCGTGGAGCCAAAAGGTGAAGGATACAAACCATCAACCAATACTCACCCTGGACAGGAATTCAACTACATTCTAGAGGGTACTTTGAAGATTTACATACACGACAATGAGATTGTACTCAACGAAGGAGATTCAATCTTTTTTGATTCATCCTACGAACATGCCATGGAAGCCCTGGAAAATAAGACAGCTAAATTCCTGGCAATTGTAATGTAAATTGGATAGTTTAAATCGGATAAAAATTACAAAATTCCTTATAAAAATTAAATAAAACCAAATATAATTCAGAATAAGCATTATAAATTTAAATAATTGATAAATATTGATTTATTAAAATAACTGGTGATAAAAATGTCATCTTTACTTGAAAAATTCGTTTCACAGGTAAATTTTGAGTCTTACCCTGATTTTAAGGATAATTTCCGTATAAAGATACCTGAAAACTTCAACTTTGCCTATGATGTAGTGGATGAGTATGCCCGTCTGTATCCCGAAAAAGTGGCCATGGTATGGTGCAACGATGATACTGACCGGATATTCACCTTCAAAACCTTGAAAGAATACTCAGACAGAGCTGCCAACTTCTTTGCCCAGCAGGGCATAAAAAAGGGAGACCGGGTAATGCTCACCTTAAAAAGCCGTTATGAGTTCTGGTTCTGTATCCTGGCCCTCCACAAGTTAGGGGCCATAACCATACCTGCCACCCACATGCTAAAAACCAGGGATATTGTTTACCGTATAAAGAACGCCGGTATCAAAATGGTGGTATGCATAGCAGAAGATGGAGTACCCGGATACTTCGATGAAGCCCACCTGCAATTAGACGACGCTCCATTTGTAAAGGCACTGGTGGGGGATGAGGATAGAGAAGGTTGGTTCAACTTCCGTAAAGAACTAGAAAATGCATCACCTGAACTCCAGCGCCCTAGTGGAGAGGAAGGAACTCAAAATGATGATGTGGCACTTATTTATTTCTCCTCAGGAACCACAGGACTGCCCAAGATGATCATGCACGATTACACCTACCCTCTGGGCCATATAATAACCGCCAAGTACTGGCAAAATGTGGTGGAGGATGGGTTACATTACACTGTGGCTGATACTGGCTGGGCCAAGGCCATGTGGGGTCAAATATATGGACAGTGGATATCAGGCACTGCGATCTTCGTATATGACTACGAACGATTCGATGCAGCAAAAATGCTGGACAAGGCCTCCCATCACGGAGTAACCACATTCTGTGCACCTCCGACCATTTATCGGTTCCTCATAAAGGAAGATCTGTCTCAGTACGACTTTTCAACCCTGAAATATGCGGTAACTGCAGGAGAACCCCTGAACCCTGAAGTTTACAATAAATTTTATGAATTCACCGGTTTGCGTTTAAGGGAAGGATTTGGCCAGACTGAATGTGTGGTCTGCATTGCTAACTTCCCCTGGATAGAACCCAGACCCGGATCCATGGGAAAATCCGCCCCTGAATACGACATCCAGATCATGGATAAAGAGGGTAAACAGTGCGATGTGGGTGAAGAGGGCGAAATAGTGATAAAAACCGCCGATGGTAAACCTCCAGGTTTATTCTGTGGATACTACAAGGAAGATAATAAAACTGAAGCTGCCTGGTTCGATGGATACTACCACACCGGAGACACTGCCTGGAAGGATGAAGATGGCTACCTGTGGTTTGTGGGACGTAACGATGACATGATCAAAAGTTCAGGATACCGTATTGGTCCTTTCGAGGTGGAAAGTGCTGTAATATCTCATCAGGCAGTCCTGGAATGTGCCATCACCGGGGTTCCTCACCCAGTAAGGGGGCAGGTTATAAAAGCTACCATAGTACTAACCGGGGATTATGAGCCCTCTCCTGAACTGGCCAAAGAAATCCAAAACCATGTTAAACAGGTAACTGCACCCTACAAATACCCCCGGGTAGTGGAATTTGTGGATGAATTACCCAAAACCATTAGCGGAAAAATTCGCCGGGTTGAAATCAGGGAAAAGGATGAAAAAGAATAATAAGCCTGTTTATGTAGATTAATGGGAAATTAGGATGATAATTATTTATCCAATGATTTTATAGTCTATTTAAATCTATTTCCCTCATTTTTTTAAGGTTTTACCAAAGATTAAAATTTATATTGAATATTAATGGGATGATATGAATCATGAATAATCGCAAGAAAGAACCTTATCCAGTGTTCAATGAACTGGAATGTAAGGCATGTGAACGTTGTATACTGGCCTGCCGTGCAGGTGTCCTTAAAATGAGTGAAGACATCAATGAACGTGGTTACCATTATGCAGAATACACTGGAAAAGGATGCACCGGTTGCGGGGACTGTTACTACACCTGCCCAGAACCACTGGCGGTGGAAGTTCACATACCCCGAAGATCTCGAAATAAGGATCAAAAGAAGATTAACAATGAACAAGGGGTTAAGGAGGAAGATAAATGACCATACAGCTAATAAAAGGCAACACTGCAGTTATAGTCGGTGCAATGTATGCAGGCTGTGACTGTTTCTTTGGATACCCCATAACGCCCGCTTCTGAAGTCTTACATGAAGCTTCACTCTACTTCCCAAAGGTAGGCCGTAAATTCGTACAAGCCGAATCAGAGGAAGCCTCCATAAACATGGTTTACGGAGCAGCTGCCGCCGGCCATAGAGTTATAACTGCATCCTCAGGACCGGGAATAAGCCTTATGCAGGAAGGTGTATCCTTCCTTGCAGGAGCAGAACTCCCTTGCGTCCTGGTAGATATCATGCGTGCCGGGCCAGGTCTGGGGAACATTGGACCGGAGCAGGCAGACTACACACAACTGGTTAAAGGAGGAGGCCACGGAAACTATCATAACATCGTTCTGGCCCCTAATTCTGTTCAGGAAATGTGTGACTTCACAATGAAAGCCTTCCAGCTGGCAGAAAAGTACCGTAACCCTGCTGTGGTTCTGGCAGATGGAGTACTGGGCCAGATGGTGGAAAGACTCCACTTCCCATCGGAAGCTCTAACTCCAACCTATGATAAGTCATGGGCGGTCAGGGGCAACCG
The DNA here is from genome assembly GCF_000302455.1 of Methanobacterium formicicum DSM 3637. Classification (NCBI taxonomy): domain Archaea; kingdom Methanobacteriati; phylum Methanobacteriota; class Methanobacteria; order Methanobacteriales; family Methanobacteriaceae; genus Methanobacterium; species Methanobacterium formicicum. The sequence goes on from NZ_AMPO01000003.1 coordinate 7,668, forward strand.
TGAAACAAGAGGAAACCTGGTAACCAGTATATTCCTGGACTTCGACCAGCTTGAAGACTTCAACTACCGCTTACAGGATAAATACCAGACCATCCGTGAAAACGAGGTGGATTACGAGGAATACCTGACAGATGACGCTGATATCATCCTGGTAGCCTATGGTATAAGCAGCAGAGTGGCCCGTTCAGCAGTGGACATGGTTAGAGCAGAGGGTATAAAAGCAGGACTCTTCCGTCCAAAAACACTGTTCCCATTCCCAGAAGAACGATTAAGAGAACTAGCCCGGAAAGACTGTCAGTTTTTATCAGTGGAAATGAGCAATGGTCAAATGAGAGAAGATGTCATCCTGGCAATCGGCTGCCAGCGCCCGGTTGAACTGGTGAACCGTATGGGTGGAAACCTCATAGACCAGAAAAGTATCATAGATAAAATCCATGAAATTGAAGGTGATAACTGATGACACTTGATAACACCATGGATAAAGGTAACCAAGTAAAGATGGATGAAAAAGTCCTCAAAAAACCAGAATCCATGCTGGATGAGTTTCCCCGCAAAGGTGGAAGCGCACCAACCGCCACTCACTACTGTCCCGGATGTGGCCATGGAATACTCCACAAACTCATAGGAGAATGTATGGATGAACTGGGAATACAGGACCGCACAGTCATGACCAGTCCAGTGGGATGTGCAGTTTTCGCTTACTACTACTTTGACTGTGGACACGTGCAGGTTGCACACGGACGTGCACCAGCAGTGGGAACCGGAATATCCCGTGCAGAAGAAAACGCAGTGGTCATGTTATACCAGGGAGATGGAGACCTGGCATCAATAGGATTAAATGAGACCATCCAGGCTGCCAACCGGGGAGAAAAAATGGCAGTGTTCTTTGTAAACAACACGGTCTACGGAATGACCGGTGGACAGATGGCACCCACCACCCTGGTCGGGGAAGTCACTGTAACCTGCCCTGCAGGCCGGGACCCACGTTACATGGGTTACCCCATGCACATGGCAGAATTACTGGACAACCTGGAAGCACCGGTCTTCATTGAACGCGTATCTGTCGCAGACCCTAAAAACATTCGAAGAGCTAAAAGAGCAGTGAAAAAAGCCCTTGAAGTTCAAAGAGATAGTAAAGGCTATGCATTTGTGGAAGTACTTTCACCCTGTCCAACTAACCTTAGAATGGATGCTCAGGCAACCGAAGACTTTGTTAACAACGAGATGACCAAAGAGTTCCCCCTCAAAAACTTCCGAGATAAAAGAAGCGAAACCGAAACCCTCTGCAGGGCGAGTAGTGACTTTTCACAGGAATCCCTGGAAGACATCTTCGAAGTTCAGGATGACACTTCATGGGAGGCCCGGGATGACCCATCCTTCCCCAGAAAGGTGGTTCGAATTGCAGGATTCGGAGGTCAGGGAGTTTTAAGTATGGGACTCACCTTAGCCCAGGCAGCCTGTAATGACCAGCGACACGTGTCATGGTACCCATCCTACGGACCGGAACAGCGAGGAGGAACATCAGACTGTACTGTGGTAATATCAGGTGAACCAATCGGCTCTCCTGTTCTGCAAACTTCTGATGGTCTGGTGGCAATGAACCAGCCTTCCATGGAAAAATTCGCATCCCGTGTTAGGGAAGGTGGAATTATCATCTACGAAAGCAGTATTGGTGAGTTTGAAACCCCAGAAGGACTCAGGACCCTGGCCATACCTGCCCGTAAGATAGCCAAAGAGCATGGTGTAAAAAGAGCAGCTAACACTGCAATGCTGGGAGTTATAATGGAATTAGGCTTAACTGGCCTTCCTAAACATGTTTTCACCGAAGCAGTGGAACACACCTTCCGCAGAAAACCCAAACTGGTACCAGCCAACCTGAAAATACTGGAAGCCGGTGCCAAGTGGGCCCGGGAAAACCTCAAAAAATGAGAAACATCATGGAGAGAAAATAGAAATAATAAATTTATTTAAAATAAGATATTTCTTATTTTAACTCTCTCAAACCATTTTTTTAAACTTCTTCATTCATTTCTTAACTTTATACTCTTTTTTGTTTACTATCCCATAATTAAATTCTATTCTTTTAAATTTCATAGATTATTTATTATTAATTTTTATTTTGAGGGATGATCTATCCATTGTTCTTTACCTGTTTTATCCAAAAATATGTAAATTTTAAGTAAATTGCAGGTCATAATGTTAACTATAACAGTACTGATGTAATTTGAATGGGATTAAATTTTAGGGGATAATATTTCAAGGGGTGAAATAATGACTGTTTTCCTAAAAGAAGAAGATATCTCCCTGGTTCTGTGTGGTGAGGCTGGTCAGGGAATCCAGACAGTAGAGGCAATACTGGCCCAGACTGTAAAACAAAGCGGATACAACATTTTCTCAACCAAAGAATACATGTCAAGGGTCAGAGGGGGTCAAAACTCCACTGAAATAAGAGTATCATCCCATAGGGTTGCCTCATATGTGGATCGAATTGACATCCTACTGGCACTAAGTTCTGGGGCAGTAAATCACCTCAAGGACAGAATTTCATCGGATACTCTGATCATAGGAGATCCAGAACACCTGAAATCAGTGAAGGATAATAAAATTTTTGATTCTGTTTCAGGGCCTAATTTTATGGAGATCCCACTTATGGAAACTGCCCAGGAAATGGGAGGGCCAATATTTGCCAATGTAATTGCAGCTGGAGCCCTTTCATGTCTGTTGAACATTCCCAGGGAAATATTTGATGGTCTTATCAGTGACATGTTTACCAGGAAAGGTCAGGAAATACTTCAAAAGGACTTAAAAGCTGGTGAAGCAGGTTACAGTATTGGTAAACATTTAATGGAATCTGGAACAGGGGAATCTGAATCAGACACTATCCATATTTCATTACAGGGAGAATCTTCCGTTCGTGATGAGCTTTTGATTAATGGTACCGATTCAGTGGGGTTCGGATGCCTGGCTGGAGAGTGTCGGTTCATGTCATCTTATCCCATGACCCCTTCCACTCCCCTGCAGAACTTCCTGGCAGGTAATGCCCATGAATTTGAACTGGTATATGAACAGGCAGAGGATGAAATAGCAGCTATCAACATGGCACTGGGAGCATCCTACGCCGGGGCCAGGAGCATTGTAGCCACATCAGGAAGTGGATTTGCACTGATGGAAGAGGGAGTGGGATTGGCAGGAATGTTAGAAACACCAGTGGTCATTTACCTTGGCCAGAGACCGGGACCCGCAGTGGGCCTACCCACCCGTACCAGCCAGGAAGACCTGAACTTGGCTCTCTACTCCGGGCCCGGAGAATTCCCGCGGATAATATTCGCTCCTGGAAAACTGGAAGATGCATTCACCCTCACTCAAAGAGCTTTTAACATGGCTGAAAAGTACCAGATACCGGTTTTCATTCTATCTGATCAGTACTTTGCAGACTGTTACTACAACATACCATCACTCCCACTGGAAGATGTGGAAAATGAGAATTATCTGGTTAAAACCACTCCAGAATACAAAAGATACCTCATCACTCATGATGGGGTTACCCCACGAGGAATACCAGGATATGGTGATGGATTGGTTGTTGTAGATTCAGATGAGCATGATGAAGAAGGGCATATAACCGAAGACCTTAAAATAAGGACGCAGATGGTGGATAAAAGGTTGCAGAAGATAGATGAGATCCGTGAAGATGCAGTGGCCCCGGAAATGGTTGGAGGAGAAGATTACCATAGCCTGGTCATTGGATGGGGTTCCACCTACTGGCCCATAAGGGAAGCTTTGGAAAATATCTACAAAAAAGACATTAAAGGATATCCCGGGGAGAAAATCAGTTTCCTACACTTCAAACAGGTCTACCCATTACACAAATCAGTGGAAGCATACCTTGAACAAGCAGATGATGTCATCATCATGGAGAACAATGCCCAGGGACAGCTGGCCAATCTCATAAAACTGGAAACTGGCTTTGAAATACAGGAAAAATTCTTAAAATATGATGGAATGCCTTTTTCAGTGGAGGAAGTTGAGGAAAGAATAAGAAAGTTCATGGGAATTGAGGATGATAACATGGGTGAGAGTGATGCTGCAGGTTCAGGGGAGGTGTTAAAATGAAACCAAAGGACTTTGACATGCCTGATGCCGATGTGGCATGGTGCCCTGGATGTGGGAACCTATCCATCCTGCGCAACCTCAAAACAGCACTGGCGCAACTGGAAATACAACCTGAAAACCTGGTTTTTGTATCTGGTATTGGTCAGGCTGGTAAACTCCCTCACTACATTAAAGGAAACGTGTTCAATGGATTACATGGCAGGTCCTTATCTCCAGCAACGGGTATAAAAGCAGCCAACCCCAATTTAACAGTTATAGATGTCAGTGGTGACGGTTGTATGTATGGGGAGGGGGGAAACCACTTCATGCACACCATACGCCGTAACCCTGACATTACCAATCTAGTGCACAACAACATGGTCTACGGCCTAACCAAGGGACAGGCATCACCCACCAGTCAAAAGGACTTCAACACCCTACTACAGGTGGATGGTGTTTTCCTGGAACCTTTTAACCCACTGGCCGTGGCCATAGCACTGGATGCATCATTCGTGGCCAGAACATTCAGTGGAAACCGTAAACAGTCCATTGAAATCTTTAAAGCTGCCATAAAACACAAAGGATATGCCCTGGTGGACATATTCCAGCCCTGTGTATCATTCAACAAGGTAAACACCAGGGACTGGTTCAGGGAACACACCTACGACCTTGAGGATGACCATGACCCACTGGACCGGAATGAAGCCTTCCGCAGAGCCACAGAAACCGGAGAATATCCACTGGGCATATTTTACCAGAATCCTGATAAAAAAACATTCGAAGAAAACCTGAGTGTGTACCATGATAAAAAATCACCATTATTCCAGCGAAAACTCGACATGAATAAAATAAGGTCACTACTGGACACTAAAAGATGAAGGATTAAAATCCTGTTTAAATATTTATGAAAACCGATGATATTTTTAGTAAATCAGTTGATGGTTTTTTGTAAATCAGTTAATGGTAAATCATTATGGTAAGCCAGTGAATTTAAAAAGAGGTGCAAAATGAGGAAAATCAGAATATTATCATGGAACGTCAATGGAATCAGGGCTGTGCACAGAAAAGGATTCAAAGACTGGTTAATGGGAGATAAACCAGATATATTATGCATCCAGGAAACTAAAGCTCACCTGAAACAGTTCCCTAAGGATATTCAGAACCTAGATGATTATCGACTATATCTCTCCGAAGCAGAACGTAAAGGATACAGTGGTGTAGCTACCTACACGCGTCTAAAACCTGAAAAAGTGGAAAACGGCTTTGGAATTTCCAAATTCGATAGTGAAGGTCGTACCTTAATAACTGATTACGGGGATTTTGTATTGTTTAACATTTACTTTCCCAACGGGAAAATGTCTCCTGAGCGTCTCCAGTACAAAATGAATTTCTATGACTCCTTCCTGGACTACGCTGATGCACTGAAGGAGGAAGGAAGAAACATCGTTGTCTGTGGGGATGTTAACACGGCCCACAACGAGATAGACCTGGCACGCCCCAAGGAAAATGAGAAAATATCAGGATTCCTGCCAGAAGAAAGGGAATGGCTGGATCGATTCCTAAGTCATGGTTACGTGGATACATTCCGTGAACTCAACCCTGAACCTGAAAACTACACCTGGTGGAGCTACAGAACACGTGCCAGGGAACGGAATGTTGGCTGGAGATTGGATTACTTCTTTGTGAACCAGGAATTCATGGATAATATAGAATCTGCCTACATACTTTCTGATGTTATGGGCTCGGACCACTGTCCAGTGGGGATAGACATAAAACTGGAAGACTAACTGGACAATTTTTGAATGGAAACTGATTGTATTAATAAAAATAATGCTGGAATGAAAAATATAACTGGAAGGATAAAAATGGACAAATTCGAAGAAAAAATGGATAAATTATCTTCAGAAGGCTTATCTGATTCAGAGATTGGGGAAAAACTGTTAGATGAGATGGGAGACCTCTGCATATGTCCAGACTGCCCCATGTACAACCAGTGCGCCCAGGAAAAATACGAAGGACTCTACTGTATACTGGGTAAATCCCAATGTAACCTGGAAGAAGACGACTGCATATGCCCGGAATGTGAAGTAGCAGAGAATATGGAACTTAAAAATGATCTCTTCTGTCTTAATGGTTCAGAAAAAGAATTGAGAGAAAGTTAATTCGGACATCATCTTCTATATTTTCTATTTTACTTAATCAACCCATTATAATTCTTTATTTTATTTTCTTTCTAATTTTAACTGGCTTTTATAGACATTTATCTTAAAATTACCAACAATAATCATTAATCCAACCAATAATCAGTAATGATTATATTAAATTTGAGATTATGTCAGATTTGAATGGAATATTTGAATTGATAAAGAATGAATAGAATGGTTGAATTAATAAAAAGATTATAGAAATATTGTAAATAAAGAATATGAAAGGAAAATGATAAATCTATCAAAATTCACTTTATCCAAGAAAATTAGAGGGATGCTATGAGTTATCGTGGAAGAGCCAAAGAATTTCTAAAATCACAGAATATTTCCATTGGAGACATTATCTCCATAAAAAAAGATGACACTGAATACATGGGCATGCTCCTGGACCGGGCCGAAGATGCTGATGAATTACACATCGTACTGAAGATGGACAGTGGTTACAACGTGGGCATTGCCCTGACTGGATCAGAAGTCAAACTTCTTGAAAAGGGTGATAAACCTGAAATAAACCTCCCACTACTGGAGATAAAACGGGACCCTGAAAAGATGGATGTATCAATTATATCCACCGGTGGGACAGTGGCATCCATCATTGATTATAAAACCGGGGCTGTTCACCCTGCATTCACCGCAGATGATCTTTTAAGGGCCACTCCTGAACTTTTAGATGAGGCTAACATCAGTGGAAAGGCCATAATGAACATCTTAAGTGAAAACATGAAACCTGAGTTCTGGGTTCAATCTGCACGTGCGGTGGCTGATGAAATAACTGAAGGTGCAGATGGTGTGGTAGTGGCCCATGGAACAGACACCATGCACTACACTGCAGCTGCTTTAAGCTTCATACTGGAAACACCAGTTCCCATCATCGTCACCGGTGCACAGAGAAGCTCGGATAGGCCCTCTTCAGATGCATTCATAAACCTGATGAGCTCGGTGGCCATGGCCAAGTCAGACATAGCAGAGGTCACAGTCTGCATGCACGCCACAGAAAATGATAACCAGGCACACATCCACCGTGGAACCCGGGTGCGTAAAATGCACACCAGCCGTAGGGACACTTTCAACAGTATCAACAGCCCTCCACTGGCCAGTGTAAAAGATGGCAGGGTTAAAATCATCGATAAAACATTCACCCCTCGTAAAAGGGGTGAGTGCCAGCTGGATGTCAATGACTCCCTGGAGGAAAAGGTGGGCTTTATAAAGAGTTACCCTGGAATAGCCGCTGAACTCCTGGATTACCATATTGATAATGGTTACAGGGGTATTTTAATGGAAGGAACCGGTTTGGGGCACTGCCCGGATCACCTGATCCCCTCATTGGAAAGAGCTGCAGATGAAGAAATACCGGTGGTTATGACTTCGCAGTGTCTTTACGGTCGTACCAATCTCAATGTGTATAGTACTGGTCGTAAAATCCTCTCTTCTGGTGTTATATCGGTGGGGGACATGCTGGCAGAGACTGCCTACGTGAAACTGGTATGGGCATTGGGACAGACTAACCAACTGGAAGAAGTTAAAACAATAATGCAAACTAACCTGAAGGGAGAAATGGATGAGAAATCATCTTCTAAATACTTCCTGCGAGATTATGGGGAATAAGATGGAGTCATGGTGATTGATATGAATACTGAAATGGATTACGAGAAACTGGGCCTCATGATGGGCCTGGAGATACACCAGCAGCTTAACACAACCAAAAAGCTCTTCTGTCCCTGTGAATGCGAACTCACCGATAAAAAACCAGATTACCATGTTTTAAGGTATTTGAGGCCCACCCAGAGTGAACTTGGTAAAATAGACCGGGCTGCTTTTGAAGAGTCACGCCGTGAACTCACCTTCTGCTATGATGCCTATCCTCATCACACCTGTCTGGTGGAAACTGATGATGAACCACCACATCCATTGAATCAGGAGGCACTGGAGATAGGACTAATAATTGCAACCCTCTTGAACATGACGGTGGTGGATGAATTTCACACCATGCGAAAACAGGTAATCGATGGAAGTAACACTGGAGGGTTCCAGAGAACAGGGTTACTGGCAATTCAGGGACACATAGACACACCATACGGTAAGGTTGTTATTGAAAACCTCGGTCTGGAGGAAGATGCCGCCAGAAGAATGGGTCAAAGGAAGGGAAAGGTTGAATTCCGCCTGGACCGACTTGGAATACCCTTACTGGAGATAACCACGGACCCTTCAATGAACCGGCCGGAACAGGTACGGGAAGTGGCCTACCAGATTGGTCAGGTTCTGCGCAGTACCAGGGTAAAACGGGGTCTGGGAACCATACGTCAGGATCTGAATATCTCCATAAGGGAAGGGGCTCGGGTTGAAGTGAAGGGGGTGCAGGATCTGGACTCCATGGAACAGCTGGTGAAAAACGAGGTCACCCGACAGCTTAAACTCCTGGAAATCATGGACGAACTTAAAAAAAGAGAGGCACAGGTTGAAGACACGATACATGATCTGGGAGAAACCCTCAAGGACACAGAATCCAAGATCATAGCCAAAGCCCTTAAAAAAGATGGGAAAGTTTTAGCAATCAAATTAAACGGTTACAAAGGATTAATCGGTAAAGAAGTTCAGCCGGGCAGGAGATTTGGAACTGAACTGGCAGGATATGCTAAAAAAATGGGAGTGGCAGGTATATTCCACACCGATGAACTACCTGCATATGGAATAACTTCCCATGAAGTAGAATTGATTAACGGGTTCCTGAAAATTGGGGAAAATGATGCTTTTATTCTGGTTGCAGATGAAGGAGATAAGGCCAGAAATGCCCTGGAAGAGGTGCAAAGAAGGGCTATAATGGCTTTGGATGGTGTTCCTGAGGAAACCAGGAAAGCATTGGATGATGCCAACACCGAGTACCTCCGGCCACTGCCCACTGCCAGCAGGATGTACGTGGAAACTGATATCCCTACCCAGGTGGTCTCCCGAGAACTCCTGGAATATGTCCAGGCTAATCTTCCGGAACTTCCCAAGGAAAAAGAGGCCCGTATAATAAAAGAATATAACTTAAGTGAAGATCTAGCTCACCAATTGGTGCGACAGGATAGAACAGAACAGTTTGAAGAAATTGTTGCAGAGTGTGGGGTTGAACCGACCACTGTGGCTTCACTACTGGCTTACACTCTCAAAGAACTCAGAAGGGAAGGCTTGGATGTTGAAGATCTCTCGGATAGTCTGAAGGGAACATTTCAGTTACTGAAACAGGGTAAGATATCCAAGGATGCTGTATCAGATGTACTGGTGGGAGTTTTGAAGGAAAACTGGACTCCTGAAGAGGCTGCTGGAAATCTAAATCTGTTAATGCTTTCAGAAGAAAACGTCAGGGACATAATCGTGGAAATAGTATCTTCCAATGAAAAATTGATTACCGAAAGGAAAATGGGTGCCATGGGATCCCTGATGGGAATGGCAATGAAAGAGCTCAAGGGAAAAGCAGATGGTAAACTGGTTAACAAATTTTTGAAGGAAGAAATACAGAAGTATCTATAAGTAAATGGAGAGTTTTCACATGGAAGAATACGATCTGATTATCATTGGGGGAGGACCTGCCGGATTAACTGCAGGAATATACGCTGGAAGGCAAGGAATGAATGCAGTAATACTGGAAAGGATGACTGGAGCAGGCTCCGGTTATATGGTTCCAATTATGGAGAACTACCCCGGTTTTGATGTGATATCTGGAAAGGAACTACTGGAGAAGATGAGAAAACAGGTGGAAAAACACATCCCTATTAAAAACATGGAGGAAGTTCGAAAAATCAGTAAAAATGATCCCTCTGGTATTCTAGTAACCACCACTAAAGGAGAATATAAGGCAAAGGCTGTGATGATATCCACAGGAAGTCATCACAGAAGACTGAATGTGCCGGGTGAGTTTGAATTCCTGGGTCGTGGAGTTTCATATTGTGCCACCTGTGACGGACCCCTGTTCAAGGGTAAGAACGTTATCGTGGTGGGAGGAGGAAATGCCGCAGTTCAGGAAGCAATCTACTTAAAAGACCTGGATTGCAACGTAACCATCATACACCGCAGAGACCAGTTAAGGGCTGAAAAATATCTTCAGAATAAATTAAAAGAACACGAAATTCCCGTAATCTGGGATTCGGCAGTGGAAGAGATCAATGGTAAACAGGCAGTTAGCAGTGTATCTCTCATCAACCGTAAAACCCAGGAGAAGAATGATTTCCCAACTGATGGGGTATTCATTGCTGTGGGAGAAGAGCCCCTTAATCAAGTAGCCATAACTGCCGGTGTGGAACTGGACAAAGGGGGTTACATAGTAACTGATAAGCACCAGCGAACTAACATTCCGGGAATCTACGCTGCTGGAGATATAACCGGTGGAATCAAACAGTGGGTTGTAGCCTGTGCTGAAGGAGCGGTGGCTGCATTGATTGCCTTTGTAGAAGTGACTGAGGAATCCGAGATAAGCTGTAAGGATTAAGTTGTAAGAGATAAAGATGTAAAACTTCCATTGATTACTCAATCGATGATATTACTTTAAATTAAATTATTTTAATTATTCTACAGGATAACATGAAAAAAAGGATAAAATTTGGACCAGCAGGCAATCCAATAGGTTTTAAGGGTCAAACAGTCAATGTTTGTGATTATATCCGTGACATAGGCTTGGAAGCCTATGAATATCAGGCCACGTATGGAGTGAAGATTCAAAAACAATCTGGTCTTAAACTGGGTGAAAATGCCCGTTCTAACAATGTAAGGATTTCAATGCATGGACCTTACTACATCAATTTAGCTGCTCAAAAAGACGATGTTTTGGAAAGATCCATTGAAAGACTGGTTCAATCAGCCCAAGCAGCAGAGTGGATAGGCGCCTATCGTATTGTTTTCCACCCCGGATTTTACACAAAATACACTCCACTTGAGGCATTAAACCGATGCAAAGGAGCAATAACTGAGCTTCTGGAAAAGTTGGATACCATGGGAATAAAAAAATTCACCTTCGCACCGGAAACCACTGGAAAAAGATCACAACTGGGTAATCTGGATGCAATCATCGACATATGTCAGTCATTTGACCATTTTTCCCCCACCATAGACTTTGCCCACCTTCACGCCAGGGGCAGGGGTTGTATAAAAGGAGCAGATGATTATCATCGAATCTTAACCCGGTTAGAAGAAGGATTGGATGGAATAGGTAAAGGCAAGGAAGCACTTCACTGCCACTTTACCCGGATTGAGTACACTGATGCTGGTGAAAGAAAACACCACGTTATGATGGAAGAAGAATATGGCCCACCTTTAGAACCTCTCCTCCAGGAACTGGTTGATTGTGGTTGGGATGCTACTATTATCTGTGAAACACCCCTACTGGAGCAGGATGCGCTGGTAATGAAAGATGTTTATAAAAAAGTGTTAAATGGTTAATTACTACTATTTTTAGGCATTTTTTATTTTTTTAAGGACTTTTGGCTTGAATTTGTCCAAAATATCTAAACTTTGTTTAAAAGAGATTGTTTTGACAGAATTTATTCTAAGTTTCTTTATGTGGATGATTAACAATTATATATTAATCAAACAATAATACTATCAGAGATTAAAATTGGTGATTAAATGGAAGAGCAGTTTTTGGTTAAAAGTCTAATGAAAGATGATTATGTTGAAGAAGATCACTTGCTGCTTTTGGTCACTGATTTAATTGAAGAATACGTTTTAACAAAGATTATCAATGAATTTAAAGATGAAGATGTGGATTATTTAAAGGTAAAAGATCGTCAATTGAGATGGTTAGCTGCTAAAGCAAGATTCAGGGCAGTTAAGATAAAATAGTCGGAAATAATTTTTTTATAAATTCTTTTTTATAAATAATTCAAATTATTATTGTAAATCTAATTTTTTCAATCCATTCAATTTATCAATTTTTATTAATTTATAGTTTAATTTAATCCCTACTATTTTCGGTCCATTTTTATCCTATTAAATTTAATCCTTGTTATTTTAGAGTATTTTCCTTATTTAGCTAATTATTCAATTACAAAACGGCAGTACTTATCTCCAAGAGCGTAACATTTTGTTTCTTTAACCTTTGCTTTTTCATTATTATAAAGACTGAATAATGATTCGAGGATACCACTATCAAAAGCACAAGCTGGCCTACCAAGATAAGGCAGTCCACTACATTCAAAACAGTCCTGGACGCTTATGGTTAAAGGTTCAAGGGTTTTAATGGTCACGGTTCCCAGGCTGTGTGTCTGCCAGAAACTGGCAATGTTTCCCAGAAAAGTATCCTTATTTGGATCTTTAACTTTTTCATAAAGGGCTTCTCCCACCTTTAAACCTGCTTCGTGAAGTATGGGGTCTATATCCACTCCCTGGGTGAGCAGTGAAATCCGGATGGTGTGAAATATCAGTCGGAAGAACTCAAAGGGGTCATTTTCACTTGAAATGTACCTCTGGATATAGGCACTAATGTCTTCCTGAAGTTGTTCTCTTTGCAGTTTGCCGATGTATTCTGATTGGATGAAAAATATCTTTTTCCTAGCATCATACGGGTCAACCCGGGAACTAATTATTCCTTCTCGGGACAATGATTTAAGATGACTGGATACAGTTGATTTTGCACGGCCAGAAAACTTAACTAACTCATCAAAGCTGAGATCACCCTCACGGAGCATGGATAAAATTTTAACCCTGACAGGGCTTTTAACTGCTTTCACGCCACTGGGGGTGGCGAAAAGTTCGATCTGGATATTTTCAGAATTAGAAATATGATTATCATTCTTTATATCACTATTATTCTCATTTATGCTGCTAGTTATGTCCCCCTCTATGGTAGGGGGGTCGTGATTTATGTTATTTTTTACCATTTTTCATCCTTTAACTTGTTTATCATTAATTGATTGTTCCAGTTATTATTTTTACTATTCATTATTTGATTCACTGGCCTCTTTCACAGCGGAAACAGAGATCTGTATCCCGATCAGTTTTGAAGGTCATACCGCATTTTTTGCAGGTAACATCCCGTAAGGATGATTTGTTTTCAATAATTTCCAGTGCACATGAACATTTCCAACCCATTTTCCCCTTTAAAGCCTGTTCAAATGCTTTGTCTTCGTCACATCCTTTTTTAGGCATTTAAATCCTCCTTTACTAATTTTACTTAATTTTTTATAATAGTTTGGTTTCAGCAGTTGGTTTAGGTACTTTAACTACTAAAAAACGGAGTTTCTTTTGACTTTCATTGTACCAGCAATGTGGTATATGGGCAGGACTATCTATTAATGTGTCCTTTGAAACCTCTTTTTTTTCATCCCCAATTTCTACTATGCCCTTACCCTCTAAAACATAGAAAAAAACATCCACAGGAGTAATATGTTTTTTAAGTTTTTCACCAGGTTGGAGAGTTATATGCACTGTTAAAGCGTTTTTTGTATCATATAACTTTCTAACATCCACTTTGTGAGGAGTGTCCATAACTGGACTTTTTTCCATTTCAATTATATTCATAGGAACACCCGCATTGTTATACTTATTTTTTAATTAATTCTAGTGGCAATAATTTAAGTGGACCTGTAAAATTATTTTTTTCACAAAAATTTATCCTCCCTAAAAAATGAGGGAAATGAGGTAATTATTCCCCCATTATGGTCTTGATATCTTCTTCTGGATCTCCAATTGGTTTCAAGTCGTAATTTTCTACCAGAACTTTCAGAATGTCATCGTTGGCCCATGCAGGGAGAATAGGTCCAATGTACATTCCTTTAATGTTCAGGGCCAGTAAACTCCAGAGAATTGCAGCTGCTTTTTGTTCCATCCAGCTTAGAACAATGGTTAATGGCAGTTCATTGAGTTCCACACCGAATAGTTCAGTTAGGGCCACTGCAATATCTACTGCAACTATGGCATCGTTACACTGTCCCAGGTCTATCAGTCGGGGCACACCTTCAATATCCCCTAAATCCATGTCGTTGAAACGGTATTTTCCACAGGCCAGTGTCAGAACTACTGTTTCTTTAGGGAGTTTCTCCACAAATTCGGTGTAGTATTTTGCCTGAGGTTTTGGAGAGTCACATCCACCCACCAGGATGAACTGTTTTATTTTACCCGCTTCTACCAGTTCTTTAATTTTTGGAGCGAGGGATAGAACGGTTGAAGCTCCGAATCCAGTGGTTAGTACAGTGTCTCGTGGTTCATCTTCCAGTTCCGGAAGCTCCAGGGCTTTTTCAATTACTGGGGTGAAATCATTGTCATCTATATGTTGCACTCCAGGTAACTGGGCTACCCCACTGGTGAACATTCTTTCTTTGTATTCCTCTCTGGGTAAGAGTACACAGTTTGAAGTTCCCAGGATAGCAACCGGGTATTTGGAGAAAGTCTGTTTCTGGTCAAACCAGGGTCCTCCCAGCTGTCCCACCAAGTGTTTATATTTCTTAAGTCCAGGGTATCCGTGGGCTGGTAACATTTCAGAGTGAGTGTATATGTTAATTCCCTTTCCTTCAGTTTGTTTCAGGAGTTCTTCCAGGTTTTTGAGGCTGTGTCCAGTGACTACAATGCCGGGTCCTTTAACTGATCCAACCGGTACTTCGGTGGGTACAGGTTCGCCGTAGGTTTCAATATGGGCCTTTTTAAGTAGTTGCATGGTTTTAATATTCATTTTACCAGCTTCTATGGCCAGTTCCACCAGGTCTGCGGCGTCGAAGTTGACATTGGTCAAAGTAGAGAAGAAACCCTTCTCCAGGAATGCATCCACCTCATCATCAGTATATCCCAGTTCACGGGCATGGTATAGATAAGCTGATATTCCTTTTATGGCAAATAGCAGGTTGTCCTGCAGTCGGGCCACAGTGGGCTGTTTTCCACATACTCCTACAACGGTACAACCAGTTTCACGGGCTGTTTGTGAACACTGGTAACAGAACATATCTAATGCACCTTCTTTCTCCATTTTATCTCCTCCTTGATTATTTTCAACCGTTTGGGGTTTTTTAAACAAGTCAATGAATCCCATATTCTTTGCTCCTTGATAAATCGCGTCCTACATGTTATTTATTGTTCTACTGGTATCGAATAGTTCTACATATATCGAATGTTCTATACTTATAGAACAAACTATTTAAAATTTTTGGATTTAACCTCCTGAATAACACCCATCTATGTTAAGTTATTCTTCCTGAGAAGGCAATAGAATGGTTCATTCAGTTGAAATTTAATAAGAACGGTTTTTTTATCAAATACAAAGCCAAAATGGGGTAGACAAAAGATAATTCCCAATCAAAATAGTATTATTCGATATCAAATAAGGGATATGTTGATGGTTTAGCTGAAAATAAAGTGCATATTGATTATAAAATAAAATTATATTTTTCACATTAATTTTGAGTTAATTGATCAATTTACTGTCATATTATCCTAATTTTTAAGAAATGAAAAAACTCTTAAATAACTAACATCTATATATAAATCTTACAAATAATCTATATATAAATTCAACATTATAAAATCAGTTTTATTTCTTAAATCTAATATTTAACAAAATAAGAATTTATCATGCCATTATTTGAAAAAAGGCGTAAAAATGTGATATATTGAAACTCAACAACATAACTCCTGATCCGATTGTATCTGAAAAAAAGACCTCCACTGGTCTGGAAGAAGTCGGGAAAGAAACCAAAATGGTGGTACTTCAATCCATTGGTTATCCTTTCCTGTGCAACCTGGTGGAAAATCCTAAGATCGAAATATTCGATAATGAACTTTTCGAACTCTATGCTCGGGAACAATGGGTAGGCTCCACAGTAAAAGAAGGTTCATTTCTTTTTGACCAGAAATTACTGCCAGATTTTGCTTTCAAGGTAATTAAAGCCCATCCAGATGATTCCCGGATAACTCAAAACACTTCCATACTCCTGATGGAGGTGGAAGAGGTTCGTGAGATTAAAAAAATCGAAAGCGACCTTAAAATGAGTGATGTTATTGGCCAGGAACGGGCCAAGACCAAATGTAAGATTATAACCAAATATTTGAAGGAACCAGAAACCTTCCAGGAATGGGCACCAAAGAATGTATTGTTCCATGGTACACCTGGTACTGGTAAAACCATGCTGGCTAAATCATTATCCCATGAACTTCAGGTTCCCCTTTTCCTGGTTAAAGCCACCAGTCTCATAGGAGAACATGTGGGTGATGGAGCACGCCAGATACACGACCTTTTCGATGCAGCATCAGCCTGTGGACCTGCAGTTATTTTCATTGATGAAATAGACGCCATTGGCCTGGACCGTAAATACCAGTCCCTGAGAGGAGATGTTTCTGAGGTGGTCAATGCCCTGTTAACCGAACTGGATGGTATCAACCCCAACCTGGGAGTTGTAACCATTGGGGCCACTAACAATCCTCAATTATTGGATTATGCTCTAAGAAGCAGGTTTGAAGAGGAAATAGAATTCACGCTCCCTGATGAGGATGAAAGAAGAAAGATTCTGGAAATGTACATAAAATCAATGCCTTTACCAGTTGACACTGATGCGAAGAAACTGGCTAGCATATCCAAGGGTATGTCTGGCCGAGACATCAAGGACCGGCTGCTTAAAGTGGCACTGCATAAGGCAATATCTGAAGATCAGGACAGTGTAACCTGGGATAACTTCCAGTACGCACTTAAACATCATGAAAAAGAGAAAAATGAACCTAAAAATATGTTTGCCTGAATCATATGTATTTAATGGGGAATTTATTTCCAATCTCTCTTTTTTTTAATCCCCTTTTTTCATTTCTTATTTTAATCCCTTATTTTGAAATTATTTTGTATTTTTTTCTTTTTTTAACTAGATGTACTATATTTGACGTTCAAACATGGTATATTATTATATCTATTTTGATCATATAATCTGCTTATAAACTTCTGAAATATTTTAAAAGAGTCCTTAAATAATAATTCTAATTATTTAAGATATAAATAATAATTTAAGATAAAATTAACAGGATTGGTTAGAGAGATATTGTGAAAAACAGTTTATATAAGTTTAAATTTAATATCAGTAATTAAATTCATTATCTAACAAGATCCCCCTAATTTATCCATATGGCAATTTAAATAGAGTTTTTAGGGGATGCAGGTGTTCTCTGTGAAATTAAAGTCCATTATAAAAGATTCAATATTTTATTCAGTCTCTGATTGGCGTAATTTTTTAGTACTAGGGTTAATATTATTTTTAACCGATCATATTATAGGGCTTGATGATTTTTCACCATTGTGGGGCTTATTTGGCTTTTTAATAATTATTATTCTTTTATTTTTGTCATTTATGGAGGTCGGATATGGTTTTCGTATAGTGGAGGAAACAGTACAGGGATCAACTCGACCTCCCAGTTTCCACCATCCCTTAAACTTGTTCACTCATGGAATCAAGGAAAGCGTGATCCTAATCGTTTACTTTATCATTCCGGTCATCCTCTTTATTTTTGGATTTGCTGAGATTGTGGACATGACTAACCTTGATTTTGGGCCACTGAACACTTATTTAACAATAATCATTGCATTATTTTTCTTTCTTTGTTTTAACATTACGATGCAGGGTGCAATTCTAACCATGGCTCATCATGAGGGGAGCCTTCGCTGGGGTTTTAACTTAACTCATGTATTTAGAAAAATACGCAGCGTAGGTCTAAAAAATATGGTTGTGGTCTCTTTTATCACCATAGTCATCCTTTACATTGTCAGAGGATTAATTTTTGACACCCTCCATGGAATTCCGTATTTGGGTTCCACAGTGGGGGATGTCATTTCTACAGTACTAATCGCTCCTTTTCTAATGATATTCACCACACGTTTACTAGGCTTGATTGATGTACCGGATAAATCGCCAGATGAAGAAATAAATGATTTATAAAATTAAATATTTTTTTTTAAATATGATCTGTTATTTTTGTCAAAAAGAGTTCATGTAAACAGTTTATATTAGAGAATCTAAAATTAATTTCGCGAATCTACAATATTGGTAGTAGAATATGTTGCTTAGGTTGATTTGATGCAGTCAAAAACTGACAAACATCATTTAATTAATAAATAGTATAAATTAAATGATAGGTTCAATTAGTTAATCTAATCTGAACCATGCTGGAGTTGATTAAATTCATGGACATTTTAGAAGATTTATAGAATTATTTTTTATGGATATTTTAGGAGGATTCTAATGAATTATTTTTAGGAGATTTATGGAATTGATTCATAGATTTTTTAAGATAACTTTAATTTAACTTTTTAATCAAAATTAGTAATTATTAGGGGTATAAAAATTATCTAAAAATTATCAGCGAGTTTCATCCTTAAAAATATACTTTGCAGCTTCTAAAACATCCTTATCATCATTTTCTGCTGCTTCTTTTAAATTATGGATTATATCATAAAAAACACGATCAACTACCACTTTGGTAAGGTCATCAACCACCTTCTCCTTGCCGTTCATGTCTCCCAGCATGCGAAGTGCCTTTTTGGTTTCTCTTTGCCTGATTACTTCGGCCTGGGATCTGATATCTCCAATAATGGGTTTTACTTCCAGATGCCGCAGGGATGTTTCCAAAAGCTGCAATTCCTCAGCAATAATCTTTTCAGCTTCACATGCCTCACGTTCCCTCATTTTCCTGTTTTTATCGGCAATATCACGGAGATCATCTATGTTGTAAAGTCTCACTCCCAACTGAGCCACATCCTCCTCAATATCCCTTGGATTGGCAATATCAACCATCACCATTTTCTCCAGGTTTTCAGCAGGAACAGATGCTTCCACCTTTTCTTGAGTAAGTATGGGGTGAGGAGCTCCGGTTGCACATATGATCACATCTGCATCATACATAGCCTCAGCCAGACGGTCAAAATGAATTGCACTTCCCTCTAATTCCTTAGCAAGACAAACTGCCCGATTATAGGTACGGTTAGCCACCACGATTGCCTTGAGGTGTTTTTCCACCAGGGCTTTAGCCACCAGGGTTCCCATTTTACCTGCCCCTATAATCAGCACTTTCTTACATTTGAGATCACCTAGAACAGATTCTGCCAGGTTAACTGCTGCAGAACCAATGGAAACTGATCCCTGATTTATTCGTGTTTTCTTCCGCACTGCCTGTCCTACGTGTACGGCTTTGGTGAAGATGGTCCCTAAAACTGGGCCACAATGTTTTTCCTTGATACTGGTTTTATGGGCCTCTTTCAACTGGCCCAGTATCTGATCCTCTCCAATGATCATGGATTCCAATCCGCAGGAAAGTTTAAGAACATGTTCAAGGGCTTTTTCATTCTTTTCGACTACCAGGCCACCCCAGTGGTAATCCAAATAACATTCATCCAGAATCAGGTAAAGTTCGGCACGGTTACAGGTTTTTAGAAGAATGTACTCCTTTACTGAGTGATCTTCCTGTATTTTCGCGAATATTTCATCCAATTTATGGGTGGATTCCTCTATTTTGCGAATATCCGCTGTTTTATGGTCGATCCTGATGTTAAGAATCACTCTAGCCCTCCTAAAACTGGAAAACGTTAGGTTTTCATAATAATTATATTACTCTAAGTTAATTTTGTAATAATAATGGTCAAGATTGTCTTCCGATTGTAGTTTGAAATTAATATTTATGTATCAATATTGGGTTTCTAGAAGAAAGGTAACGTAATTCTGGGCTTCTTCCAGTTCACCTTTATCTAAAAATTCATTAATCTTCTTGTCATTTAATATTTGGTATAAATAATCGCGGCGGTTTTTTTGATCATGCACTTTTCCTTTGAGTAACTGGCGAGTGAAATGCTGAAGTTCCATTTTTAAAATATCTTCTTCCTGGATCATGGCCTGGATACGTTTTCGCAGCTGTCGTGCCATAATTGGACTTTTTCCCTGGGTGAAAATGGAAAACTGCACATCTTTAATAAAAAAAGAGGATGGAACAATAAAATTACCCTCTTCCGGATAATCAGCACGGTTTATGAGCTTATCTTTAGCTAGATGGGCTACTTCCTGGTTCAACTGCTGATCTCCACTGGCTACCACCACCAGATCAGCCCAATCAACCCATTTCGGAAGCTCTGAACTTGGTTGGGGAATGACTCCCATTTCTTCGAGCTCTTGGGGGACCTGACCTCCAGTCATAGTCAAATTAGCACCAGCCTCCAGGAAACGGATTGCTCTTCTTTGCCCAACTTCCCCTGCTCCAACCACCAAGACGTTTTTATCCTGCATCTCCAGGTAGAGCGGGGTCCATCCCATGGGTAACACTCCCTGGTTTATAACTCCAGGTTTTTCATCCTGAGAACCTTAATGGCAGTTTTCAGGTCGTTACCGCACTCTGAAAGAACCTGTGTTGCTTCCTCATTGGAAACACCGAATGTATCAGAAAGAGCTTTAATACTTTCTTCGTTATCTACAGTTTCATGACCTACCAGTTCCTGTGATAACTGGTGTTTTAGATCCATGTACTCTTCAGGACTCATATCGATCCTGCGCAGTACCATGTCCCGCAGTGGGCATGGTTTGGATGGTTTACAGCACCATACCAGGGATCCGAAACAGGTTCCTTCACCCTCACCCAGACGGGTTTTTTCTCCAAATTTTTCTTTAATCTCAATGTACTCTTGAGGAGTCATTTCAGCTTCTTCAAGAGCGAATACTATGGGGCAAGGCTTGACAGGAGGACAACAGAATGTTAAGGCTCTCTTGTCTCCACCTCGACACACATGTGATGGTGAATCTTCCCAGACCATCTTATTCCTCCTTTAACATTTTTTCTTTTTCTGAAGGGGTTAAATCTTCAACAATATCTTGAGGCAGACCAATTTTCAGGATCTTTCCACCTCTCATGAGGGCTGCACGGTCACAAACATCCAGCACAAAGTCCATATCATGGCTTATAATGAGGAAAGTTTGTTTAAGTTCATCCCTTGCTTTTCTGATTGAATCAGTAACCTGTACCCTGGTTATGGGGTCCATGGTACCGGTGGGTTCGTCTAAGATGACGATATTTGGTTCTTTAATTAGAACCTGGGCCAGTGCCACTCGATGTCTTTCTCCTCCACTTAACTCATCCGGATATTTGGTGATTATCTTTTCAGCATAAGCTTCATCGAAACCCACGGCATTCAAGACGTATAATGCTTTCATTTTAGCAAATTCTGCGGGTAGTTCCAGACTAATTGCTTCGGTGAGGTTTCCTAAAACGTTTCTGTGGGGATAAAGGCTGTACTCCTGGTGTAATATTCCAAGGTATGGTTTAACACGGCCTCTGCCGAATATACCTTTTTCGGTCATGTCGATCCAGTTGTCCCCTAATTTAACCATTATCTGGCCACTGCTGGGATCGGTGAGACCATAAAGAATACGGGAAAGGGTGGTTTTACCTGCTCCTGAGAGTCCAACCACTCCAAATATTTCTCCTTGATCTACTTCCAGATCTATACCATCCACTGCCTTAACCACTCCCCGATCAATGGAATAGTAGTGTTTTTTTACTCCTTCCATTTTTATGATGGGGCCACCAGCCTTGAACTCGGTTTTCTTTTCAGGAAGGGGGACCTGTTTCATGAAACTTTTTACCACAGTTTCAGGGTCTCCTTCTTCCACAATTTCTCCCTTCTCTAACCAGATTACGTAATCAGATAGTTGTCGCATTACTTCTGGCCAGTGGGAAGTGATGACCATGGTGGTTCCCTTTTCTTTTACCCCTTTAATTAGGGCTTGATGTATGGATTCAGCAGTCTGAGGGTCAAGTGTACCAGTGGGTTCATCAGCTAAAAATATCATTGGTTCCTTGGCGATCTGCCTAGCCAGAACCACTCTCTGTTTTTCTCCACCTGAAAGATCACGTGCTATGTGGGTGATCCTGTGGGTCATCTGGGCCATATCCAGAAGATCAATGGCCATGTAGGTGCTTTCTTCTTCATCGTGTCCAGTGATTGATTTTATAACGTTATCTATAACTGTGTCATCTTCGTAAAGAGCAAATGTTCTCTGGAGCATGATGGCAATACGACGTTTGACTGCAGCGAAAAGTTTACGATCCGCATTCCAGAAATCAACTTTCTGAGCTTCAAAATTACATCCACATCCACAGAGTTTCCCTGCCATTGAAGGTGGTTCCACCCTCAGACATTCGGGGCAAACAGCCAAATTATAAATGATTCGGCCTTCGGTGGGGCGGTAGTCCTTCATTCCCCTTAACATGTTTATGAGGACTGACTTTCCAGAGCCACTTCTTCCCAGAATACCCAGGACAGCGCCTTCCTCTATGGTTATGTTCAGGTTTTTCAGGATTTCTACACCATCAAAGGTCTTGGTGACGTTTTCCAATTTTATAAAAGACATTTAACCACCTTCTTCAATAATAATAAATTAAATGAGTAGTTTATCTTATGGGCCTTATGTTCTCTTATTATTTTGATCCATTGTTTTTAATTTATATGATTTAATATTAAAAATTTTATATATAAAAAAATATTCACTGCTATATTAGGGATAGATCAAAGGGCAGTGTTCCGCCAATGGCAGCTCTGGCAATTGATATTCCATCTGCACCAGCAGCCAACATTTTCTGGGCGGATTCAACATCCCTAATTGAATTGTTACCAATAATGAACATAGAAGTTTCTGGACGGATGGATTTAATCAGGTCATAATCTGCTGAGTTAAAACCAGGTTTCATGGCATCTACATGTAAATAATCCGCTCCAACATGATCAATGGCCTGAACTACTTTAATTTCATCCACACCGGGGACATTTGCTCGTATTTTCACTGATACTTCACTCTTTGCCTTATTCACCACTTCTCTGGTGAATTTTTCCAGATGAGACAGGTTATTCAGGAGGGCCTGTCCACAGCCCAGATCAGTTATTTCCGGTTGCCTGCAGTGGGCGTTGATCTCCACCACATCCACATTTTTAAGTCGGGAAACTTCAATAATAGGATCTGGAGTCATGGCACGGAGATTAACTGAAACTATGCCGTTCCATGTGTCCTGATCCTTAAGGAGAAACGTTTCTTTTTCCAGGTGAGAAATTAATTCCCCTGGTTTTAAGTCAAACTCAGGTCTTCCACGTGCCAGGATGTCCTGTCCTGCATTGTGAGTGGGTTGATCGGCATTGTAACCTCCCAAGGTTACCATGTCAAACCCAAGCGTTGAAATGTCCCGGCAAAAAGTACCATCGGTGATACCGGCCATGGGAGCTAGGACTTCAATAAATTCCACTCCAATATGTTCTTAAATATAATTGTTGTTAGTTGAGTCAATCAAATCTTTGATTGAAAGGTTAGTATTTGATCATAAGGTTAGTATAATTAGCATCAACTGCTCATGAAGCTTCAAATATCATGAACTGTTTAATTTTCAAATTGATACTGAAAGACTATACAATCCGTTATTTTTTAATACTATCCATTAACTTTTTTATAAAAATTTCAATAGTGTGTAAATTTTATTCCTTCAAAACATGAACCAGATTGTAGGTGCAACCATCCCGAATTTCTTCTAGGGCTAGATCAGCAAGGTTAGCTGCTTTTTCAGCGGTAGGTGCTTTTCCAACGCCTGCTTTCAGGGCGATATTAATTTCTTCTTCAATTTCTTCAATTATGGTGAGCAGTCCTTCGGGATTCATACCATTACATGGAGACATGAAGTTATCTCCACCAATGAAAAAGAGCAAAGATCCCTTTTCAATTAATTTTTTCATGAGGAAGTGCTGAACTCGATTAACTATAAAAGAAGTGTCATACGCAGGAATGATATCGGTTAAGGAATCGGTGATTCCATTTATGTCAATATGGGCAATCTGCACAAAACTGTCATCTGGTTTCACCAGGCCTTCAATGGCCAGGATTTCGCTACGGTCCTCTGATTGGGCTCCACCATATTTTTGAAGTGCACTGGTGGCGCTTCTCTGTGCTTCGTAGGGAGTTTCGGCAGTTCCCACACCCATACTCACGGTTATGGGGTAACGGTTGTTGATGGACCTTTGAATACGCAGATGGTGATCCATGTCCACTCCGTTGGTAACCGCCAGCATGTTATCAAAGCGGGTGAAGAAAACCAGTCCCCCTTTGACTGCGAATTGCCTTTGCAGGTCGGCGTATAATTCTGCCTGCAATATCTGCAGGTCTGCTTCGGCCCTTGGTTTGGGGGTAACAGTCCAGGGTCCGTAGTTGTCAATTTGAATTAAAGTCATTTGTATCATATATTTTCACCCAAAATACATCTGGCTAAATTTATCTTATCTATGACATTGGTCATGATGGTCTCTGTTATCATGACATCTGATATTAGTCTTTCTATTTCTTTCTGATGATCTTTATCCACCAGGTCAATTATGAATTTATCCATAAAATCTTTATATATGTCAGCCACGCCCAGAGATGAAACTTCATGACCCATTGCCTGCATAAACTTAGCTGCAGGACCACTAACTGGTTTATCACCAACTATTGGGGATACACCAACAACATAAGAATTTTTAAGAGCTTTCCGAACACCTTTGGCTGATATTATGGGTCCTATGGATGTTATGGGATTTGAAGGTCCAATAACTACCATATCTGAGTTTTCAATTGACTCTATTAAACCTGGAGCAGGATCAACCTTCTGATAACTGATCTTGCGTACTTCTGGTTTTCCTTGGTTTTCAACCAGGAACTGGTGGAATTCCATTTCACCTAGATTGGTAGTTATGGTGATATGGGATTGCTGGTTGCTCATGGGAATTATTCTGGACTTGATTCCCAGTTCCCTTCTCTGGGTATCTACAGCTTCAGATAGGGAATGTTCTTTCATTAATATTGTTTTCTGGATTTTCAGGGCCCGGTCACGATCTCCAATCTTTAGGGTTTCCGGACACCCGATTTCCTTTAACCGGTCATGGGTTATAAAACTATCATCCTTAACTCCGTACCAAGTGTCTTCATTGATGATCCCGGCCAGGGTGTAAAGCACTGTATCCACATCAGGGGCCACGTAAACTCCTGAGAAATAATCATTCTCCACTGTGTTCACAATTACCGTGATATCTTCAGGATTTACCAACCCCATCATACCTTGAAGGAGTTTTGGAGTGCCGGTTCCACCGGAAAGCACGCTTATCATTTTTATCAACGTATAAACTAATTATCAATATTTGTTATAAACTACAGTTCATTCTTCATAATTATTAATGACTGTATAATTATTAAGGATTAAATGCCTGTTTAATGAACATTCAGTTCCTTTAAAAGGCGAGTTCGCTCATTTTTTAGTTCTTTCAGAACTTCTGGGTCACAAGAACCCTTCTTTTCTAGATAAGCAATGGTAGTGGTTATAGCTTCCAGTTGTGTTTCAATCTGATTAACAGGCATAAGATCAACTCATAATTCGATCATTTCAGATAATTCAATCATTTCAGCCAATGTTTCATAGAATCAAATGTGTTCATAAAACCAAATTGTTTTATAAAGCATTTTTCTTAAACAGTTTTTTTATTTAAAAATTTCATTATCCTTAAATTTTTCTTCAAAGTTTCCTCATTATTCTATGAAGTTTTTTTTCTATGAAAGTTTATTCACAGTTTTAAATCATTCCATATTATCCGATATTTCCATTTTATTCAATATTATTCCCTAAGTTCTAAATGATCTTTTTGTGTGTGGGTTTAGATAATATGTTGTTTAGAAAACAATTTATTCACGGAAAACATCGTATTTTTTGGGTCTTATTAATGGTTTTATATTGGCATATTCATTTCTGAGTTTCTTAAAGTAACTAACACCGCGGATTATAACTACTGGTATTCCCTCATTGGCCTGACCCATGACCATGGATGCTGCAGATGATAATTCATCAGCAACAGCTATACTGGTAGTTTTAAGTTCTCTATCATATAAATCAAGCTCACCACAACGATCCCATGTTGGTAACATCCCTGAAATTCCAATTGCGGTTCCGATAGCACCTTCTCGGAATGCTCTGCCCTGTGTGTCAGATATTATTACTGCAACACTTTTCCCAGTAGTTTTTTCTAATTTTTCCCTTATCAATTGGGCACTGTTATCCGGATCCAGTGGTATGGGTGTTGCCAGCCCATCATCTACATTGGATTCATCAATACCTGCATTGGCACACACAAAACCATGTTTAGTTTCTGAGATAATGAAGTCAGGTCCAACCTTAATGATTTCATTTGACTCATTAATTATTGCTTCAACCAACTTTGCATCTTTCCCAGTTACTTCGGCAATTTCTATGGCATTTGGGCTTGGTTTAACATTTTCTAAATGAATTAAATTGCCTTCAGCTTTGGCCACTGCAGTTTCAGCAATAACCAGAATATCCTCATTATCCAGTTGAAGGTCCTGCAGTTCTGCCGCCTTTAAGATAAGTTGGGATAGATTATCTCCAGTTTTAATGAGGGGAATACCTTTGATTCCTATAATTTTAATTTCCATAGTTTCACACAGAAGGGATATTTTTATAAATTTAAATAATTTATTTTTCTATCAGTGTAGTGTCATTATTCACAGATTACATATATTCTGCTTTAAATAATTCCAATTTACATAAGTCCAGTTTACATAATGTGGATTACAAAATTCAGTTTACATAATTCACTGATTACATTGTAAACAGCAGGTTTTTTGATGAATTCTAATCTGTGAAATTTTTTTGAGGAGAATTCTAATCTTAAAAAAAATGTTGGAAATTTTTTTAACCGTTGAATCTTTGTATGATTTAGATGGAATCTAATTCCCAACTGTTTTTACCGAATGCAGCGGCAGAAGTTACTGGATTGGTGAATTCTGCGAATTTGCCTCCATCCATTATGAATTGAGCAGCTTCTGAGACGTTACCTGCACTAAATTCCACTTTATTGGGTTGGATATGTTCATAAGTAGCAATGTAACTGGATTCACCCTTAGGAACCTTTTCCACCTGGACCTTTTCATGGGTAACAATGCCAATGTATGAGTCCCCATCTAAAGTGGTAGCCCCTGCAATCCGGGGAGTGTTAAAGTCATCTTTTTCGTAGTCCATGGTCATGAGTGAAAGAGCCAGAGAATCCCGGATATTCATACCTGATGCTATTTTTTCAGCAATAACATCGGTATGGGAACCATTGGAAACCACTGCCACATCATCCACCAGACGGATACAATTGTAGGCTATGTAGGGACTGACAAAAACATCCTTTTCAAATCCTTCTTTTGGAACCACAGCCACCCTTTCAGGGAACGTGCTGGTCATCCTGTTGGGAAATGAACGGCT
Source organism: Methanobacterium formicicum DSM 3637 (assembly GCF_000302455.1). Lineage (NCBI taxonomy): Archaea > Methanobacteriati > Methanobacteriota > Methanobacteria > Methanobacteriales > Methanobacteriaceae > Methanobacterium > Methanobacterium formicicum. The sequence continues at coordinate 35,210 of NZ_AMPO01000003.1, forward strand.
GGACACCCTATACGCCACAAAGTTACCTGTTTTGTTACTTCCAACTGCCAATATTCTTCCTAGATACATGTATTTCACCTTTCCAATATTCACTCTTTTAAATTTTAAATGATTATGCAATCTATGAGAGTTTACAATCCTAGAGTTTTAATCCTAAATTATCTGCAAACTTCATAAAAAGTTCACGGAGTGTATTTTGTAATTATGTATCATACAGTAAATAGTCGTAGGTCAAACTGGGTGGGGTCAAGTTGAGGGAATATTAACGGCCTTATCTGGACTCATCCCTGCAGGTGTAGTGATGATGATGGATCCTTCCTTGGGTTTGATAATGATTTCTCCTTCATCAATTACTTGAGTGTGGATTGCAATGGCACTGTTACGAATGTCTTTGGACATATCCACTCCATTGACGGTGACAGTTTTAAGACCAGTCACTGGGAAAAGGTAGTATTCTGAGCTTCCACTGCTTTGACTTACCTGTGGTTTACCTGCACTGGAATCAGCTGCAACCTGGAAACTACTGGTAACCATGAGAAATATGAGAATAGTAAAAATAACATCAATGAGGGGAACCAGATTAACCCTGGCCTGTTTGCTACGCATTTTCCTACGGTAACTACTGGTATCTATAGTCATCTCCAAATTCCCCTTTAATTTAATTATTATTTAGTTTATTATTCAATTTTACAGTTTTATGTAATGATATAATCCGAAATTGGGTTTTTTCTGATTAGGAATATAATTATTTTGTGGATTTAATTACTTTGAATTATTTACATTCTAATTGAAGTTAATTGAAATTCGTATTAAACAATTATTATTTGAACCTTACTCATTATTTTACTATTTATTGAAATTACTGATTTATTTTCACTGTTTTAGCTTACTTTCCACAATCCTGGCTTCAGTATTGCATTTCTCTTTAATTATGTTGCCGATACTTTTTTCCAGCATGTGGGGATTCAGTGAAATCCAGATGTTAGCTTCTTTATCCTGATGAAGTTCCTTCACTTCTAAAATACCATCAGATTCTTTTAAGGCAGTAATTGCATTTTCAATATCTGAATCCACTTTTATGCGCATCTCTGCAGTTCGCCAGTTGGTCATTTTTTTGGCGATTTCTATTTTATCCAGTTCATGCTCTATTTTACTGTTAATATGAGTGTATAGGGGGAGGATAATTATGGCCACGGCCAAACCGGCAATGGTGGTAATAAGTGCCACGTAAATACCCTCAGCCATACCAGTCGGGCTGGCATTTACTCCCATTGCTTTGAATGTGTACCACATTCCCAGAACAGTTCCAATCAATCCTAAAAGGGGTGCTATTTCAATAATGGTTCGTATGGTATCCAGTCCTTTGGTCATACGGCTCATTTCCACAATGAACACCCTTTCCATGGCATCTTCAACTTCTCTGTTGTTACGAAAACCGATTTTAAGGGCTTCTGCAACTATTTTAGAAATAGGATTCTGGTAACGTCCTATGGAACGTAATGCTTCCAGAGAACCACCTCTTTCCATGGCTTTGTTAACGTCTCCCATGATCTGGGGTAATCCTACCAAGGATATCTTGCGCAGGTAATATATTTTCTCTACAGAAGAATATATTCCATAAATTCCGATTAGGGTAATGATATAGGTGATGACTCCTCCACTTTTGAACATCTCCATTATGGTGGCAAAGGAGCCTGCGAAAAATTCGTAGATCATCTTATCCTCGTATTAGTTTAATGTGGATTTAAGAATTATATTGATTATATTGATTTTGAGAATTGTTATCATGAATTGTTATCTGTTTTAGTAATTTCAGTTATTCCAATTCTATTATTCCAAATATTTTCCAATATTCCAATTATCCATTTAATATTCCATGTATTCAAATAAATCTAATTAACCTTTAATTATTTTAATATTCTTTCAACTGTAGCCCATGACCTGCGTATGAATTCTGGTAACTCATTCGGTGTCTCCTGGCTGAGTGTTTTTAAGAATTCAATGGTCTTGGGATCACTGGGATAACCAGATCCTACATCGGGGTATGTTTTTCGAATATTTTGTATGGCCCGGTCACGTTCCACCTTGGCTACAATGGATGCTGCAGAGACAATGGGGTAATGGTCATCTGCCTTATGTTCAGACACCACATTGAGTTGTGAGTGCATGCTTTCCAGTTCACTGGCCAACCTTTCCGGTTTAACATCCATGGAATCAATGAAACAAGTGGATGGGTTAGAATTACCAATGATCTGATTAATGGCGATTTTTTCAATCTCATTCAGGTTAACATCCCGTGATCGTAGTGTGTCTATATCCAGAGCAGTGATGTTTACAGTATGACATTCTGCGATTCTTTCTATCTTTCTGGATAAAGATAATCTCCTTTTGGGTGAAATCTTCTTGGAATCCTTTAAACCGAGTCTTTCAAGATATTTCACTCGATCTTCTTCCACTGCAACACCGCAAACAACCAGGGGCCCTAAAACAGATCCTCGGCCTGCTTCATCTATTCCTAATATTTTCATGGATTTCAATATTTTTGTTATTATTTATCTTTAATTTTTTTTAAAAGGGTGTACCTTTTTAAAAATGGATATTCCTAAATTATATTTAAAATAGGCATCCTAAAATAGACCGTGATTTAAATGGGGATGATGTTATCCTCTTTAGAAATCTTGTTTTAAAGGATAACGACCCGATTTAATCACAAATATTTTACTAATATTTATTTCATGGCTTTAAGACGTACTTCTGGTTCCAGTGCACGTGGTTCAGCAGCCACAATTGCGGTTCCTTTGGCAACCACAGTCATTGGATCATCTGAGATCTCCACGGGAACACCTACTTCCTCATAGATACGTTCTTTAAGTCCTTTAAGCTGGGAAGTTCCACCTACTACTACGGTTTTGTTGTAAACACCGGAAATGAGTTCGGGTGACATTCTTTCTAGGACTTTTGCCAGGGCATCTACCAGTCTAACAATGATTGGTTCAGCAGCATCTGCCACCAGGTGGGAATCTATTTCCACTTTTTCTGGTTTGTTGGTTGCCATGGATTTACCAATAACCACGGTTTTACCATTTTCTCCATCAGTTTCGGAGTGAACCATTCCCACTTCTATTTTGGCTTTTTCAGCTTCGTGGATACCTATTTCTACATTGTAGATTTCTTTCACTTTTTCAACGATGTTGGAGTCTATATCGTCTCCACCGCTGCGTATGGTTTCAATATCGGTTATTCCACCAAGGGAAATTACTACCACATCACTGGATCCAGCACCTATATCGATCACCATGGTACCAGAGGCTTCTGCAATTGGAAGACCTGCGCCTATTGCTGCTGCCAGTCCTTCACTTATCACCAGAACATAATTGGCTCCAGCTTTTTTTCCAATGTCTTCTACAGCTTTTTTCTCCACTTCAGAAGCGTCTCCAGGAATACCAACAACAATTCGGTCGATACTTGCGGTGTCATCACCGGAACCTAAATCCATGGAATACAGTAGTAGTGATTCTGCCTGAGCAATGCTTTCAATAACTCCCTGCCTGAGTGGTCTTACTGCAATTATATCCTCTGGGGTTCTTCCAAGCATGGCTTTGGCTTCTTCACCAACTGCCAGTACGTAACCAGGGTCTTCTTTTTTTACAGCCACTACTGAGGGTATTTTGAATAAATCAAATTTATCTCCGGATGGTCTAGCCACCACTGTGTTAAGAGTCCCTAAGTCTATGCCCAAAGTATTGGACAAGGCTTGTTTCTTGTCATCTTCTACTTCCTCTTTCTTACCTAAACCGAACATTTTAATCCTCCTTAAACTTCATTAATATTTCTAATTCTTCAAAATTTTATTAAATTCAATTAAGAATATCTTATTGGATCTGGCAATATCTTTAATTTTTTGAACGTTCTCATCTTCTGCAGATATTAAGACAGTTGATAGGGCAACATCGGCCATTTTGAATAATGGGTCTATGGTGTTGCGAATGAAACGTGGTAATATATTGGTTATGTAAACATCGGTTTCTATAAATCCTGTGGTTTGATCTTCCAACAGGAATGAAAGTTTCACCATGCTTTTTTCACAATCCCCTACAAATTTTTTGATGGCATTTTCAGGACCAACTGTTAAAAGAAGATTACCTTCATCTTTAACATAATAAGGTGCTATTTTGAGGTAAGCACCACCATTCTCTTTACATATCATGCTCAATTCTCTTATTTTACTTGTTTCACCATGAAGCATGATAAAATCGAATTTTTTGGTTACAAATGATTCTCTGGTGGTCACATGTTCTCTACAGAGCACTTTAACCCTGTCTTTATCCATTATAGCAGAGTAAGCTACATTGTTGACCATGTCTTCATTACCAGCAATGACACACCATATATAATCTGAATCCTGTACTGTAGAAACTTCGGCTGCTTTTCTCAGGATCTTTATTTTATTCTCAATCATCAGTTACCACTTTTATTAAAATTGAATTTAGCTTTTTTTGGTAAGCATTTAGTATATAATAAATAGTTCAGCATATCAATTTAATTTCTATAATATATATAATTAAATGGTTATAATCAATGGTTTAAATCACCCTTATTTTCTGAAATTTAGTCATTTAATATTATGTAATTGAATCTAATTTTGTAATTGAAAGTTTTTTATAATTAACTTCATTGAAGCCTTTTATACCTTATAAATATAATAAATAATTTTGAATATTGTGATAGGGATGAGATTTACTTTTAATCTTATTAATATATGAAATTACTTTTAATTTCTCAGTAATATATAAGTAAGTGATTGAATTACCATTAAATTCTAAGATTATCATTAAGTTTATAAATTTATAAGTAAATGATTAAAGCTACTATCATATGCTAACTGTATATATAGTTTTATAATGTGTTGTTGTTGTCCTTTTGGTCATAAGGCCGATATACAGCACTAATCAACCTAAATTTTTGATAACAGGGATAACACATGTTCGTCAAAGGAACTTTAAAAAAAGCAGGCATACTACTAACCCTTGCGGTTTTACCCTTTCTTTTTGGCTACGTTATTATAAGTTTTATAATGTTCTCAATGATAGCCTTCTTGATGCAGTTTTTCAGGGATCCTAACCGGGAAATACCCTCTAATGGGGGGCTAATTGTCGCTCCGGCAGATGGTAGGGTATTAAAGGGAAAAATCGATCGTGTAAAAACAGTTCACTATGAAGATCCACTAATGGAGTATATATTAAGTCCTGGAGGGAAGGGTATTCTGATAAGTACATTTATGTCACCCTTTGATGTTCATGTGAACAGGGCTCCCATCTCTGGAACGATTGTGAAGACCCAACATTACTCTGGTAAATTTAAAATTGCCATGCGAAATGTACTTACTGAAAATGAAAAGAATTTAATAGTTATAGATTCAGAGTATGGAAAAGTGGGTGTCATACAGATAGCTGGTTTCGTGGCCAGGCGTATAGTTCAGTACGTGGAAGTAGGTGACCAGGTGAAAACAGGGGACCGTTTGGGAATGATAAGATTCGGTTCCAGAGTTGATCTAATTATTCCCTATGAAAACACTGAACTGATGGTTACTGAAGGTAAAAAACCAACTGCAGGGGAGACTATAATTGCTCAGATGCATAAAAAAAGTTGATAATATTCTTATAATTAATAGTGGAGTATGAATATGAATATAAGGCATTACGTGGCTGCTGCTGACTTTGTTTCTTTAGCTAATGCTTCTTCCGGGTTCCTGGCAGTGGTAATGGTAGCCACTGGGGACTTAATACTGGCAGCCAAGTTCATCCTCCTGGCGGTGATCTTTGACTCTGTGGATGGTTGGGTGGCCCGAAAAACTAACCGAGTTGATGAACATGGTTTTGGCACGAACATGGACTCACTTTCGGATGTGATCTCATTTGGTGTTGCCCCTGGAATGCTTTTGTTTTGCGCGTGCCAATCGTATTCTATACCATACCTTAATATACTAGTAGCACTCCTAATAGTTATATGTGGAATATTAAGACTCTCCAGGTTCAATGTACTTGCAGATTCAAGTGATGTTCCAGGTGGAGATAAATTCGTGGGACTACCCATACCTATCACTGCGTTGATCCTAGGATCATTCTACCTCTCAGGCATGTTTCGAATGGACCTTGCATTAATCATCATGGCAGTGATTGCGGTGTTAATGATAAGTACCATTGAGTATCCTAAATTTAGGGGTATGTTATTGATGGCCGGTGGCAGTGTATTAATCATTGGAACAATTTTGCCCCAGAACATTTCCTCAGCAATTGCTTATCTTCCCGCAAAGCTTTTATTCATCTTCACTATAATATATGTAATAATTGTGCCTCTTATGGAATTATACGGCAGGCTTCATAGAAGTGGTCCACATGTTAGATAAGATCTTAGGAAAAAAGGATAAAGATAAAAAAGATGTTCCTGATCTTCGAAAAGACGGGAAACAAGATGACTCGGACATCGGGGGACGTCTTAAAGGAATGGTGTCCAAGGCCACTGAAAAATCTAAGGAAAAAATAAATAACAATGGCAAGGGGGATAATGGAAAACTATCTTCTGGTGATAAAAAGCCCCGGCCAATGCCAAAACCCCGTCCTAAACCTCGTCCCACACCCCGAGACAAACCAGCTTTAAAACCACCATTAAAGAAACAACCTCAGAAGAAAGGACGTTTCGGTGCTATTGGTGGTGCAGCAGGATTGGGTGGTGGTTCTGATGATGATCAAAGAACCCTGGTTGGTGCGGCTGTATTTGGAATTATACTTATTATATTAGTTGGTGCTGGTTACTACTTTTTGGTCTTCGCACCCTACCAGGATGCCATGACCGCAGCCAAGCAAACCAAGATTACAGAGGTAAACACCTACTTTAAAGGTGCACTTGCAACGGATTACAATAAAACATTGCTTCTTGCACAGATTGATGCAGGAACAACGCCAGAAATGGTTTTGGCGGTGGATGTAATAGGTCCAGCCACTCAAAGCTGGCGTGACTATCAAAATCAACAGATAACAACTAAACAGGATCCTTACGGAAGGGTAATGATCACATATGCTGCCGGTGGGCAGAAGAACCTGATAGTGAAAGTTGTAGATGCTCAGAAGATTGTTAACGAGGCAGATGCAGCGGTACTATCTAACATGGAAATTAAAACTCCGGACACTGTAGCGGTTCCCATAATAATCACCCGACTTCAAGCTGCGGGTGGTCTGATTAATGTGGGTGACAGTGTGGATGTTTACCTGACCACTACCAATTCATCTGCAACAACCCCAACTGGTAATAACACAACTACTGCAACAACTTCTACTGCAACAACTTCATCGCCAACCATTAGTGGAGCTACTGTTCTGGCGATTTTAAGGGCAAAAGACAGTGGAACAGTGACTGCTAACTTGCAACAATCTCAGGAAATTGCAGTTAACACTCTGACCATGACCAACAGTAGAACTCAAACTGCAAATACAGATGTTGAAGAACTCCTCAAGGCTGCAGCATCCAACACCTGGAACGAGGCGCAAGTCACCAGTTTACTCAATGCTTATGGTTGGAGATTGTCTGACTTTGAACGGGCTTCCAATTTGGGAGAACTGGATGTAAGGTACATGGTGGTGCTGGAAGTACCCCGTGAAAATGCCCTGTTCCTGATGCAGAACAGTCAGAGCTTACAACTCACAGTTCCAACTCAGAATGCTCCGGAATGGATGATAACTGAGTTGAAAAAGATATACGGGACCGCATAGATGGATACGGATAAAAACATGGGATAACTAGAGCGATTAATTGGGGGAGAGGCTTAGATGAACATCAACAAATTATTCATGGTCGTGATATTGGTAGTCCTGTGTATATCCCTTTCATCTTCGTGGGCTGTGGATGACATAACCAAAGATCAACAAACATGGGTTTCAGAACAAAACTCAGAAGTAAAGTTTACTTATTTGGAGTCTACCATAACGGTCACTATTAAAAATAACAATGACCATGTGGAATATTTCAAGATAAGTCAAAAGTACACTGGAACATTAGATACTACTTCTGGCTCCCCCATATACTGGAAAGTAGTATGGACAGACCCTTGTGCATTAAAAATGATTAAATACATGTCTGATGTGGATGAGGATGATCTTGGGTGGAAAATCCAACCCGGAGAAACTAAAACTGTTTCATTTAAAGTGACTGCCACTAACTTTGGTGAAGTTAATCCGAATTCTTATATAAGGCAACCCGGAGCGAACAACACCTTTTGGCCTCTTTTAAATGAACCTGGTTTACAGGCCTCTTGGTTCCTTCCTAATGAAATTGAGTACCTGAATCCAAGTTTAGATCTTATTTCTTGGAAGGGTCATTTTTGTTTTTGGATAAAAAATACAGACACAACACGTCCAAAAGTATCAGGAATTGTACGAGCTCCAATTGTTCCAATTGACTCAAGTTTAACTTATAGTAATCCTCAAGTCACATACACGGATAAAGAAGTACCATGGGCCAATACTGCAGCATGGGATGTACTTTTATACCCCGGTCAAAGCAAGCATTATTCCTACACTTACCAGTGGCCAGCAACATCTTCAAGTTCAACATCTAAAGGAAGTTCTGCAGCTGCAGCATCTTCCATACCTACCACTGCAGCAGCCGCTACAAATACCACTGTACCTACATCGCAAACCGGTGTTCCATTTGGTTTATTCCTGGTTGGTGTAATCATCATAGGTGCAGGCGTAGCTTACGCTAAGTTCTTCCGATAGGACATCCAATTTCTTCCAATGGGGTTATGTTCTCCAGATAGGAACTAAGTTCTTAATGGAAAGTTAATTTCTTCAGATGGGAACTGGTTGATAATCTGAAGTTGTAATGAATATTCAGTTAAAATTAATTATATTAAATAAAAAGTTAGTAGGATGAATATTTGGTAATGAATATTCATTAACTGTTAAACTTAGATTTCAAAATATCATTTTCATGAAATAGTCGTGAACGTATATTTTAACCATACTAATCAAAGATTCATATTGATCAGTGAATTCACATGAAACTATCCACTTTTTTTATTATAGCCGGAATGGTCATAATTTCCCTGTATGCCCTGGTAGAGGTTAATTACTATTCTGCCACCCAAACCATTAACCAGCAACCTGGAGACACTCCTTACATTATAATTCCTAAAATTGGTGTTGATGAAGCCATTAACAACAAATCAGTGGATTATGGAATTTATCACGAACCTCAATCTTCTAAACCGGGTAGTGGTACTGTGGTTCTATTTGGACACCGCACGCTACATGGATCTCCCTTCCTGAAACTGGACCAGCTACAACCCGGTGATAACGTAACTCTGGAATGGCCGGGAATAGGTTATGTTGAATACATCATTGAAAACAGCACCATAGTACCCGCGGATTACCGGTTGTCAGTTGAACAGGGTAACGTGCTGTTTCTAATAACCTGTTATCCGTTGGGATCAACCAAGGAAAGGTTGATGATCGAGGCTAAACAGGGGAACATCTATCCCATCAAAACTTCCAGAATCCCCAGTCAACAGCAACACTATGCAATTATCATAATCCTGCTATTTATGATAGGAGGCACTGTTTTAAGTTATTTTTACCCGGTTAAAGAGGACAGGATCATACTGTTCATACTGACGGTTGCTTTAACCTTCTTCCTGATGTTGGGATACTTTTTCCCTATTCCCCCGGAAACATTGGAGTCAAACATGTCCCGTATCAGTGATTTTTTGAGTTTAGGATTCTAAAATTAAATTAATTTAATGTAGTAGTGTTTCAAATTCTATACTTCTCTAAATACCATCGATTATTCATAATGTGTTAAAAATTTAATTGATCTTGATTTTCATATTTTTTTGTCAATGATTCTAGGGAGGTCATGATTAATAGCTAATTAAATAGTCATGGTCCACCTAATAACAATGTAGAGTAAAATTGAATTTAAAATCAGGTGTTTTTAAGATGAGTGACGAGAAATATTTCCAGAATATCACCACCCGTGAGCGGGCCATATTTGAAGGGGCAATTACCATGGGAGCTCTTTTTCATCAGTTTGTAGGGACACCAGTAAGTATGGATAGTGCTCCTTCTCTGGAAAAAGCCATTGAAGAATCCCTAACATTACAACCATGCATCAGTAGTGTTGAAGTGCGAATTGACCGTGAAATGCTCGAAAAAGCAGAGAATGAATATGAGTATCTTTCCCTCTCTGGAGACATGCTGGACGTGAAAGTCACATCAGTGTACCAGGAAACCAGGGTGGTGGTGCGCATGCACTACATTGAAGAACTTCAGTATCCTCTCATGTATGTGGAAGAAGTGGATTAAAAAAAATTAATCTCTTGAGCAATTAATCTCTTGAGCAATTAATCTCTTGAGCAATTAATCTCTTGAGCAATTAATCTCTTGAGCAATTAATCTCTTGAACTATTAGCACTCATGAGCTTTATTAAAGATATTAAACTTCATCCTGTTCGGTGGGATGTGATTTAGTGGCTTCAATGAAGGATGTAATCATCAACAATTATTTAAAATATCAAAACTAATATTTTATAAAAAAATGGTAGATTTCATGATAACAATTAATGAGAATCTGTGTAAAGGTTGCAACATCTGCACCGAGTTCTGTCCCCGTAAGGTTTACCAGGCATCTGGAATCCTTAACAAGAAGGGTGTGCAGGTTCCAGTACCTGAAAATGAGGACAAATGCACGCAATGTCAATTATGTGCTATGATGTGTCCTGATCAGGCAATAAGAGTAGATGAAAAAGTGGATGAGAAGGATGAAAACTGAGGATTATTTTATACAGGGCAATGAAGCCTGTGCCAGAGGGGGAATTAAAGCGGGCTGTCGTTTTTTTGCTGGCTACCCCATAACTCCATCTACAGAAATCGCAGAAGACATGGCAGTATTCTTACCCCGTGAGGGAGGAACATTCGTCCAGATGGAGGATGAAATATCTGCCCTGGGTGCAGTTATAGGTGGGGTGTGGGCTGGTGTGAAGGCCATGACCGCTACTTCAGGGCCAGGATTCTCCCTGATGCAGGAACACATTGGATACGCGGTAATGACTGAAACTCCCCTGGTGATAGTGAATATGCAGCGAGGATCTCCATCCACAGGACAGCCCACCATGGCCAGTCAGAGTGATATGATGCAGGCCCGCTGGGGATCCCACGGAGACTACGAAATCATAGCATTATCCCCATCATCAGTACAGGAATGTTTTGATTTCACAGTAGAAGCATTTAACCTGGCTGAAAAGTACCGTGTCCCGGTGATGGTCATGAGTGATGAGATAGTGGGCCATATGAGGGAGAAGATCAGCATCCCGGAAACAGTTAAAATTACTGCCCGGAAGATGCCCACCCAGGAACCTGGAGAATTCTTACCATACCATGCAGAGCCTGATGGAGTCAGTCCCATGCCTGCCTTTGGTGATGGATATAAAATGCATATCACTGGACTCACCCATGACGAGCGGGGATACCCTGATACTTCCAGTCCACAAGCACACTCCAAACTGGTTAAACGTTTATGTGACAAGATCCTGCATCATACCAATGATATAGCACGGATACAAACCGAAGATGTGGATGATGCAGAGGTAGTTGTGATCTCCTACGGTGCACCCTCAAGATCAGCTCTCAAAGCAGTTAGAACAGCTAGGGAACAGGGGTTAAAGGCAGGATTTATTAAAATGGATGTTGTATGGCCATTCCCTGAGAAAATGATCCAGGAAGCTGTTGAGGGAGCTCAGCGGGTAATTGTAGTGGAAATGAACCTTGGACAGATATTTTATGAAATTCAAAGGATCCTTCCCGGAGTAAAGACAGAACTAGCACCCAAGATCGGTGGTGAGATGCACCTGCCAGAAGAGATCCTGGAAAAAATCAAGGGTAAATGATGATCAATTAGATTATTGGATTTAATTAACATAAAATTAACAATATATTCTTCATAATTTAAACTAAAAACACTTTAAATCGATATAAATTAATCAAACGATATATCCAAATGATATAAATCAATTTCAATCGATATTAAACTAGTATAATATATTTTCATCCATGGAGATGAAGAAGATGGACCAAAACAGGGAAAACCGTTTTATGAAATACTTAAGGAAGGATAGACTTCCCCACATATTCTGCGCAGGATGCGGAAATGGAATTATCATGAACACATTCTTCAACGGTATGGAAATGGCAAATGTGGACTTTGAAAAGGTGATAATGGTATCAGGGATTGGATGTTCCTCCCGAGTGCCGGGCTACGTTAAATGTGACTCACTTCACACCACCCACGGCCGACCCATATCATTTGCCACTGGTGTCAAGCTGGCCAACCCAGAAAGCGAAGTTGTAGTGTTTACAGGTGATGGAGACGCAGCAGCTATAGGTGGCAACCACCTAATCCACGGAGCACGCCGTAACATCAACCTCACAGTCATATGTATCAACAACAGTATCTACGGGATGACCGGTGGACAGATCAGTCCCACCAGTCCCAAGGGAAGTTACGGGTCAACAGCACCGTACGGGGCAGTTGAAAGGCCGTTCAACCTTTCCAGGATGGTTAAAGCTGCAGGTGCAACCTATGTGGCCCGCTGGACCACTGCTCAGCCAGTGCAATTATCCAACGCCATTAAAAAAGGGATTCAGAATAATGGATTTTCATTCATAGAAGTGATTTCCCAGTGTCCAACTTACTTCGGTCGTAAAAACAAGATGCGATCCCCAGTGGAGATGATGAAATGGATGAAAGAGGCGAGTATTGTTAAGAAAAGGGCAGACAAGCTTTCTGAGGAGGAACTGGAAGGAAAGATCATAGTGGGGGAATTCCAAAACAAGGAAGAAGCTGAATTCTCAGACAAGATCTGTCAGCTGATGGAAGCCAAATGCACAACTGGAAAACCATCCTCAATCAGATCAGCATATCAGGGGGATTAATAAATTGCGTAAAGAAATAAGAATAGCCGGATTTGGTGGTCAGGGAGTCATACTGGCAGGAATTGTCATAGGTAAGGCTGCAGCGTTATACGATGGATTACATGCAGTTCAAACCCAGTCTTATGGTCCTGAAGCACGAGGAGGTGCTTCCAGGACAGAATTGGTCATCAGTGATGAAGAAATTGACTATCCTAAAGTGCACCATCCTGACATATTTGTAGCCATGTCCCATGAAGCATTAATTGCTTACTTGGACGGCTTGAAACAGGGGGGTATCCTGATAATAGACCCAGACATGGTAATGGAAGATAAGATTCGTTCATTTGTGGAAGAACATGATATTAAAGTTTACCATGCACCAGCCACCCGTACCGCAGATGAGAAGGTGGGCCTACGAATCGTGGCTAACATCGTAATGATTGGTGCTATAATCGGTTTCACCAAGGTTATATCTGAAGAGGCAGCGCGTAACGCTATAGTGGCCAGTGTTCCACCTGGAACTGAGGAAAAAAATCTGTCTGCATTTGAAGCAGGAATGGAACTTTCCACTCAGGAGGCTTAAAATTTGAAGATCCATGAGTACCAGGCCAAAGAGATTTTCCGTGAAGGGAAAATACCCACACCACAAAGTATAATGGCAGAAACTCCTGAAGAAGCTCAAAAAGCTGCTCTAACTATTAATAAGCCAGTGGCTATAAAATCCCAGGTTCTTATTGGTGGAAGAGGCAAAGCCGGTGGTATTAAATTCGCTGAAAACCCTCCTGAAGCATATCAAATCACTGAAACATTATTAGGATCTGATATTAGGGGTGAAACTGTCCAGAAAGTATTGGTTGAAGAAATGCTTGATATTCAGGATGAATTTTATCTGAGTGTGGCAGTGGACCGGTCTGCTCGCAAACCCATTATAATGGCCAGTAAATCTGGTGGGGTGGATATTGAGGAAGTAGCTCATAAAACTCCTGAAAAAATATTTAAATATTATCTGGATCCCCTGGATGAGTTCATGCCTTACCAGGCACGGGAGATAGCTCGTAAAATGGGAGTAACTAATGATCTGATATCCTCAGTTGGTGGGATCATCTGGAAACTTTACCAGATATTCAAAAAGTATGATGCCAATATAGCAGAAATCAATCCCCTGGTACTCACCAGCAAGGGAATTATAGCTGCTGATGCCAAACTGGATATTGATGATGATTCTCTGTACCGTCACCGGGACCTGGCAAGGTTTAAAACTGAACCCAGTGATGAATTTGCCTATGTGAAGCTGGATGGAGATATTGCAGTCATTGGTAACGGTGCTGGTCTCACCCTCACTGGAATGGACATGCTCAAACTCTACGGTGGAAAACCAGCCACTTTCCTGGACATTGGGGGCGGAGCATCACAGGAAAACATAGCCCGGGCACTGAACCTGGTCATATCCAACCCTCAGGTAAAGGTAGTATTTTTAAATGTTTTAGGTGGGATCACTCGTGCAGATGATGTGGCCAACGGTGTTATCAGTGTTTTAGAGGAGACTAAACGAGAAATACCTCTGGTTATCCGCCTTACTGGTACCAATGAAGAAGAGGGGCAACGTATTCTTACCGAGGCAGGAGTTAGCTATGAAACATCTATGGAAGCTGCTGCCAGGAAAGCAGTCGAGTTATGCAATGAGTTAAGTAAAAATTAATCTTTTATTTTTATTTTTCATTTCATATTTTCCAAAAATGATTAAAAAGTAAAGTTTATCTTAAAATATAATTAATTAAAAATTTTACCACTAGTTTTTGTTCTTACATTTTTTTCATATTTCTCTGTTATGCATCTGTTTTTTCTTTATTAATTTATTTAAACAGTTTTTTTTACATTGTTGATAGATAAGATTGGAAAAAATGTAAAATGAATCATAAAAGTAGTGGATTGTATTTATTTAAACCTGTATCTTTATCTTGAACTGGGTCTTACACTTACTAAGTGAGCTACCACCATTGCAGATAAGAATATGTAGGTTATCATAGCGGATCCATTAAAGCTTCGGTTGAATAGGAACAGTCCGATTATGGTTTGAGCCATGAATGCGGTTAATGCCCCGATTAAGAGGGCTTCTCTTCCCAAGTATCTCCTATTTCCAACTCTCCTTTTGCTTCGGTACTTGCGAAGTACGTAAAAACCACTGCACATGACAAATACACACCAGCACATTAAAGCAAAGAGCCCACCGAATCCGAAGTCAAAGGCGACTCCAAAGATTCCAGGGAGCATATAGTCAATAACATCCTTTTTAGTGACTAAAACTCCAAAAAACAATGGGAATGGTAGGGTGAACGTGTTTATCAGGTTCATGGGTAATGTTACATATCCATCAGATCCACCCAGGCAGCTTGCTCCCCAGTAACAGGAACCTTGAACGTGTCCCCAAAGTTGAGTGTTTTTAACAACCATCTTCAGACTGGGAATTGCATATTCTTCTAATCTACTTAATCTAAGTAGGGGGCTGAGTACCGTAGCATTTAATACTCTTGATAAGATTTCCAGAAGGGCAAAACCGCCTACTGCTGCTCCTACAACTGTAAAAACCCTTTTTCTGGTAATTTTAACGCTTCTGCGGAAGCTTTTGGACATGATAAAGTATCCCAGGAACCATCCCAGGAACCATAATATCAGGAATGAGCGGTGCATTAAACCTCCGGCAACGGCTATCACACCGAAAAGAATCAGTGAAAGGGCAGTTATTGATGTTGATTTGATTTCAACTTCACTTAACAGACTGGCTGATGCAGAAAGAGTTGTCCAGGCGAAAACCGCAAGTGGACCAAAGGGGTGGGTAAATTCCTGATGAGAGAAAAATGGTAGGAAAAGAAGGGCTGTGTCTACACTGAATATTCCCGCCAAGAACATGGTTAAAATAAGGGACAAGAAAAGTACCATGCTCAAAGTGAATGGAATGATATTTATAAGCAGTAAAACGCCCATATGTATTATCACGGCCACTTCTAATATGAGCTGTAAATGGTTTTGGGCGATTAACATGGTTATCACTATTTTGTATCTGGTCTATTAATAATGGATAATTACAAATGGATGCAGGGAGTCAATGGATGATATTTCCCATATCATTGTTGGTTAGCTGAGTATCATGGCCTATGATAATAATCGTAGGGTCCTATGTTCAGATTGATTGGGTTGTGTTTACCAGTAATCTGGTGGAAGGTTACTAATTTTTAAGCATAGTCATTGATCAATCTGTTTTTCGATTTTGTTGTATTTGCCATTGTGGATTTTTTTTCATATAACTAATATATGATATGACTACTGGATAATCTGACAATTTCACATCTTTAATGGTATCTGGATCTATTATTTATAATGATCTTCTCTTCTATGAAGCTCATAATTTTTATAATGATTTTATCCCTTTGATTAAGCTCATAATAATGTATATTGATTAGAAGATTGATCTTATCCTCCGAAAAAGCTCATAATATAATCAGCGAAACTCTGCAGATAATTCTTTATCTGATTCAATATGCCCTGGGATTGAGATGCTTGCTGGGTGGCAGCTTCTAGTTGGTTTTTGAAATCAGTAAGGCTGCCCTGAACTTTTTGAGAGTTAGCAAGGGCATTTGCTATGTCCTGAGCCTGACTGTCAGTTAAATTTATATTCATACTGTTGGCCACGTTAATAACGATGGTTTTTATCTGGGTGGGGTCCTGTAAATTCTGTTTTTGAACTTCCTGCTGGGCCTGATCAAACAGTTCAGCTATTTTATCCGTGCTTTGACCGGTTTGGTTGGCAATCTGGGTTTCAGTGTAAAGCTCTTCAGTGGCTGCTTTCTTTGCTTCTTCCGGTATGGAAGTTCCCACTGCGACTTCATAAGATTCTAACACTCCCGTAAGTGCTGATTCTCCAGTAGCACTGACTGGTGATGTAACCACCACATAACCGTTGGTAATTCCCGTGGATTTTAATGCATTGGCATACATTTTAGAGGTCACTGTGTTTATTTTGCTGCTGTCCACAATGATCTTGATGCCCTGACTGTAGCTCAAGTCTACCAGTGCACAGGAAAAAATCTGGTTAGAGTTGTAAGTGCGTCCAGTGATATTTTTGGCAATTTGATTCACCTGTGATGCAGTAACAACCTTGGTATTGAATGTACTCAAATTTTTATCAGTATGGGATTGGAAGTAGGTGTTCACCGTACTTTTATAGGAAGGGTTATTGTAAGTTGTCTCTCCATAGGTTATTGCAAAACCAGAGGTACTTGCACCGTATACGGAACCTAAAAATGCTATTAATATTATTAGAACTAACAACAACTTTTTCATCCTACCACTCCGTTGATCTTAATTTTTAACAATTATTTTAATATCATTTCCATATTATGTTTAACACCTAATTAAATCTATGGGAAAATTATGATTCAAAACTCTATTGGGTTCCTGTAATTCCTTCCTTTGGATAATGGGGTGAATAAAAAAGAGTCATGATCAAATTTATAACATATAACTATATGGGGGCAATCATATTTTGATAATTTATATTTATGGGGATTATAATCTATTTTTTAGCCCAATCATTGTACCCATTGCTTTGTATTAATTTTATTTTAGTAATAGTAATTTTATGATTATTTGAGAAACGATTTATATTACAAAAGTAATTTCCTAACTTGTGTTTACAATAAATCTCATTAAACTAGAATTAAACTAGAATTAAACTAGAATTAAACTAGAATTAAACTAGAATTAAACTAGAATTAAACTAGAATTAAACTAGAATTAAACTAGAATTAAACTAGAATTAAACTAGAATTAAACTAGAATTAAACTAGAACACGTTTATTAAGCTAGAAGTACCACTCTGCTTTCAGGAGACTCATCTACAATTTTGCGCCCGCATAAACTGGCAATTTCCTGGGCAAAATTCTTAAGATCATTGGATCGGGGCATGTTTTCGAATTTTAAACGGTCACGCGAGCTACCCACATACATGTAAGCTTTGATCTCCACGAAATCAGGGTCACTTTTTTCGATGATCCGCGCATACTCCTCCGGGTGGGTCATGTTGTAACCTGCAACACTGGTCATTCTAATCACGGTGCGACAGTTGAAACTTGATAAAAGATCCAGTGAATGATTTAATTTCTCCCAACCATCTTTAATCTGGGGATCGCAGAGCTTCTTATAGGTTTCAATGTTGGGGGCATCAAGGGACAGATACAGTTGAGTTGGTTCTGGATCCAGGCTTCCCAGCTTATCTGGACTGAGACCATTACTCACCAGGAAGGTGGTGAATTTCCTCTTTTTATATTCCTCCAGAAGCTGGTTGATAGAAGGATATAATAATGGTTCCCCAGCCAGTGATATGGCGGCATTGGTGGGATCCTGAGCTTCTGCTATCTTTTGACTGTTGGCATTAGGATTACCAAAGAAGCCCACCAGCAGTTTACGCTGAGCTTTTATACATTCATCTATTATTTCCCCTGGATCATCGAACTCTTCCTCCCAGGTAGTGCTGGTTATGGAAATATCCCTCCAACAGAAGAGACATTTATGGTGACAGAATGCTATGCTGGGTGACATTTGCAGGCAACGGTGGCTTTCTATACCGTAGAATTTTTCTTTATAACAAACACCATCGTCCATGATACTTTTTTTAGTCCAGTGACACACTTTAGCTGCTGCATGTCTTTTTGAACCCACAAAACGATATCCTTTCTTTTCCAGTGCTTCTATGGCCTGATCTGTTAATGGCATTTTCCTGTTTCACCTAAATTTTAATTCTTCTTGGGTAAGTGATAATTAGTATTGTATATGATTTCAGTGATTATTTAGTGATTTTTTTTAAATAGTTACATTATTTTTTAAATAGTTACATTAGTTATTAGGTAATTTGCATCTTGTAATTGGTATATTTCGGATTAATTGTATAAGATTAATTGTATAATGGATAGAACTCAAATTTAAGTTCACCTATCCCATATTGATTCTACAGTAGATGAATAGTTCTATTTTTAATAATCATTTTTATAGAAAAATTTTATAGAAAAATAATGTTTAGGATTGTCTTAAGAAATTGAAAAAATATGGGGAATAATATAAGAAATATTTGTTTTGTATTTAACTAATATTCGTTTTGAAAGAGTTCATTGTCATCCATTATTTTTACTATATTCTACTATATTCTAAGGTAGATTATTTATTTTTTATTTAGAATATTTCGGAGGAGAGTTAGGCTTATGTGTTAAAAAATTTATTTTATCTTTTTTTTAATATTTTGTGCTTTATTACAGTTACTATCTGTTTATAGATTATTTAAGGTTTATTTAGGTTAATGAAGGTACAATCAAGTTCCATTGGCCCCTACCGGAATATATATTCCGGCAATTAGTTATTAAAAATTCCATTTTAAATGGGTAAAAATTATTAATAGAAAAGAATCAGACCTCATTTGTTAAAAAATGCCTTAAAATCTCTTAAATTTAATTAAGGTTCATATAAATCTTATTTAACAAAAACTCATGATTTGATGGTCTTTAATCATTTAAAGTTTGATTAATTCCATTTTATGCCTTATAAGGAAGTATATCCCTCATATAAACTGGAATTGCATAAGCTTATTTTGGGGAAATGGGCTTTAAATTAAGGTGATTTACTAAAAATACTAAAGGAAGCAGCCGGTCCCAGATCGTTAAGTTAAATAACCTCATAGCGTGTCTTAAATCCTAAAAAAAGCCCTCTATGGTCCGTTTTTCGAGATTTTTTTCGAAACCTTTATAAGGGATATTGTTTCCATCATAATGTAGTCCAAGAGAGTCCCATAAACTTGATTTTATGGGGCACGGAGGCGGTATAATTAAGCGAGTGAAGCGAAACTCTACCTACGCAGTATTATGTATGTTATGTATGGTTGTTGCGGTGGTCCCGATTTCGGGTGCTGTGGGTGACCAGGATAATAGTGCGAATGGTGTGAATCCTGCCAGTGGTTTGCAGGTTGGTGTTACAGGTGCTGAGGTTAATGAGGCTCAGTCTGTGATTGTTAATAACAAGCCGTTTGGTGAGAATTCAAGTAAGATTTTAGGAAATAACACTACTACTAATGGTTCATTGAAGCTTGGAGCTACCGGTGATAAAGTTAAAGAACTACAGCAGTGGTTGACTGATTACGGTTACTACGCTGGTAATATTGATGGTGTTTTTGGTAATGACACTGAAAAAGCTGTTAAAGATTTCCAGGAAGAATCCGGTTTAATTGTTGACGGTGTTGTGGGTAATGATACTAAAAATGCCATGGCGAACTGGGATAAGTATTTAGCTCAGGTGCAGGCAGCAGCCGGTGAAAGTACCAGTGACACTAGTTACAGTTCAAGTAAATCAACATCCAAGAAAACCTATGCAACTGCAGTTCGAAGCTACACTAAATCCTACAGTTACAGTAAGGGTTACAGTGGTGATTGCTGGGATGTCAGTAATGCTATGTACAGTCAGTTAACAGCATCCGGTACAAGAGCACGAATTGTTCAGTATGCAAACAGCTACTCTTCCAATCATCGTTCTGTTGAGGTTTGGAATGGTAATAGCTGGGTTGATGCTGACTACTCTGGTCAGGCATGGGTAGGACAACCAACTGCTCACGACAGCTCAGCAACTGTGATTGCAGGCGGATAAAAGTACTACTAAATTAAAACCTAGAAATAAACGAAAAATTCAGCAGTTCAACGCAGAACTGTTGAAACTATCTCTTTTTATTTTATTAACATTTTTATCAAAATAATAAACCACTACATATACCATTTTTCATAGGATTTGCCATTTTATCTCAGTTTTTTTTAAGACTATTTATTAACCATTTTTTAGGGTTTTATCTAATTATTATAGATTTTAGGGGTATGAATTCAATCTGGATTAAAACCAAAATATTTTTATATCTCGCCCTTAAAAAGAAATACAGAGTACTGCACATTTTTAGGAGGCTGATTATGAAAATAACACAAACCCCTCTGGTAATTTTGAATTTTAAAACTTACTTAGAGTCTACTGGAGAAAAAGCCCTGCAATTAGCCAGAGCTTTGGAACAAGTAGCTGAAGAAACTGGAGTTAACATGGTAGCGGCACCTCAAGGAGCCGACCTCTGGAGATTATCACAGGAAGTAAAAATACCGGTTCTAGCTCAACACATTGACCCGGTGGATGCCGGCGGACACACTGGTAGTATGTTAATTGAATGTGCGAAGGAAGCAGGAGCATCAGGCACACTTATCAACCATTCTGAGCAGAGAATGCAACTGGCTGATATTGATACAGTCATCAGCAAAGTCACTGCAGCTGACATGATCAGTGTAGTGTGTACCAACAATGTGGAGACCAGTGCAGCCGCAGCCGCCTTGAAACCTGATTTTGTAGCAATAGAACCACCAGAACTCATTGGATCAGGGATACCTGTATCACAGGCCGAACCTGAAATAGTGGAGGGAAGTGTGGCAGCAATCAAAGATATCAATCCCAATGTAAGAGTCCTGTGTGGTGCAGGTATCTCTACTGGAGATGATATGAAAGCAGCCCTGGAACTGGGAAGTGAGGGAGTGCTCCTGGCATCAGGAATTATATTGGCTTCTGACCCCAAACAGGCCCTTCTGGATCTGGTAAGTAAGATCTAACCTAATAGGCCTACCTGTAGATGAAATCTAGTTTAATAGGATGAATCTAGTTTAATCAGAATAGAATCTAACTTAATCGGAAATAAATAAAATTAAGGAAAATAAATAATCCGTTTTAAGACTATAATGATTCTAAGACCATAATAATTTCAGCAATCAATACCAAATCTAGTAAAAACATTTAATCTTGGGGAATGATTACTGTTAGTAATAATTATGGGAATTAAACAGATAAACGCACTAATACAGATATGATCGTACAGATATAATCATATATTACAGATATAAACCCGATAAGAGTAACAAATCTTGAACATGGAAAATATCTAACTTGGAATATTTTAAAATCCTTTAACGGTGGAATAAATAATGGCCTCTGATTTTAACACCATAGATGACCTGGAAGTGGAGGGAAAGACAGTACTGGTACGAGTGGATATAAACTCACCAGTTGACCCCCTTACTGGACTACTACTTGATGATACACGCATAAAACTACACGCTGAAACCATAGCTGAACTGGCAGACAAAGGTGCTAAAACTGTTATAATTGCTCATCAGAGTCGTCCGGGTAAAAAAGATTTCACAACAATGGAACAGCATGCTGAAGCCCTTTCCAATTTACTGGATAAACCAGTGGGTTATGTGGATGACATATTTGGTAGCAATGCCCGGAAGGCCATTAAGGATCTAAAAGGAGGAGAAATTCTTCTACTGGAGAATGTACGTTTCTACTCCGAAGAAATATTGCAGAGAGAACCACCACAGCAGGCCGAAACCCATATGGTAAAAATGCTTTCACCACTGGCTGATTATTTCATCAATGATGCATTTGCTGCCGCACACCGTTCACAACCATCACTGGTGGGATTTGCAGTTAAAATACCCTCTGCAGCTGGAAGGGTGATGGAAAGGGAACTTAAAGCAATGTACAGTGCGGTTAGTAATGTGGAAAGGCCGTGTGTCTATGTTCTGGGCGGAGTTAAGGTTGATGATTCCATAATGGTTATGGAAAATGCCCTGGAATCAGGTAGTGCTGATTACATCCTTACCACTGGGCTGGTGGCCAACATATTCCTGTGGGGTGGAGGAGTAAACATACGAAAATATAACCGGAACTTCATAGAAGACAGAAACTACTGTGAATATGTTAAAAAGGCCAAAATGTTATGTAAAAAATTCAAAGACCAGATCTTGGTACCCACAGATCTAGCGGTATGTAAGGATGATAAACGATTAGAATATCCTGTGGGCAAACTTCCCAACCTGCCTATATTTGATCTGGGTACTGAAACTACCACTGAATACGCACGTGTCATTAGAAATGCACGGACCATATTCGCCAATGGTCCCGCGGGGGTTTTTGAAAAAGAAGGATTCAACCAGGGTACCGAGGATATACTAAATGCAATCTCCTCATCTGCAGGGTTCTCCATTATTGGTGGTGGACACCTGGCAGCTGCTGCCAATAAAATGGGCCTATCTGGAATCAGCCACATAAGCAGTGGAGGCGGAGCTTCTATCAGTCTTATTGCGGGGGAAAGGCTGCCTGCAGTGGAAGTGCTCAGGGAAAAGATTGAATAGTAGAGTACTAATAGGTAGAGTACTAATAGGTAGAGTATGAAAGGTTAGCACTGTAACTTTTAACAATGATATTCCATACCTTGTGTGTTAACATAATCTTATGATTTAATAAAAATTTGAATTAATTTATTTAAAATTTAATCATTTCACCTGAATTTCATTGATTTCACCCAAAAATTAAATCAAGTTTAAATACTTGGATTAACCATAGTAAGAATTCCCCTCTTAAACATTTGAAAAATAGTTAAGACCAGATTTAAGTCAATAGGTCTCCACCCAAAACTATATAAGGCAATATCTCAAAAGTTAAAATGCCTCGGTAGCTCAGTCTGGTGGAGCGCGAGACTTGTAATCTCGTGGTCGCGGGTTCAATTCCCGTCCGGGGCTCTAGACTGATGGTTAAATAAGAATAACATAGTTTAGATGTAGGTCTGATAAAAATAATTGGATTTAAAGTAATGTGGGACCATAGGGTAGCTTGGTCGATCCTTTGGGCTTTGGGAGCCTGAGACTCCGGTTCAAATCCGGGTGGTCCCATTTTTAGATCATTAAATGATCCTCAAATAAATCTGAAACTTTATCCCGCCTTAGCTCAATTTGGCAGAGCGTCGGACTGTAGATCCGAATGTTGCTGGTTCAAGTCCGGCAGGCGGGACTTAAATATCTACCAATCAATGGAAACTGTTGATGGTATCTTCAATCAAGATGAAGGTGACCAGTCACTTTATCCTCTAGATATTTACCCAAACCTTTATATGTAATCAACAGAAAGGAAAAGTATATAAGGAAGCATAACATAAACCACTATACTCTAGTTCTGCTAAAGTATTTGCCTTGGTGGTGTAGGGGCTATCATGCGGGCCTGTCGAGCCCGCGACTCGGGTTCAATTCCCGGCCAAGGCGTTTTAGAGGGCCCGTAGCTCAGTCTGGGAGAGCGCCTGGCTTTTAACCAGGTGGCCGCGGGTTCAACTCCCGTCGGGCCCGTTCTAATTTTTAATGGAGGATTAAATGGTGAAGAAGGATATCTTAAAACACGAACTGGTTCCAGATCATGTTGTTTTGTCGAAATCTGATGTTAAGAAAGTATTGAAAAAATTGGATATCCATCCCGAACAGCTACCCAAAATAAAGGCTGATGATCCGGTTGTTAAAGCTATAGAAGCTAAGCCGGGGGATATTCTCAAAATAACTAGAAAGAGTCAGACTGCGGGTAAATTCGAAACCTACCGTTTGGTTTTAGATTAAATATAGATAATTGATTTAATAACAAAGCACATAAAATAGTTTAGTGAATAATGCCTTGCCTTATAAACCGGTACATAAATTGTGTTATATTTTAATAATATAATATATATACATTGATATTAATGGACCAGAACCACTAGGACTACCTACGTTGGTGTTATAATAAGATGGATTAGGTATGGGTTGTTTTTTGGAGGAATTTAATGGTAAAAAATGCCTGGGGACTTGTCGATACCTTTTTTGATGAATACAAACTGGTGGATCATCATATTAAGTCATACAATGACTTTGTAGATCACCGTATACAGGATATAATTGATATAACCGAGCCCATTGTTCTGGAGCAGGGAGAGTACTGCATACAAACGGGTAAAGTTGAAATCCGGAAGCCTTACATTAAGGAAGCAGATGGTTCAAAAAGTAAGGTTTTTCCCACTGAAGCCAGACTTAGAAATTTAACTTATTCTGCCCACATGTACATGGACATGGCTCTTTCCAAAGGTGAAGAGGAACCCACCCTTGAAAAAGTGTACATTGGTGAACTTCCAGTTATGCTCAAATCCAACATCTGCCACTTAAACGGATTAGGATACAATGAACTGGAAGATAATGGGGAAGACCCCCAGGATCCAGGAGGCTATTTCATTGTTAATGGCTCAGAAAGGGCCATAGTAACCATGGAAGAGATTGCACCTAACAAGATCATACTGGAAAGAATCGGTGAAAAAGAAGACCGCAGAGCGAGGGCAATAGTAACCTCGATTAAGAGCGGATTCAGAGCACGTATCACTCTGGAATATCGTAAACCACGGAAAAAAGGTGTATTCCTCAGGATATCATTCCCTTACGTACCTGGAGAAATACCACTGGTGGTTCTACTCCGTGCACTGGGACTGGAAAAAGATGTGGATCTGGTCAGCAGTGTTTCTGAAGAAAATGATGTGCAGTTCCTACTCATAGATGATATTCAAACCTCGGAAATAACCAACACCTACGATGCTATCAAGTACATTGGTAACCGGGTGGCCAAGGGTATGACCGAGGAGTACCGGATCAAAAGGGCAGAAGATGTCATTGACCGATACTTATTACCACACATAGGTGTGGAACCAGAAAAAAGAGCAGAAAAAGCCACTTACCTGGCTGAAATGACAGAAATGCTCCTGCAAGTTATTTTTGATGAACGTGAACCACACGACAAGGATCACTACGCCAACAAAAGGCTCCGTGTATCCGGAGACCTTATGGAGGACCTGTTCAGGGTAGCATTCACCAGTCTAACTCGTGACATGACTTACCAACTGGAGAGAAGCCTTGCTCGTGGAAAAGAACCCTCAGTTAAGCAGGCAGTGCGTTCAGATGTTCTCACTGAAAACATCAAACACGCCATAGCCACTGGGAACTGGGTTGGTGGACGGGCTGGTGTAAGCCAGTTACTGGACCGAACTAGTTATATGGGAACTCTTTCACACCTTAAACGTGTTGTTTCGCCACTTTCAAGGAGTCAGCCTCACTTTGAAGCTCGTGATTTGCATCCTACTCAGTTTGGGAAGATCTGTCCCAACGAAACCCCAGAGGGTCCCAACTGTGGACTGGTGAAGAACCTGGCCATACTGGCCAAAATTTCTGAAGGTTCCGACCCTGAGGAACTGGAAGCAGTGGTCAAGAAAGCGAAGAGCATCAATCCCCTTTAAGGGACGAGATGAGATATTAAGGAGTTAAAATTTATTTTATTATGAAAAGCCAGCTATTGGGGGCCGATTCGTGAAAAAATGCAAGGTTTATACTAACGGAAAGCTTATTGGAACTTGTGATGATCCAGAAGGTTTCATGGAAGAAATGCGCCAGAAAAGGAGATCTGGAGAAGTATCCTATGAAATGAACATCACTCATTATCCTGAAAACAATGAAATATACTTGTTCAATGACCCTGGAAGAACCCGAAGACCACTCATTGTGGTTGAAAACGGTGGGTCACGCTTAACAGATGAACATTTTCAGAAAATTGCTGATGGGGAAATGACATGGATGGATCTGATAAATGAAGGAATCATCGAATACCTCGATGCTGAGGAAGAAGAAAACACCTACATTGCCATGTTCCCATATGAAATCAATGAATATCACACTCACCTGGAAATAGACCCCTCCACCATGCTGGGGATCTGTGCCGGGATCATTCCCTATGCCAACCACAACTCATCCCCCCGTAACACCATGGAAGCAGGGATGACCAAACAGGCACTGGGACTTTATGTTTCTAATTATAATTTAAGGACAGACACCCGTGCACACCTGCTGCACCATCCTCAGGTTCCAATAGTCAAAACCAGGAGTATGGATGCCACCCAGTA
Organism: Methanobacterium formicicum DSM 3637; assembly: GCF_000302455.1. Taxonomy (NCBI): domain Archaea; kingdom Methanobacteriati; phylum Methanobacteriota; class Methanobacteria; order Methanobacteriales; family Methanobacteriaceae; genus Methanobacterium; species Methanobacterium formicicum. The sequence goes on from NZ_AMPO01000003.1 coordinate 62,024, forward strand.
CGATAAACGGCCATCCGGTCAGAACTTCGTGGTGGGAGTAATGTCCTACGAGGGTTACAACATGGAAGATGCCCTCATACTTAACAAGGCCTCCATTGAACGTGGATTGGCCCGATCCTCATTTTTCAGATCCTACGAGGCTTCCGAGCGAAGATACCCCGGGGGACAGGAAGACAAATTCGAAGTACCAGAAAACATGGTGCGCGGATACCGTTCTGAGGAAGTGTACCGCAACCTGGACGAAGATGGAATTGTCAACCCCGAAGTCAACGTGAAATCAGGGGATGTCCTCATAGGGAAAACCTCACCACCCCGTTTCTTAGAAGAGATCGACGAGTTCGGAACAGTGGCTGAACGAAGAAGAGAAACTTCAGTCACCGTACGACACGGAGAACACGGAGTGGTGGATGCAGTCATGCTTACTGAAACAGTGGAAGGAAGTAAACTGGCTAAAATACGAGTAAGAGACCAGAGACAACCAGAGTTTGGTGATAAATTCGCATCCAGACACGGACAAAAAGGAGTGGTTGGTCTGATAGTATCCCCAGAAAACATGCCCTTCACTGCTGAAGGAGTGGTACCAGATCTCATAGTTAACCCTCACGCTATCCCTTCCAGGATGTCAGTGGGACAGGTGCTGGAAATGTTAGCTGGTAAAGCCGGCTGCATGGAAGGGCATCGTATGGATGGAACACCATTCAGTGGAAACCAGGAAGAAGAAATAATGGACCTGCTCCGTAACAATGGTTTCGAAACTGCTGGCCGGGAATCCCTGTACAACGGGATCACTGGTGAAAGAATCGAAGCAGAAATATTCGTGGGAGTGGCTTTCTACCAGAAATTACACCACATGACCTCAGACAAAGTTTACGCCCGGTCAAGGGGGCCGGTACAGGTTCTAACCCGACAACCCACCGAGGGAAGAGCCCGAGAAGGAGGTCTCAGATTCGGAGAAATGGAAAGAGACTGTCTCATAGCTCACGGAGCTGCATTAGCCCTTAAAGAGCGATTGTTGGATGAATCTGACAAGTATGAGGCCATAATCTGTGGTGATTGTGGAATGGTTGCCATATACGACAGAATAAGAGATAAACGATACTGTCCAATATGTGGAGATTCAGACAGTTACCCTGTGGAGATATCATACGCATTTAAACTATTACTGGACGAACTCAAGAGCCTGTGCATTTTCCCCAAACTGGTTCTTGAAGATAAAGCCTGATTAAGGGTCTAAACTAAGGGTATGTATTAAAAAGAGGAGAGAGTGAGTTTGAAAGGAATTTTAAAGAAGATCGCCCAGATCAACTTTGGCCTGCTATCACCGGAGAACATCCGGAGAATGTCCGTCACCAAAATCGTGACCCCCGATACCTACGATGAAGATGGATACCCCATAGAAGCGGGTCTAATGGACCCCCGACTGGGAGTTATTGATCCTGGACTTCGATGTCGATCGTGTGGTTCTAAAGGAGGAGACTGCCAGGGACACTTTGGTCACATAAACCTGGCTCGACCAGTAGTCCATGTTGGATTCGCAGACACAATACACAAAATTTTACGTTCTACCTGCAGTGAATGTGGAAGGGTGCTTTTAACTGAAACCGAAAGAATAGACTACAGGGATAGAATTGAGTCCCGACTGAAAAATGAGGAAAGCATCACCGGATTAGTGAAGGATGTTTACACCACCGCACGCCGGGATAAGTGCCCCCACTGTGACACGGAACAGGAAGATGTTAAAATTGACAAACCTGTATCCATAGTTGAGGGTAACTACAAATTAACCCCCAGCGAGGTCAGAGAACGCTTGGAAAAAATCCCTGAAGATGATTACGTTTACCTAGGAATTAACTCCAAAGTAGCCCGACCAGAATGGATGGTGCTGACCGTACTACCCGTACCCCCAGTGACAGTGAGACCTTCCATCACCCTGGAAACAGGGGAAAGATCAGAGGATGACCTGACCCACAAACTGGTGGATATCCTGCGTATTAACCAGCGCCTCAAAGAGAACATGGAAGCAGGAGCACCACAGCTCATTGTAGAGGACCTCTGGGAATTATTACAGTATCACGTTACCACTTATTTTGATAATGAGGCCTCAGGAGTGCCACCAGCAAGGCACAGGTCAGGAAGGCCACTCAAGACCCTGGCTCAACGGTTAAAGGGTAAAGAAGGTCGTTTCAGAAGTAACCTGTCTGGTAAGAGGGTTAACTTCTCTGCCAGGACAGTTATCTCCCCGGACCCCAACATAAGTATCAACGAGGTAGGTGTGCCTCTAATGATCGCCACCGAAGTCACAGTACCTATCTATGTCACCGAGTGGAACATCGAAGACATGAAAAAGTACATCCGAAACGGACCTAAACAACATCCCGGTGCTAACTACGTCATCAGGCCTGATGCAAGAAAGATCAGGGTCTACGATGAAACCAAGGAAGCAATCATCGAAAAACTGGAACCCGGATTCGTGGTGGAGAGACACCTCATGGATGGGGATATCGTCCTGTTCAACAGGCAACCCTCCTTACACCGTATGTCCATGATGGCCCATGAAGTAAAGGTCCTGCCGTATAAAACATTCAGACTAAACCTCTGTGTATGTCCACCATACAACGCTGATTTTGACGGGGACGAAATGAACATGCACGTCTTCCAGACAGAAGAATCACGTGCAGAAGCAAAATCCCTTATGAGGGTACAGGAACACATACTATCGCCCCGTTTCGGAGGGCCGATTATCGGTGGAATACACGATCACATATCCGGAGCATACCTACTCACCAGGGAAGGATCCAACTTCCGTGAGGATGACGTGTTCCAGATGCTCAAAAAATCACAGTTACCAATACCCAAACCAAGAAACCAGGAATGGACTGGTAAAGAAATATTCAGCTTACTCCTACCAAAAGACCTGAACATGGTCTACAAAGCAGAGATATGTCGTAAATGCGATGAATGTCTGAGGCAGGAATGTAAAAACGATGCATATGTGGTTATAGAGAATGGACAGCTTAAATCCGGTGCTATAGATGAAAAGGCATACGGTGCATTTTCTGGTAAAATCCTGGACTCCGTGGTTAAGGAGTACGGAACTGACCGTGCACGAGAATTCCTGGATGCAGCCACTAAACTAGCCATCTCGGGTATCATGAAACGGGGATTCACCACCAGTACTGCAGATGAGGAAATTCCACGTGAAGCACAGGACAGGATCGAGGAACTACTCTCCCGGGCTGAACAGAAAGTGGAAATGCTCATTGAAGCATACCATAACGATGAACTGGAAGCCCTACCTGGCCGCAGTCTCAGGGAAACCCTGGAGATGAAGATCATGCAGGTACTGGGTGAAGCCAGGGATAAATCAGGGGAAATAGCAGAAAGCTATTTTGGAATGGACAACCACGCAGTTATCATGGCATTAACCGGTGCTCGAGGTTCCATGCTAAACCTGACTCAGATCGCAGCCTGTGTGGGACAACAATCTGTTCGTGGTGGTCGTATCGAGAGGGGTTACAGTAAACGAACTTTACCTCACTTCCAGGAAGGTGAACTCGGTGCTAAAGCAAGTGGATTTGTTCACTCCAGTTACAAAACCGGACTGGACCCACTGGAATTCTTCTTCCACGCTATGGGAGGACGTGAAGGACTGGTGGATACTGCTATCCGTACAGCACAGAGTGGTTACATGCAACGTCGACTGGTGAACGCACTGCAGGATTTATCAGTGAATGCTGATAAAACAGTGCGAGACAACAGAGGAGTGGTCATCCAGACCCACTACGGTGAAGATGGAATCGACCCAGCCAAGAGTGACTACGGAAAAGTAGCCGACATTGATCGATTAATAGAAGAAATGAGAATCAAAGCCAAATCAGGCAAATAACTCATAAATAATTACCTTTAAAAAAATGGATTTAATGAGCGTAAATTTACTCACAGGGTATTTAAAAATTCAGGTGGTTTTGTGGATATAGTGAAAGTTGAAAAGCTGGTCAAAAAGAAAAGAGCCAAGTTCCCGGAAAAACTCATTCAGGAGATAGCAGAAGCTGCCGAAAGGCATAACCTGGATGATGATGAACTGGATGAACTGGTGAAAGAAATTAAAAGAGCCTACATACGGTCGGAAGTGGAGTCTGGTGAGGCAGTAGGTACAGTAGCTGCCCAATCAGTGGGAGAACCCGGTACCCAGATGACCATGCGTACATTTCACTATGCAGGGGTAGCAGAACTCAACGTTACCCTGGGGTTACCTCGACTCATTGAGATCGTGGACGCCCGTAAGAAGATATCCACACCAACCATGGCCATATACTTCGATGAAGACCATGCCAGTGATGAGGAGTTTGTGCGAACCATCGCCAACAGGATAGGTAAGATAACTCTTAATGACATCCTCAAAGACTTCAACGTTAACTACGCCAGTATGAACATGAGCATAGAGATCGATGAAGAGCAGGTGAAAGAGAAACGCCTGGACTATGATGAGGTCATGGGCAAGATAGAAAAAACTTTTAAAAGTGTAGAAATAAATAACAACCTGCTGAGTTTTGAACCCAAAATCACTGATCCTAAACATGCAATCAGGGAACTCCGACTTTTAGCTGACAAGGTTCGCGATCTCCAGATAAGTGGAATTAAGAACATAGGGAAGGTCGTGATCCGAAAAGAGGGACAGGAATGGGTTATACACACCGAAGGTTCAAACCTAGGAGCAGTCCTGAAAATGGATGGTGTTGACCGCGTCAGAACCACCACCAATGATATTCATGAAGTGGAAAAGGTTTTAGGAGTGGAAGCCGCCCGTAACTCCATAATTCACGAGGCCCAGACCACCATGGAAGAACAGGGACTAACTGTGGATGTCAGGCACATCATGCTGGTAGCAGATATGATGACTGCCGATGGTATAGTAAAATCCATAGGCCGGCACGGTATCAGTGGTGAAAAAGCCAGTGTACTGGCTAGGGCATCCTTCGAGGAGACAGGTAAACATCTTCTCCGGGCCAGCATCAGGGGTGAGGTGGATCATCTCACCGGAATAATAGAGAATATTATAATTGGACAGCCAATACCACTGGGAACAGGGTCAGTTGGCGTCATCATGAAAGATAAATAAGGAGGCAGTAGATGGACGTAGAAAGAGGAATTCGAGTTGCAGTTGATACAGGTAATGTCACACTGGGATCCGGTAAAACAATCCAGGCCCTGAAGCTTGGAAAAGGAAAACTGGTCATCATCGCAGAAAATTGCCCAAAAGAGGTAAGTGAAGATGTGATGCAGTATTCCAAATTATCCGAAATCCCGGTTTACACCTTCCAGGGTACCAGCGTGGATTTAGGATCCGTGTGTGGGAAACCATTCACAGTGGCCGCTATGATGGTCAATGATCCTGGAGATTCCACCATACTGGAAATAGTGGGGTAAGACCGTGACCATTAAATTCAGTACCCATGAAATCCGATACATCGCCCTCTTTGAGAGCATGACCGGGGCAACAGTGAAAGATTGCCTGGTGGATGATGAAAACGGTAAAATCACCTTCCTGGTTAAAAAGGGAGACATGGGTCTGGCCATAGGGAAAAGAGGAAGCACCGTTGCCAAGGTGCAGAAAACCGTGGACAAGGGTGTGGAAGTAATTGAACACTCTGATGACCCCACAGAATTCATAGCTAACCTGGTGGCCCCCGCAAAGATAAGGAGTATACGCATACTCCAAAAAGAAAACGGGGAGAAAATAGCCACTTTAGAAGCCGATTCACGTAATAAACGCACCGCCATAGGAAAGGGCGGGCAGAATATTGAAAGGGCTCGGGTACTGGCCAAAAGGCAGCACAATATAAATAATATAGTTATAAAATAGTAAAAAACCAATTAAGCAGATCCAGTTACACTGATCATCCCTGATCCAGGGAACCCTATACAATCTTCATACTAGATCAGGGATTTGTCATAGATATTAATGTTAACAAGGAGGAATTTCATTTGCCAGGATTATTCGCAGCAAAAAAGCTTAAAAAGAATCGACAAAACTTCCGGTGGAAAGACACCGAATACAAGAGGAAAGCACTCGGGCTAGATATTAAAGCAGACCCATTGGGAGGCGCACCCCAGGCACGGGGAATTGTCATCGAAAAAGTGGGAATCGAAGCAAAACAGCCCAACTCCGCAATCCGGAAGTGTGTACGAGTACAACTCATAAAAAATGGTAAACAACTCACTGCATTCGCCCCAGGAGACGGAGCAATAGGATTCATCGATGAACACGACGAAGTGGTTATTGAAGGAATCGGTGGACCATCCGGAAGATCCATGGGAGACATTCCAGGTGTACGCTGGAAAGTTACCAAAGTGAACAACGTGGCCCTTGAAGAAATGGTTAAGGGTAAAATCGAAAAACCAGTGAGATAAGCGAGGTTATGATATGAGCTTCAAAGTTTTTGACAGTTGGGAACTGGAAGAAGTTAAAGTAGAAGACCTGGGACTGGTCAACTACATTTGTCTGGACGAAATAATGGTCCCCCATACCATGGGAAGACACGTCAAGAGGCAGTTCGCCAAATCAAGAGTATCAATAGTAGAAAGATTAATGAATAAAATAATGAGGACCCAGAGGAACTCCGGTAAGAAAAACAAGGCTTATAACATTGTTAAAGAAGCATTAATAGTTATAAACCAGCGAACCAAAGAAAACCCTCTACAGACCCTGGTTAAAGCCGTGGAAAACGCAGCACCCCGGGAAGAAACCACCCGTATCAAATACGGTGGAATCGGTTACCAGGTAGCAGTGGACATAGCACCACAGCGCAGGGTAGACCTGGCCATTGGTTTCATAACCAAGGGAGCACTCCAGTCAGCATTCAAACGGAAAAAATCCGCAGGAGAATGTCTGGCAGAGGAACTGTTACTGGCAGCAGAAGCTGACACCAGAAGCTTCTCAGTCGGGAAAAAAGAGGAAAAAGAACGAGTGGCCAGATCAGCCCATTAAGGGGTGATCATACCAACTCATTTTAAAGGGTGAATTGTATGAGCAGACGAGACAAGATGATCAGCAAGATCAAGGAACTGATGTACGAACCGGATTACATTCGGAACATTGGTATCGTAGCCCACATTGACCACGGGAAAACCACCCTCTCCGATAACCTTCTGGCTGGTGCAGGTATGATTTCATCTGAACTGGCTGGAGATCAGCGTTTCCTGGACTTTGATGAACAGGAACAGGCCAGAGGAATCACCATCGACGCTGCAAACGTGTCCATGGTTCACAAGTACAAGGAAGATGATTACCTTATCAACCTCATAGACACACCCGGTCACGTGGATTTCGGGGGAGACGTAACCCGTGCAATGAGAGCAGTGGATGGAGCAGTGGTAGTGGTATGTGCAGTAGAAGGAATCATGCCCCAGACCGAAACTGTGCTACGTCAGGCCCTCAAAGAAAACGTACGACCCGTACTTTTCATAAACAAGGTGGACCGTTTAATCAACGAACTCAAACTGGACTCAACTGAACTCCAGCAGAGATTCGTTAAGATCATTGCCAGTGCCAACAAGCTAATCAGTAACATGGCTCCTGAAGAACTCAAAAAAGAATGGCTGGTTAAAGTGGAAGACGGAAGCGTAGCCTTCGGATCAGCATACCACAACTGGGCCATCAACGTTGACATCATGCAGAAAACCGGGATAAACTTCAACGACATCCTGGATTACTGTAACAATGAAAACCAGAAAGAATTAGCTCAGAAAGTGCCACTATCCGATGTATTACTGGGAATGGTAGTAGAACACTTACCAAGCCCCAATGTATCCCAGCCCTACAGGGTGCCCAGCATCTGGCCCGGAGACATTGAAAGTGAAGAAGGCCAGGGTATGGTGAACACGGACCCTGATGGACCATTAGCTGTGATGGTAACCGACGTGAGTATAGACAAACACGCTGGTGAAATCGCCACCGGACGAGTGTACGGTGGAACACTGGAGAAGGGAAGTGAAATATTCTTCGTAGGCTCACATGGAAAAGCACGAACCCAGCAAGTGGGAGTGTACTTCGGCCCAGAACGGGTTAACACTGATCGTGTGCCTGCCGGTAACATCGTGGCCATAACTGGAGCACGTAACGCCGTGGCCGGGGAAACCATCTGTGACAAGGACCGGAAAATAGAAGCCTTCGAAGGTTTAGAACACATCTCTGAACCAGTGGTAACCGTGGCAGTGGAAGCCAAAAACACCAAAGACTTACCTAAACTCATTGAAGTATTAAGACAGGTTGGAAAGGAAGACCCAACCGTTAAAATGCAGATCAACGAGGAAACCGGTGAGCACCTGGTAGCAGGTATGGGTGAACTCCACCTGGAGATCATATCCTACCGTATCAATGAGAAAGGTGTGGAAATCGAAACTTCCGAACCCATCGTGGTGTACCGGGAAACCATCGCCGGAACAGCCGGACCAGTTGAAGGGAAATCCCCCAACAAGCACAACCGTTTCTACATAGAAATTGAGCCACTGGATGAAGCTGTTTACCAGGCCATTGTTGATGGAGACATCAAAGAAGGCCGAGTTAAAGGTAAAGAATTAGTCCCTAAATTCCAGGAATACGGACTACCCAAAGAACAGGCCAGGAAGGTGTGGGATGTTTACGATAAGAGTATTTTCGTCAACATGACTCGTGGTATCCAGTACCTGGATGAGATCAAAGAACTACTCCTGGAAGGTTTCGAAAGTGCCATGGATGATGGACCCATAGCCAAAGAAAGGGTAATGGGAATCAAAATCAAACTAATGGATGCCAAGATACACGAAGACGCTGTGCACAGGGGACCAGCACAGGTCCTACCCGCCATAAGAAAGGCAGTCTACGGTGCAATCATGATGGCAGAACCAGCATTACTGGAACCAATTCAGAAGGTATTTATCAACACACCACAGGACTACATGGGATCAGCCACCCGTGAGATCCAGAACAGACGTGGTCAGATCGTAGACATGTCCCAGGAAGGAGACATGTCCACAGTAGAATCCAAAGTACCTGTAGCTGAAATGTTCGGATTCGCAGGAGACATCCGATCCGCTACAGAAGGGCGCTGTCTCTGGTCCACAGAGAGTGCAGGATTCGAAAGACTCCCACGTGAGCTTCAAAATACTATAATACGGGAAATCAGGCAACGTAAAGGCCTCAGTGAACAGCCTTATGGTCCTGACCATTACCTGGGATAAAGTACTTAACTTATCCCACCAACTTATTTGATACCCCTTAATTTTTTGGGTAGTATTCTCATTAGGGAATACCATAAATCTGGATAACACATAACCATCCTACATGGTCCATCCAGATCATAGATGTTATACTGGTTAATTTAAATAGGGGAATGAATAAATCCAACCAGTACGCTTAGTAAGCTCTCTAAATATTATAGAAAGAGAATTTTATTGGAGGAATATTTTATGGCTAAAGGAAAAGAACACATGAATTTGGCGTTTATCGGACACGTAGACCACGGTAAATCCACTATGGTGGGTCACTTACTGTTACAGTCCGGAGCTATCGCTGAACAACAGCTATCTGACGGAGAAAACAAGTTCAGATTCGTTATGGACAAACTGTCCGAAGAAAGAGAAAGAGGAGTAACCATTGACCTGGCCCACGCCAAGTTTGAAACTCCCAAGTACGAGTTCACCATTGTGGACTGTCCCGGTCACCGTGACTTCGTTAAAAACATGATCACCGGTGCATCACAGGCAGACGCCGCAGTACTGGTAGTAGCTATTGATGACGGAGTAATGCCCCAGACCAAGGAACACGCATTTCTTGCACGTACCCTGGGTATCAACCAGCTCATCATTGGTATAAACAAGATGGACCTGGTGGACTACAGTGAAGAAAAGTTCAACGAACTCAAAGAAGAAGTCTCAGACCTCATCAAAACTGTGGCCTACAAGCCCAAAGACATCAACTTCATACCATTATCTGCATTCGAAGGGGACAACATAACCAAAAAATCCGACAACACTCCATGGTACAAAGGACCTAGCTTAGTGGAAGCACTGGATGAATTCGCAGCACCAGAAAAACCAACCAAACTACCACTACGAGTACCAGTACAGGATGTATACTCCATCACTGGTGTGGGAACTGTACCTGTGGGCCGAATAGAAACTGGAATCATGAAAAAAGGTGACAACGTCATCTTCGAACCACCAGGAGCAAGCGGAGAAGTAAAATCCATCGAAATGCACCACGAAATGTTAGACTCAGCAGAACCTGGTGACAACGTAGGATTCAACGTACGTGGTGTAGGTAAAAATGATATCCGCCGTGGAGACGTGGCTGGACATACTTCAAACGCACCAACTGTTGCTAAAGAATTCACTGCACAGATCGTGGTACTGCAGCACCCTGGTGTTATCACCGTGGGTTACACTCCTGTATTCCACTGTCACACTGCACAGGTTGCCTGTACCTTCCTGGAACTCCAGAAAAAACTGGACCCTGCAACTGGTCAGGTTAAAGAAGAAAACCCAGACTTCCTGAAAACAGGGGACGCAGCTTTTGTAGTAGTCAAACCTACCAAACCAATGGTTATCGAAAAGATCAAAGACATACCACACATGGGCCGGTTCGCTATACGTGATATGGGTCAGACTGTTGCCGCAGGTATGTGTATCGACCTGGTACCAGCAAAATAGATTTGGGATAAATTTAATTGAAGGTAGACTGGGATCTTCCCAGTTTATGTTACCTTCTCTTTGTTTTTAATGGAGGAATAGACTAATGAATAAAGCTAGAATTAAACTCACCGGCACCGACCCAGAAAAACTGGCCTACGTATGTGACCAGCTCAAAAGAATCGCTGAAAGGACTGGTGTAGATCTCTCCGGACCAATACCATTACCCACCAAGAAACTAGTGGTGCCCACCCGGAAATCACCGGATGGAGAAGGAAAAGCAACCTGGGAAAAATGGGAACTCCGGATCCACAAACGACTGGTAGGAATCGAAGCCGATGAAAGAGCCATGAGACAGGTAATGAAAGTAAACGTACCTGACAACGTGAGCATTGAAATCGAACTCCGCAGTTAAGTTAAACAATAAATAACTTAAAACCAGGTAAAAGATACGAATATTCACAGCTGAAAACAACAGCTTAAAAAAATTACCCATATTTTATAAATTTATTAATCCTTTTTTACCGGGATACACCAATCCCAAACCTTTTAATAGGTTGAAAACAAAATAAATCTAATTATCTCATTAGCCGGGATAGCCTAGCCAGGTAAGGCGCGGGACTTGAGATCCCGTGGAGCATGGCTCCTCCAGGGTTCAAATCCCTGTCCCGGCGTATTCAAACTTTTTTAAAAAAGTTTATCAAAACATTTCATTGATTTTATTGAAACTATTTTTTACTTAATTTTTCTTAAATATTAATTTGATTTCTTTAATTTTTGAAAATATTTTGATTAAATATCCCTTTAAATTAAATTAGTTACACTATATTTACTAAGGTGATAAGATGCCGAATATGGCGTATATTGCAACCAGTCTTGATGGATATATTGCCAGAACCAATGGGGACATATCCTGGCTTGATGAAATTCCCAATCCAGAAAATAGTGATTTTGGATATTCAGAATTTATCAGTAACATTGATGCCATTATCATGGGCAGGCATACCTTTGAAAAGGTTTTAGAATTTGATCATTGGCCCTATGAACAACTTGTTTTTGTCTTAAGTAATACTCTAAAAAAGGTGCCTGAATATCTGATTGATGAAGTTGAAATTGTCAGTGGAGATTTAAAGACTATTTTAGAAGATCTTGAAAAAAGAGAATTGAAAAATCTGTATGTAGATGGTGGAAAGACCATCCAGTCATTCCTTAAAGAGGATTTAATTGATGAAATGATAATTACTACGGTTCCTATTTTACTGGGGGATGGAATTCCATTATTTGGACATCTAGAACGAGATTTGAAGTTTAAATGTGTGAAAGTTGAATTGCTGGGTGACTTGGTTAAACATTATATGAAAGGATAAGAGTTCACAATTAGGGTCAAAGATAACAGTTAATGATTAATATGTGGAAGCGCATGTAACTTTAAATTCATTAAGTGTTTCTGAAATCAGAACATAAAAAGAGATTATTTAAAAATAACTATTTTTGTGACTAAAGAATTTAATTTAAGGCTTTTCATGCTTGAATAATAAAGCACAAACTATAATTATTATAGGTGATTCAATAATTATGAATTAAGCTCATCATATTTGATGAATGGGGAGAATTACATTATGTCTAAACAGATTACAGATAACAATTTTTGGAATAAGTACTCAGAGGTTTTTACAGGTCTTTACAATCGGAACAAGACAATATTAACTTTTTCAGTAGTCCTGTTTTTTGGATTCTTATTTTTAGGTATTTTGATTGGTTACTTTTCATCAGATTATATTGGACGTCTCCTGAACACCTATTTCACTTTACTTCATGAAAGCCATATTCAGATAAATACACTTTCAATATTCCTTCACAATCTTCAAGCTGCACTTGTTGCCTACTTTGGGGGGCTGATTGGAATAATTCCAGTTGGGGTCTTATCAGTTAATGGATTCCTTTATGGGGCATTCCTGGGATATTTAATACATGGTCCTATTGTAACCAGTTCTGGAGTTTTCACTCCGGTACATTTTATTGTTTACACTTTACCTCATGGTATACTGGAACTTCCCGGATTTATTATAGCCGGTGCTGCAGGACTCAGGCTTACAACCATGGTTATAGGTGTGATAAAAAGCATAATGAGAAAAACACCCATAAATGATCATTACTGGAAATTTAAGGATTCCCTGGTGTTACTTGCAGTTGCCATAGTACTAATCTTTCTTGCAGCGATTATTGAAGCTAATATTACTTTATCTCTGGGAAATTACATTACAGGTTTTAATAAAACAGTTTAGGGCTGATAATTCAATAAAAAGTGATAAAATTAAAAAATCAATCGATCCGACAGGAACACCACAAAGGTTAATTTTTGTTACCATGGCATAATTGATTATTATTTATTTTTAATATTATGATTCTTGGGCATATGAACTATGTTAACTAGTAAAAGTTCTAAAAACAATAAAAGTTATTAATTTTAAAGTTCATAAACAGTATAGATATTGTTTTATCGATTTTTTAGGGATGATCAAAATTAAAAATAGTAGGAAGGAGTCCCAAACTATTATTAAAGGTCAATTGGGTGATGAAATATTTATAAACATTTTCATTCAGTCTCCCATTGCCACTATAATCTATGATGATAATGGCAATCTCTTAGATGTTAACCCTGCATCTTTAGACATGTTCGGGTTGTCAAAATTAGATAGAACCGAGTACATGAACATGTTTAACAATCCATATTTTACTGAGGAAGATAAACAGAAATTAGGAGCTGAAGGCCGGGTTAAATTCCAGTCCATCATTGATTTTGATTCTGAGGGGGAAGATGATTACTACAATCCTGATAAATATGGTAAAATTTATACTAACTGGATAATAACTGCTTTAGAAGAATCAGGATATTTAGTAACAATTCAGGATATTAGTGATGAGAAAAAATTGGAAAAAGACCTTGAAAGATCTCGGGATTTTTATTTAACTCTGTTTGAAGAGTTCCCTGCACTTATATGGCGTGCTGGTGTGGATGCAAAGTGTAATTACTTCAATAAAAGATGGCTCCAATTTACCGGAAAAACTATGGAGCAGGAATTAGGTGATGGTTGGGCAGAAGGAGTACATCCTGATGATTTTGACCATTGTTTTGAAGTTTACAGCACAGCCTTTGAGGCCAGAGAACCTTTTGAAATGGAATATCGATTACTTCACAATACTGGGGAATATAAGTGGATTTTAGACATGGCAATGCCCTTTTATGGACTTGATGAGAATTTTTCAGGTTACATAGGTTCATGTTATGATATTACCAAACAAAAGGAACTGGTAAAACAAATTGAAAAGTCATTAGAAGAAAAAGAATTACTTCTAAAGGAGATACACCACCGGGTTAAAAATAATTTAATGATTATATCCAGCCTTTTAAACCTGCAATCCAGATATATTGAAGATAAAAAATACAAAGACATTTTCAGGGAAAGTCAAAATCGTGCCAAGTCCATGGCACTTATCCATGAGCGATTATACAGATCAGCAGACCTTAAAAAGATAGATTTTGGAGATTATATTCAAACATTAGCCAATGACCTTTTCCACACTTATATTTCAGATCCAAGCAGTATCCAGATGGTTATGGATATTGAAGAGGTCCGCCTTGATATTAACACTGCCATCCCTCTAGGGCTTATTGTTAATGAACTTATTTCCAACTCAATGAAGCACGCTTTTCCCGACGGTATGAAAGGAAAAATTAATATTGACTTCCATTTGGAGGATGATGAGTTCATACTCACTGTCCGGGATAATGGTGTAGGATTCCCAAAAGATCTGGACTATAAAAACACAGAATCTCTTGGTTTACAAATTATAAACAGTTTAACTGATCAAATAGGTGGTACTCTTGAGTTCGACGGAACACATGGCACAGAATTTAAAATCATATTTAAAGAAGGAGACTACAGTTAAATAGAAGAAATAGCATTATTTTATTTGTGTAAATGTGATATGAGTTTTGAGATGTTTAATTTTTGTCCTGGAATAACCTACGCCCGGTCCAGTTCAACTTCAACCTCTATTTTTGATTCGAGATCATTGGTGTTAACGCCTAATGTGGTGAAAACATCCCAGACTTCATATAATGCGATTTGTATTAATTCCACTTCTAACTTTTTATTATTATCAGATATTATGCGTTTTAATAAGTTTCTATCATCATATTCAGCTAATATTTTAATGTTACCACTCATTTGGTTTTCATCTAAAAATACCAGTACATTGACCCATTCAATTTTAGGATGAGACAGAGTAGATTGTTTAATTGTTTCCATCAATCTCTCTTCTATTTCTTCAACATTCTCATCAGTGATTGAACTATCAAAATTCTCCAAGAGAGTGGTAACTTCATCCTCTTGAACATCTTTTATATTATACTTGGCCAGTAATGCAGATCTATCAACTGTTTCTAAGTCTTCAGTTTCCCCATCAAGTTTGTTGACATTTAAATTTTCACTTTCTAATCCTTTATTTTCTAGCCCTTCCATTTCGAGTCTTTCACTATTTACCCCTTCACTTTCGAGTTTTTCACTTTCAATTCCATCACTCTCAAGTGCATTTTCATAACTTTTCTCTAACTGATTAAACCTTTCAGCATTCTTTTTAGACTTTTTTATCAGAAAACGTTCCCAGATATCATCATTTTCGATTACTTCTATATTTAACGCCTTTTTATAGAGATCTTCCTTTTCCAGGATTTTTTGAGTTGTGCGGTGTTTGTTTTCTTGTTTTTTGTATTGTTTATGAACCTGTTTTTCTGGAATGGTGGTGTTGGTTGGTGTTTTGTTTTTGAGTTTTTGTCTTTGCTTGTATTTTTGTCTGATTTGTTCTTTTTCTTGTTGTTCTTTTTGTTGGGCTTGTTGTATGAGTGCTTGTTTTTCTGGGTTGGTGGTGTTGGTTGGTGTTTTGTTTTTGAGTTTTTGTCTTTGCTTGAGTTTTTGTCTGATTTGTTCTTTTTCTTGTTGTTCTTTTTCTTGGGCTTGTTGTATGAGGGCTTGTTTTTCTGGGTCGGTGGTTTGTTTTGGTTTTTTCTGGTTTTGTCTTTGCTTGTATTTTTGTCTGAGTTCTTCTATTTCTCTTTTTTCCTTTTCCCTAGCTTCTTTCCGCAGAACTTCTACTTCTACAGTACTCATCTCCAGTTTCCCTCTTTAGATCGTCCATTGAGTATTCACAGGATTGAAAATTTAATGTGATCTACCCTGCTTTATGATATGAAATATTATCATTGAAGATAAGTTATTATTATGTTTAGAAGTTCTATAAATCTTTGGATTTGCCTCTAGTTCATTTATTTTGCTATTTTATCAATAATATGGGATTATAACAAAATTGTGCCCTGATAACACATGTATCATAATCAAAACTAATATTACTTTATATACTACCTTAAAAAAATATTATAATTATCTAGATAATATCAGTGTCACTGATATTTATACTAGTCTGGGGGATAAAAATAAGATTTAAGGGGGTATGTTTATGAATACTGTTCTTATTATAGTGATAGTGGTTGTACTAGTTGCTGGTGCAGCATCGGCAGGATATTTTTTGATTCAACCTGCTAAAAATTCTTCTATGAATGTTACAAACAACACAACTGCCAACGATACTGCAGTTAATAACACAACATCTAATGCAAGTTCATCCAGTGGTAATCAGCAGCAGAATCAGACTGATCAAAATAGGGGTTTGATATCCGCAGCTGAAGCCCAGGCCATTGCAAATAATTACTTAAATTCCCATTCTAAGTATGTAAATTTTGATGCTGGTGTTGCTTCGTTACATGGAACTGTGTACTTTGTGCCCATGGTTATAAATAATGACAATGCCCAATCAGCTAAAGGAACAGTTGTGGGAAATGTTAAAATAGATGGTAACAATGGCGCAGTATTAGGGATTCAAACCTGGGACATCGAAACAAATGCAGAGATAAATGAACCGCCTTGAATCCTAAAAAATTGATTGGTATATGGGATTATACTCTCTGGTTCATACCAGGGTCAAATCCCTACATCTTAAAACTGTTATCAAGCAATTTATTGGTTAAATTACCTATAAATTGTTAAAATAAAGAAATTTCCCCTATTTTATTGTTCTGCTTCGATTTTAAGATACTTCAATCCGGAATTGAGTGATTCTTCCAGCATTTTCTGCAACCTTCCATGCATGGCACGGCTCAAAAGACCATCCCATGATTCTTCACTTCTGGCAATGGTCTTACCATCTATAGTTTCAATCTTCCAGACATGGATGGCATTGATACCCATGGTCTTCCCGGTCCAGGCTATGAGGGTGGGTGGTTCCACATTCTGCAGTACCGATGAAATTTTTCCAGGACCAGCTTTCCACTGGAAATGGGTTCCGGGTTTCAGGTCGCCGTGGAGTGTAACCTCTTTTATATCTGGGTTCCATTGGGGCCAGGACTCAATATCAGTGATTATACTCCACACTTTATCTGGATACGCGTTAATTTCAATTTCAGCCTTAGCCAACACTGGAGCTCCCTCATTGATATTAACCATTTTTATCACCACTTATTATATTTGAATCTGGGAATATTAAAAAATTATGTTCCATTGTACTACTTGAATTCTTAAAAACCGCATGAAAAACGGAATATACTCAGAAATTATAGCAACATGGGGAAAATAGTGTTTAAAATTCTTAAATTAAAAATATAATAGGAAAAATGAGGATTTAATCCCAAAAAAATGCATTGATGATGTTTTATTAATTTTTGCAGTCTCACTGAAGAAATATGTTACTAATAGAGTTATAAAATTTTTTTAAGATTACTGGATTCATTTTTTATCTATTTCACAGTTTATGGAGGATGTCTTTAATATTCTCAACTGACACGTAAAATGTTTCCAGATCTTCTTCAGATAGGACTGATAGGCTTTTTTTAATTTCATTATTGGAATTTTTTCGCCAATCTTTTAAAACATCCTTTCCTTTAGGGGTTATTGAAATATTGATCACTCTTCGATCGTTTTGATCAGGTAAACGTTCTGCTAATCCATTTTCAACCAGTTTATCAATTAAAGAAGTCATATTTGATTTGGATATGTGAACATTTCTCCCTATTTTAGACATGGGCAGGTTGCCATGTTTATCCAGTATTTTCAAAACATGATAATATGAATGTGGCATTTTCCCTTCGTGTGACCTTTTTCTATGTTTAAACACTTTTTTTCGGAAAAGTGGGAAAAAAAGGTACAGATTGTCCACCATTTTATCTAGTCTTTCATCTTCCATTTTGTCACCATTTAGTTATTCTATATAACAATTATATAAAAAAACATTTCGGAACATAACAGTTTGTTGAAAGTACAGTATTTAATTAAAAAAACGGTAATTATTCTTTTAGATAAGACTAATCCGTTTTTAAATAAGATTAGTCCGGATAAAAATCAAATTTTTGAATAAATGTGGTATGAACTTATAAAAAGAGTTTAAGCACAAAATAAGTTTAATCATTAAATAGGTTACAATGAAGAGTTTGACAATTAAAAAATGGTTATAAGCTAATAAAATCTGGTTATTAGCTTAAAATTATTTTTCGGATTTAAGCATATCTCGCAGCGTTTTGAGCATTTCAATTTCTTGCTTGGCCATATCTGTCTTCATGTCTAATTTCTTAGCCACAATTTTCTTTCGGTCCTCCAGCATTTCCAGTTTCTTTTCTGCCATGGATATTTTCATATCCAGTTTCATGGTTGCCAGTTTCTTTTTGTCTTCAGGAGAAAGATGTTCCATTATTTCTTTCATCATAAATGACTTTTTTATCCAATCTTTTCTCATTTCATCGTGCATATGATGGCCTTTCATTCCACCGTGCATATATCCGTATTTCATTTCACCATGCATTGTATCACCAGTTTATTTTTTTGGGGTGGAAATTATTTTTGTTAAATTTATTCTCCCACCATGGTTATATTATAGAACTATTATATATATAAACATTACGTAAAATGACAGTTCTTAATTTTATGGTTATAATATAAAACTAATTTTAGGGATCATTGGGTGAATAATAGGAATGAAATCCTGCTAAATGAAAGATAAATGTATTATATATTTTGAATATAGATCTACATCTGGAATAATGATTTAAGGGGGAAAATAGGTTATATGAATCCATCTACCATTGCAATAACACGACTTCATAATCAACAGCTTATCAATACCAGTTTCAAAGAGCCGGATGAATTGATCTCTCACATGGGCGCTATCCAGGGACAGGATTACTCTGGTGCTAAGTGGGCTGTGGGCCTCCGCCTGCCAGGAGTTCATGATTCTCAGGTGGAGAAGGCATTTGCTGACAGGACCATCTTCAGAACCTGGCTCATGCGCGGAACCCTGCACTTTGTCACTGCAAAGGATATCCGCTGGATGCTGGAGCTTTTGGCACCCCGTATCATTACCAGCAATATGCGCAGGTACTGGGAGCTTGAATTAGATGAAAAAACCCTAAAACACGGCAATAATGTGTTAAAAGAGGCTCTTGAAGGTGGTAATGAACTTAATCGGAAGGAATTACTGGCTATCCTTCAGAAAAGACGGATATCCACAGAAGGGCAGAGAGGCGCTTACCTGTTGCAGAGGGCTTCTCTTGATGGGGTTATCTGTCAGTGTGGAGTGGAAAATAATAATCCAATCTACATGTCCATGGATTCTGTTCCTAAAACTAGGGTTAAACGTGAAGAAGCCCTGGCAGCACTGACCAGGTGTTACTTTAAAAGCCGTGGTCCGGCTACCATCAGAGATTTCATGTGGTGGTCGGGGCTTTTGGCAGCAGATGCACAGGCAGGTATAGAATCAGTTGCATCAGAGTTCATTCAGGAAAGAATTGGTGATGCGATATACTGGCATTCTGGATCAAAACCTGAAATGCCAGATATGCAGGTTGCTCATCTTTTACCCACTTATGACGAGTACCTATTTGCCTACCGTGATCGGAGTGCTTCTGTGAATCTTAAAAAAACCATAAATGGTTTGAAAAATCGTTACAGGCCAACTATTGCCCTAAATGGTCAGATCATTGGTACCTGGAAACGCACCTTCAAAAATAGGACGATAATAATGGAATACAATCCTTTCAAAAACCTTAATAATGAAGAAAACCAGGCTTTAAGTCAAGCAGAACTTTTATACCGTGAATTTATGAATATAAATAATTGAACTTACATTAATAATTGAACTTACATTAATAATTGAACTTACATTAATAATTGAATTTGCATTAATAATTGAACTACATCAAATAAGTACAGATTAGAGTAATGATTTTAAAATAATCTCGTACCATATTGACTTTAGTATCTGCCAGACCTATTTTTAGAGGCGGTTCTAAAATTTCGAGTGGTTTAAAATGGGCGCGACAGATATTATGGTCAACATGGCAGAGAGCGAATGCTGCTTCTTGGATTTCACCTCCCTACTTGGTTGGCTATACTAAGTCTACCATTGGATAAATGATTTTTCCAAATTGACACCCAGATCACACCCTAATTTCACCGGAAATCACCCAAAACTCCATTTAAAGGTGAAATAACTATTTTATTTTTTTGCACAGATCCTTAGTTATTCCGGGTAAAATCCCTGGTAAATCAGGATTGCAATCCTTTTTCCATGGTAAAACAAGATTGTAAGGTTTTCTCGAATTGAAATAAGAACAGAATATGATAAGAAAGAACTGGTATTTATCCCTGTTTAAAGGATATATCCTAATAAAATGAATTGGTTTAAATAAAAAAAATTCAAAGGGTAATTTTAGGTAACCCTTGCTCCTGTTTTGGCGTTTATGTATATTGGATCTAAATAAGTCTTTTCTGGTGAATAGGTCACCACAGGCACTTTCCACACTTGAATATTTTTGTAAGTGGTCAGTGTGGGTGTTTCCAGTGTTACTCCGGTTCCAACGTACTTACCTGCCAGTTCTTTTGCCTTTGCTGCAGTTATATTGGTTGCAGTGGTGTTATTTGTCTGATTTTTGTGCTGATTGGTGGTATTAACACTGTTACTGGTGTTATTAGTTAAAGTGATATTTACTTCTGGGGATGGTTTCAAAAAGAACCATGCTCCTGCTGCTACTAAAATTATGATCACAATCAATATTATGGCTATTAAATTTTTGTTCAAACGTTTACCTCCTTTAATACTATTATATTTAAAAATAGTTATTAATTTTCACAAACGCTTATTATTTAAAACTTTTTTAGTGAAAAACATCACCAAACATCTAGAAATTTTGCCTGTTTAGGGGATCAATATAATTAATCATTCACTATCCCGGAAAGACGTGAAATCAGGACAAATACTACTCAGAAACTTCCACTGCCTCCTCATGTACTCTATTTCTTCTTTAAGATAAATTTCATAGCTATCCAGCACTTTCACAGGATTTATGTTGTTTTCAAAATCACATCCAGCATTAATGGCCTCAGCCGCAGCATAACCACTGGCCAGGGCACTGGATATTCCCTCACCCATGGGATTTAAAAGGTGGGCAGCATCCCCTGCAAAAAGCACCCTGCCCTTGCCCAAGTTCACCTGGAATTCTGGAGTGATATATGGCATTAAACCCACTTCTTCCTTTTTAAATGGGCCTATCCGTGCGTGGTAATGTGATTTTAGATACGAAACAAATTTAGAATGGTAATGTTTCATGAGGGAAGCATCTTTAACCCCCACACCCATAACTAGGTAATCATCCTTCACATTGAACCAGGCATCGTACTGAGAAAATTGTGGATCTAAAAAAGCATGGAAAAACCCATAATCAAGGTCAATACTGCCCTTACAAAAGGTTTGATAGGTGATTATGTGATTTGGGGGTGATTTTAAAATATCCCTCCTTATCCTGCTGGATGCACCATCACAGGCTATCACCATTTTGGCCTTCTCATAACTAATTGTAGGGCTCCGATTTTTTGAAAACCCTGCATGGTTTCTGGCAGGCATTCTGGCCAAGGTTACCCTGACATGGTCTTTTTCTTCTTCACAACCAGTGGCTGCAGTCAGTGTTTGGAGGTTGCAACCGGTCTCTTCTGCTTTAAGGCTCATCCAGTGGTCGAATAAATTCCTCCATATATTGTAACCTTCACTTTCAAACCGGTACTCCTTCCCATGGGTGCTGTTAATTATAATTCCCTTACTAATCAGAGGATGAGAGAAAACACTCTCTGGTATTTTCCCAAACTCTTTTTCAATCGTCTGGATTGATTTGGGTATGAGAATGCCTGAGCATGACTTTTCCCGGGGTAAATCCATTTTTTCGGTTAATAAAACTTTGTAACCTGATTCTCCTAATTTTTTAGCAGCTATACAACCAGCAGGTCCTGCTCCGATCACTATAACGTCGTACAAATTCAATTTCTCCTTTGAAAGATGTTTAATGGGTTTTGGCTGATTAGGTAATTATCTATATAAATAATCATATTAATAATGGATGAAATAGGAAGATTATAACTTGAATAAAAGCGGGGTTAATACATGGATCTAAAGGAAATAATAGGAAATTCTCTAAAATATCCCCTTTCAGATTTTAAAAAATTTTTGATCTTGGGAATTATCACTCTAATCACAAGCATATCTCCCATTATCCAATCAGTCGGTGTAACAGATTTCATGGTAGTGTGGATTTTAATATTAATTGGATTTGTGATTGGATTTTTCGTTGATGGTTATTTCTTTAAAATTTTAAAGTCATCCCTGGATGATCTTTCAAAACCTCCTGTTTTTGGTAATTGGAAAATCATGTTCACAGATGGTTTGAAGGTTTACCTGGTCAGTTTTGTTTACTGTCTCCCTGCAATCTTAATTATAATATATTTTATACAAGGTTCTTTTGACTATATTGTAAATTACCTCTCAATGATGGGTATGGATCTAAACTATTTACTTAGTGGTTTATTCGAGTCTAAAATTGGAGTAATGTTTCTAAATTTCATGTCAGTTTTAGGTGAGTTCCCAATTATGATTCCGGAAGGATCAACTGCTTTTATTGGGATTCTGTATATGGTGGCAGTTGCACCCCTATTTTTCATGGCTCTGGTACATATGGCAAACTACGATGGTGATTTAAAAACAGCATTCCGGTTCAATGAAATAATCAATGAAATTGGTGAGATAGGATGGGGCAAACTCATCATCTGGTATTTTTCAATGGTAATTATCTTTTTTGCCCTACTTACAGTGTTAAACCTGGTTAATTTCATTTTTCCAGCAAATCTGGTTAGTTTTAACGTGTTCACCGCATTATACTCGTTCATTGTTGCTTATTTAGTCATGTTTTTTGCCAGATCATCGGCTTTACTCTACATTTGTGAATAAAAACCTCTAAACAAAAGATTAACTCTTTTAACCATAAATCCATTTTTTTAACCATAAATCAATGGTTTTTTTCAACATTCACTCTTTTTTATAATTATTTTTTCTTGATATGGTACCTTTAGAATAAAGCAAATGCTCCAGGAAAAGTACAAAAAGGGTTCCCATAACAAAACCATTGCCCAGAACTGGCCTTAAAATAGCAGGCAACTGTGATGCAACTTCTGAGGGTAAAAAGGCAATGGCAGTACCCAGAATCAATGGTAACCCAATGATCATTCCATGGTCAACTGTTTTAATTCCATCCTTTTCCACCACCAGGAGTAGGGAAGCCCCAATCTGAGCGGTGAGGATATAAAGAAAAATAACACCAATAACTGGGGAAGGAATGCTACTCATAATGCCTATGGCCATGGGAGATAATGAAAGGATTATCAGGCCAATGGCAGCGGGAATAAAGGTGTAACGGGATGCTACTCCTGTGGCAGCTATCAAACCGGGGCTGATGGAATAGTTAACTGAACCCATAACTCCCATAATGCCTGAAAAAACATTACCCAACCCAGTGATGGTTATACCATTTTTAACCCTTTTTTCCATTTCATCCGCATTTAATATGGTTCCCACAGATTCAATGGAAGCCAGATCATTAACTGCCAGGGCAAAAAAACTAACCAGAAATGCAGCAAGAACTCCTACATCCGGAACTGCCAGGGACCCAGTTAAAGAATGAGGTAAACCCACCCGGGCCAGGTTCATGTCCGTAAAACCAGTAAAACCAAATATAAGGTAATAGACCAGGGTGCCGATGAAAAGGGCAGATAAGGTTAAAGTTGATTTCCAGATTCCTTTTAATAATGCATGGGCTGCTAAAAGCACCACCACAAACCCCAGAGAAAACAGAAAGTTATCAATGGCAGTTACTGGGCCACTGACACTTATCAGGCTGATTATGGTGGGAAGAAGGGTGAAAGAGATGAGCATGAGAATAACAATAATGACCCTTGGAGTGAACAGTTTTTTCAAATAATTGAAAAGACCACTGGCCGCTAAAATGGCCAGTACTAAGCCTCCAATCAGTACTGAAGAATTAATAGCTCCCATGCCCTGATGAGAACTGGTTAAAATTGCAACCAGAATAACCGCTGCAGGACCCATAATCAGGGGGAGTTTGTGGCCCCTGAAGATCTGCAATAGAATCAAAAATCCCAGAACCAGGAATAGCTTCTGGATGTAGGAGATGTAATCCCCATCCATCACACCAACCACTTTTCCCATGATCAGTATGAACGGTATAGTTACTGCCAACCATTGCAGGCCGAAAATAATCATATCTGAAAGTTTAGGTTTGTCATCAAGTCCATATCGCATTTTTATCGTCCTTTATAATAATAAATGGGGTTAACTATGATACAGATGTTAATTATTCCCTAAGATATAAAAAATACACTCTTTTAAAAACATCCCCTTCTTTAAGGTTCTGGTTTGGCTATAAGTTGAGTAACTGGAAGAATCATTTCAAAATAAAATTCATGTAACATTATTTCATCTGGCGACCACAAAGATATATATCTGTATCAACAATTTAATAGTGTTGAATCTAATTTTACCTATTCCAGCTAAATAGTTGATAATAACTCCTCTTATCTTAATTATATCTTTAATTGGAGTTAAAATAGTTTAAATGGTTAATTTGGGTTTTTAAAATCTTAAAACCTCTTAGTCGAATGTTTTTAGAGTATTAAAAAGGAGAAAAAGATGACTACTAATAATCAAAGTTCAAAAGATGTGGATCAGCGCATCTCCATGGTTACGGGGGAACCAAAAAGGGCAATCCGGGTACTTGCCATGCCAATGATCATTTCCATGTTTTTAATCATGGCTTACAACTTGGCAGACAGTATATGGGTGGCTGGCCTTGGACCAAATGCCCTGGCTGCGTTAGGTTTCATCAACCCTCTTTTTATGATAGTGATAGGTTTGGGTAATGGTCTGGGAGCGGGGGCCATGTCCCTGATCGCCCGATGCATAGGTGCCCAGAATAAAAAAGGTGCCGACAATGCGGCAATGCATTCACTACTACTTACAATTGTAGTATCTGCCGGAGTAACAGTTGTTCTGTTGGTGTTCTTAAAACCCATCCTGCTACTGATGGGTGCCGGTGTTACTGTAGATCTGGCAATGCAATACGGTCAGATAGTATTCGGGGGTCTAATTTTCTTCATGTTCTCCAACGTAGCTTCCGGTATTCTCAGGGCAGAAGGTGATGTTAATCGGCCAATGTATGCCATTGCGGCCACTACCATCCTGAATGTAATATTGGACCCTATATTCATCTACTACTTCGGATGGGGAGTAAGCGGGGCAGCCTGGGCCACCATACTTTCCAGTTCCATCTCCTGTGTGGTCCTGATCTACTGGTTACTGTTAAAAAGAGATACTTATGTTTCTTTCTCAGGAAAAGACTTCAAGGCAAGCTGGAATGTGGTTAAAAACATATTAATGGTAGCACTACCAGCCAGTGTGGAATCACTGGTTATGTCTATCCTGGGAATAATCTTAAACTTCATGCTGGTTATAACTGGGGGAGCAGAGGCAGTGGCAGTCTACACTGCTGGCTGGAGAGTAGTTATGATGGCCATGATACCACCAATTGGAATTGGAACCGCTGCCATCACTGTTGGTGGAGCAGCATACGGGGCCCGTAAGTATAAAAACCTATCCACTGCTTTAAGCTATTCTGCCAAATTAGGAGTGGGAATAGCCCTGGTTACCGCTACATTAACCTATGTCTTCGCCGGGAGTATAGCCACTATATTCACCTACTCCCCGCAAAGTGCTTTCATGGCACCATCCATTGCAGCCTTCCTCCAGGTGATGTTCCTGTTCTTCATCACCGTTCCACTGGGAATCACTGCCAGCT
Source organism: Methanobacterium formicicum DSM 3637 (assembly GCF_000302455.1). Lineage (NCBI taxonomy): Archaea > Methanobacteriati > Methanobacteriota > Methanobacteria > Methanobacteriales > Methanobacteriaceae > Methanobacterium > Methanobacterium formicicum. Next base: position 87,987 of record NZ_AMPO01000003.1, read on the forward strand.
CCATATTCCAAGCAATGGGGAAAGGATTCACCTCCCTGATACTAACAGTATTGAGAGAAGTGGTATTTGTTGCCTTTTTTGCCTATCTATTTGCCTTCACACTGGGATTTGGATCATCAGGTGTATGGTGGGGAATAGTAGTTGGAGGAGGACTGGGATGTGCAGTGGCCTATACCTGGGCTACCATATACGTAAGACGTCTTAAAAGAAATTATTAAGATTGTCTATTTAAAAAAAGAATGAATATTAACTTTAAATTAATATTCATTTTTTAATCAATATCCCTCTCTTATTGCGGTGCCGTTATATACCCAGTTACCAGCAACATTACCGTTCTTATCTTCAATTCTATTTGTAGTAACATTTATCTGATTTATGGATTTAAATGGAGCTTTAGAAGTGATGTAATACACGTTTGTTCCGTTTTTAAGATTTATCACTTTATAGAATTTTCCATCTTTATCCACCGGAACAATGTCTCCATCAATAGTTACAGTAGCAAAACGTTCTGTTGTACCGGATATGTTCAGTGTAGTTATTTCTTTGTTCATCCCTGGACCATCATAGTGATCATAAGAACCATCATCATAATCTAATTCTAAATTTGTGGGTCCCATTCCAATAAAATAAAAAGCGATAATAGCTAGGGCTATAACCCCTCCAACCACGATTAAATTTTTTATCATCATTATTTGTCTCCCTTAATCAAAATAATTATTATTCTTCCATTTCACATGTAACCTTAAATACATTATGATTATGGAATCCATTGGGAGGGTGGCAATGATTTTGGTACCGATAAATCCAATTTAATGTCCTAAATAGTTCATACGGTTCTATAAATATGTTAAAAAGAGTAATTGAATAGTTTAATGGTTGTTTATTGTATGATAAGTATTTTTATCCTTAATAATCTTTTAGGAAAAATCTCCAGAAAAAGGATCCCAACTGGAATCTTCATGCCAGCTGTACTCAATCTGAATACTCTGCTTTTTAGCCACATCATAACCCAATAAATCAGCAACAAATCCCAGAGCCATATCCATTCCGGCACTCACCCCTGAACTGGTATAAATATTACCATCTCGGACCCAGCGAGCTTTATGAACCCAGTTCACCTTTGGAAATTCTTGGGTCCATTTGAATACTCTTTTATTGGTGGTGGCATTTTTACCATCTAAAAAACCGGTTTTAGCCAGAAGTATGGAGCCAGTACAAATGGTTAAAATGTATTCTGCATCAAGGTATAAAGCTTTAAGACGTTCCAGGAAAACCTCATCCTCTACTAATTTGCGGGTACCCATTCCACCTGGAATCATCAGTATATACTGCTCTAGGTTTAGGGAATTTAAGGGCTTAGTGCAAACAGGCACATCATGGCTGCTTTTAATGATCCCACCCTTAAGAGAATAAAAATTAAGGTGAAAATCTTCTTCAAGTCTTCCCAGGATTTCAACAGGGCCAAAAACATCCAGGGTTTCAAATTCATCAAACAGGATGGTTACAATTTCGCGCATGTGGAGTTTCTCCATTTATTTAGGGGTTAAATTCATAGTTTAGATTAATCTCATATCATGATTCTTCCTTGATCCAAATAAAAATTTACTAATGTGGTGGTTGGAAAATATATAACTAATAAGGGGGATTCTAATTGAAGTTAAGTTTGGATGAACCAAATACCAAATCTAAACCTTTGATTATGGTTATTTTATTAGCCCTGGCTTGTATTTTAACCTATTATTTCCATTTTATTCTAAGATCTGGCATAGTATTCTCTCAATTTTATTATATTCCAGTTATTATTTCTGCATTCTGGTGGAAAAGGAAGGGTATATGGGTTGTTTTTTTCCTGGTGAGTGTTCTTTTTATTTCAGAGTTAATAAGTCCAGTTGATCCCTTGATTTTACAGGTGTATAGGGTTATGATATTATTTTCAGTTAGTGTAATTATCATTTTCATAAGTGAAAGAATTGAAAAATCACAGATTGAACTGTCTGAAAGTGAAGAAAAATACCGTAACATAGTAGAAACAACACATGAAGGTGTTTTAACTGGAGATATAGATGGAACTATTCTTTATGTTAACCAGAGGATGTGTGATTTGTTTGGGTATAAAAAAGATGAGATATTAAACCATAATATTTTTAAATTCGTGGATGAAGATAAGAGGCATATTTTTGTTGAAGTCAGAAACAAAGTTTTAAAAGGTGAAAAAGTCACATTTACTCCGGAATTCCGTAAGAAAGATGGTTCCACATTGTGGACCCTGGCCCAGGCATCCCCATTATATGATAGTCATGGAAACCATCTATCCAATCTTTTCATGCACAGTGACATCACTGAACTTAAGAAAACCCAAAAAGCCCTTGAAGACTCACATTCTCAATTGGAAAAAAAGGTAGAAGAACGTACCCGAGAATTAGCAGAAAGTGAAGAAAAATACAGAACTCTTTTTGATAAAGACCCCGATTATAACCTGCTCATAGATGTGGATGGTGTAATAGTTGAAATAAATAAAGCATTAATCAATCTGCTAGGCTTATCTAAAAGTGAGTTAGTTGGTAAGAATTTTACAGAATTGGGAAAAATGGAGCCCGGATACATATCCTTTATTTTAGGGAAATTATCCCTTTTATTGGATGGGAACGTCATAGAACCATTTGAAATCAGGTTTAAAGATAAAAATGATGATATTCATTGGGGTTTGGTGCATATAACTCCGATTCTGGATAATGGAAAAATTGCTCACGTTTTAGTGATTGCAACGGATATTACAGGGCAAAAAAGTGCTGAAAACGAAATTAAAACATCTTTGAGGGAAAAGGAGGCACTTTTAAGGGAAATTCATCACAGGGTAAATAACAATATGCAGATCATCTCCAGCTTACTAAACCTTCAAAAAGAGTATGTAAGGGAAGATGAGACGAGGGATGTTCTTCAGGACAGTCAAAGTAGGGTTAAATCCATGGCAATGGTCCATGAAAAACTTTACATGTCAGGTGATCTGAGCCACATAAACTTTAAACAGTACACTGAAAAACTGGTTTCAGACATATTTTACACCTATGAATCACAAATGGATAGGATTCGACCTATTTTTAACCTGGAATACGCTGAACTTAACATGGAAACAGCTATACCTTTAGGTCTGGTAATTAACGAACTGGTGGCCAACAGTCTTAAATTTGCTTTCCCAAATAAGGAGAAAGGTTCAATTACAGTCGAGATGAAAACTAAAAATGATGAATACACCTTGATAGTTGCTGATGATGGGATAGGTTTCCCTGCTGATGTTGATTTTAAGAAAACTGATTCATTAGGTTTGCAACTGGTTAACAATTTGGTAAATCAACTTGATGGTGAAATAACCCTGGACAGGAGCCATGGAACAGAATATAAGATCACTTTCAAAGAGTTAAATTACAAAAAACGGTTGGATATTAACAATACAGTTGAATAAATTTATCTTTAAATCAAAAAAATAGTTTTTAGGATATTTTCAAATGGTGCGTATTTAATCGCTATTCCTCATTCTTCTTTGTTTTTCCTTATTTTTATTTTATTCTCCTTACTATTCATTATCTTTCTTTATACTTCATTAATCTCCAATATTACGCTATATTCTTACTTTATTATTTTCAGCATTAAATTCCCACCTTTTTGGAATTCATAGTTAACCCGTACTGTTTCCACATCATAACCCTTTCGAGAAAACCCATCAATGACCGGGTTAACATAGGTGGATGTTGTGGCATTCATATCCAATAACGGGAAGATTCTAACTTCTTTTGACACTCTTAACATTTCATCAATGGATTTTAAATGAAATTCTAGTGATAGGTTTTCAGTGTATAAAAATAGGAAATGAGAAGACAAGGCTAAATCGAATTCATCAGATTTAAATGGTAAAAAAGGTAATTCTGCTGTTATGTACCGTTTTGCATGTTTACCTGCTTCATAATCTGATAGAAATTCTTTCATGGATTCTATTCGTATTTTAAACAGTTCCTCCACACTTCCAATTCCAGACCATACAAATTTGTCCTGGTTCTTTTTAGTTTGAGCCATGACTATCTTACTAGTTTCAGCTATCCTGTTTTCAATTTCAGTTCTGCTTAACCTATAAACTGGATCAATAGAAACCACGGTTTTCCCTTTCTGGTTCATAGAACTATTAAAACTGGCCGGTCCATCTCCACAACTTAAGATTGGTTTATTCAAGTCAGGTGGGGTTAAATTGAACATGTCAACATATTCTGGGTATGATCGCCCCCATGGAACCACGGATTCGTATTTAATTCCCATTTTTAATTCTCCTTGCCTAGTTTACAATTCTCCTTATTTTAACTCATCATCATGAATAAGCAGGTGATTGGATGGTTATGTTCTATTAATGGATAAGTTATGGTACTATTTAATACTTTGTAGTACAATTATATACATTAAAACTATTTATGGATTATAAAAAAGAAAAAATGGAAAAGAAATGGGAAAAAAAATCACTCTTTTCTAACGGAATTATTACCAGATCTCCTGGAAAATCTGGAGCTAATTGATATGAATGCATCAAAAAGGGGCACCAGAATGGCTTTGCCAATTTTCACCCTGTAGCTGAATCCCACTCCTCCCAGTTCCTTGGAAACATCATTTAAAAGGGTTGGTATTTCCAGTTTCTGGGGGCAGGCTCTCACACACTTCCCACAACCATTACAGAGTCCTGCATGGGATTCGTTCCCACTGAAAACACCACCCAGTCTTGTCAGGTAAGTGAATGATGTTCCTCTGGTTTTGAACATGTACTTGTGGTTGTAGATCTCAAAACATGTGGGAATATCCACTCCTCGTGGGCAGGGCATGCAGTAACCGCAGGAAGTACAGTTGATCTTCATAAGTTCATGATAAACCTGTTTAACCTCATCGTAAAGTTTTAATTCATCTTCACTGAGACTGCCGGGCAGGGTTTCTTCTGCTACCTGGATATTCTCTTTAACCTGGTCCAATTCACCCATCCCGGAGATCACACAGGTCACTTCTGGATGATTTAAGACCCATCTTAAAGCCCAGTCTGCAGGGCTCCGCTGAACCGGTGCATTATCCCATATCTTCTGGGCTTCTTCTGGCACATCGGCCAGAATACCTCCCTTCAATGGTTCCATGATGAATACACTGATCCCCTGTGAGTGGGCATACTTCACTCCTTCGGTTCCAGCCTGAGTTTTCTCATCCAGATAATTGTACTGGATCAAACACGCATCCCAGGGGTAAGCATCCACAATATCCTTGAAGGCATCACCATTATCATGGAATGAGAATCCGATGTTATTGATCTTCCCATCTTGTTTGGCTTTTTCTAAAAATTCCAGGACACCCAAGTCTTTAAGTCTTTGGAAGCTACCTTTCCCCAGGCTGTGAATCAGGTAATAGTCAATGTAATCTGTCTGCAGTTTGTCCAGCTGGGTTTCCAGGAACTTCTCCATGTCCTCATATTTTTTTATAGACCAGGAGGGCATTTTGGTACATAGTTTCACCTTTTCCCTGTACTCATTTTGGAGGATTTCCCCTAAAAAGGATTCACTGGCTCCGCCATGGTAGGGGTAGGCGGTGTCAATGAAGTTCACCCCCTGATCTATTGCGTAGTATATCTGTTCTTTTGCTTTTTCCTTGTCAATCCTTCCGTTTTTGGTAGGTAGGCGCATTGCTCCAAAGCCCAGTGCTGATATTTCATCACCATTTTTCTTATTTTTCCTGTACTGCATGGTTAATACCTCTTTATAATTGATCTGTCAATCGAATTCACATAAAATGGCTCTGTAGAAGTTCCTAAAACTTAAAGATTTCAAACTTTTTGCATGTAAATAAATGTTATAACAGTTGTTTTGTTTTTTAGTCTAACTTTTCCTTAATTAATCAACTTGATTGTGAATAACCTGGACCGGAGCCATGAACAGAATATAAAATCACTTTCAAAGATTTAAATTACAAAGAACGGCTGGATTTAAACAATAAGTTAAAAAATTGATTTTTTTTATCATTAAAAAGTTTAGGATCGAGATCGGCGGGAGAGTCGATCACTTAACGAGATAAAAACTTCAAAAACTGGCATGATCACTGCTCCTGTGATTTTTAATTTGTATTTAAAGCCACGACCTTCAAGTTCACTGGAAACATCAGTTAATAATTCAGGTATTTTCAGATTCTGAGGACAGGCCCTCACGCATTTGCCACAACCATTGCAGAGCCCAGCATAGGCTTCCTGGCCGGAAAAAACTCCTCCTAATATTGCAAGATAATCAAAAGACGGACTTTCATTGAACATGTACTTTTGGTTGTAGAAGTTAAAGCAGCGGGGTATGTCCACTCCACGAGGGCAGGGCATACAGTAACCACATCCAGTACAATCGACTTTCATGAGATCTTTATAAACTTCTTTAACCCTTTCATAAAGTTCTAATTCCTCTTCAGTTAATGAATTAGGTAAAACTTCATCTGATACCTTTAAATTTTCTTCAACCTGGTCCAGTTCACCCATACCCGAAAAAACAGTGGTAACCTCTGGATGGTTTAGGACCCAACGGATTGCCCAGTCAGCAGGACTTCTTCTGGTGTCAGACTCCTCCCAAATTTCTTGTGCTTTATCAGGGATTTTACCAGCTAAAATCCCGCCTTTTAAAGGTTCCATAATAAATATGTTTGTTCCTTTGGAGTGAGCGTATTCTAATCCTTCAGTACCTGCCTGATTTTTTTCATCCATATAGTTGTACTGAATTAGACAAACATCCCAATTGTACGTGTCTATAATTTCTTTAAAAGAATCTAAATCAGAATGAAATGAAAAACCGATGTTATTTATTTTCCCTTTTGCTTTAGCATCTTCTAAAAATTCAAGAACGCCTATTTTTTTAAGTTTTTCAAAACTTACCTTGCTCAGGTTGTGAATCAAATAATAATCAATACAGTCTGTCTGGAGCTTTTCAAGTTGAATTTTCAGGTATTTTTCCATGTCTTCATATTTTTTAACAGACCATGACGGCATTTTGGTGCAAAGTTTTACTTTCTCCCGGTATCCATCTTTAAGGATTTCTCCCAGGAATGATTCACTTGAGCCACCATGGTAAGGGTACGCAGTGTCAATAATGTTCACTCCCTGGTCAATAGCGTAATATATCTGCTCTTTTGCCAATTCTTTGTCGATCCTGCCGTTTTTAGTAGGCAATCTCATAGCACCGTATCCCAGGGTCGAGATTTCATCACCATTTTTCTTATTTTTCCTGTACTGCATGGTTAATACCTCGTTATAGATTGACCTGTCAGTCGAATAGTTTCACATAAAAATATACACTCACCGGGATATTCCATCCCAGAATAGTTCAAAGGAAAGATCTACATTCTCTTTATTCATTTTTTCAGGGTTTTGCTCAAAGTGCATTATGGTGTTGAGTATGTTACCCCAGAAATAATCCATGAGAAGTTCATCGTAGATTTCCTTAATTTCACCCTCTTCAAATCCTTTTTTATAAATTTCAAGCAGTTCCACAAATTTTTCTTCAATTCTTCCCTTGGTAAATGAGGTAATGTAGGGAGAACAGTGGAATGTCATTATAAAATTGAATTTATAAGGGTCTTTAATTCCCAAACACACAAATTTCAACCATAATGATTTAACATTTTCTTTAAATGGGTTGTTCTCATCATAATCCCCCTGAACCTCTTCCAGTATGCTTTCCTTGGTGTAAATATAAAGGCGATCAATGAGTTCTTCTTTGGTCTTGAAATAATGGAAGAGCGTACCAGTAGCTACTCCTGCAGTTTTTGCAATTTCAGCGGTGGAAGTTCCGTGAAAACCCTTCTCCACAAAGAGTTTAAGGGATGTATCCAGTATTTTCTGTTCTTTTTCCTTCAATTTTCTGACATCCTGAACTTAACTATTAGACTGATTAGTCAGTTTAGTATTTAAAATTTTCCATGAACTCCACTATCAAAGAAACCTTCTTTTCTTTAATACCCAATTCTTCCGGATATTCATGCCTTAACTTCAAATTAGATCCTCCCTACTATCCCTGGTCGGGTCGAAGTTAATGAATCTACGCACAGATTTAATGAAAAAGAGGTTCACAAAGACCAGGAAACTGCCCACAAAACAAACCAGGAATATTGTTCGTATGGGGAATATTTCGGCCAGCACACCCCCGGTAACCATGGCTAGGGGTGTGAGGGCCATGGTAATGGTTCCTACCAGTCCCATTACCTTACCCATCATCTCGTCAGGCACTACTGACTGAATAGATGAAAGGATAAACACATTAACCACAGATTCTGAAAGACCGGCGATTAAAAGAAGCAGAGCCATTAAATAGAACTGGGTGGTGAGGGCAAAGAGGATCAGGCACAGGTTACTGATAGTGAGTGAAATCAGCATTAATGTTGCCTTTTTGGATGGATGTACATTGACTGTTGAGAGAACCACCATCCCCATAAATACGCCCACAGTGAAACAAGCCACTGCTATTCCGTATTTTGCTGCTCCCAGACCGGGTGTGAACTGAAATAATGGTATGAGTAGTACCACAGCAATGTGAACCAGAAAGCTGAATATTGAAAATATCAATAGGATATAGAGTAATCCCTTTAATTTCCAGACAAATTGCGTGGATTCTTTAAGGTCTGAAAGGAAATTCTCGGTGGTTATCTTTGATTCTCTGCTTTTAGGGATCTTAGCGAAACTTATGGAAATTCCAGATAATATAAATGATATTCCATTTAAAAGAAACATCAGGGGTGCTCCTATTAAAACGTAGAGTATGCCTCCCAGTGAGTTTCCCAGGATATCGGCACCGGTGTTGGAAACCCCGAAAAGGGAGTTGGCATTGGTTAATTTATCCCGGGGAACCATCTGGGGTAGCACTGACATTGCTGCAGGTCCGAAAAAGGCCCCACCTATTCCCAAAATAATGCCTGCCAGGAAAACCATCCACAGTTGGAGTAATCCCATTATCGCTGCTATGGCAACTATTATAATAGTGATTCCCCTTATTAAGTCCATTAAGATCATCAGTCTCTTCCGGTTGGATCGATCCACCACTACTCCTGCAAAGGGCGATAAGATCACACCAGGTAAAAGAGAAGTGGCCATCAAAGTTCCCATGAGTGCGGGGGAGCCGGTAAAGGCCAGTACCCAGAATCCAAGGGCAATTTCATAGATCATATCTCCCATCATCGATATGAACTGCCCCTGCAAGAGTAAAAATAGACTTAAATTTAAGAATCCTTTCTTATTCGTTGATACGTTACTGGTTGTTGAGTTTACGGTTTTTTCATTTTCCATGCCCATTCTCCATGATTTATTCTGTGTGGCAAATAGTATGCATATCAAACTATATGTATAACAGAATGTATGTTTTGTATAATATATACTTATCGGAATATTTATATCTGGAAAGTAATAGAAAGTTGGATATGGATGATAAAGATTTACGGATAATCATCGAACTGTTCGATGATATAGGGGATAAGATACTTAAAACGGCTGAAATAACCCTGAAAAGCTATGAAAACCTAACCATAGCCGAGGCCAATGCTATTTATGTCATCGGTCCCCAGGAACCCAAGACCATGAAGCAGATTGCTGAAGCCCTGGGTGTGGCAGTAAGCACCCCTACCCGGACCATTGACCGGCTGGTTGAAAAGGGATTGGTCAACAGGAGCGTGGGTAAAAAGGACCGAAGAAAACTTCTAATTCAACTAACACCGGAAGGAAAGGAACTTCTGGAAAGAATGGATGAAGAAGGAATGTTAATGGCCCGAAAAATGTTCGAAAACCTCCAGGATGAAGAAATAGGATCTTTAAAGAAAATTCTGCTTAAAATCCGTGAAAAAATGTAAAGAAGTGGTCTTTTTGTTTTCTGAGGAAGATTTAATCCTGGAAATATCCGATAAAAACTTTAACAAAGAAAAATTTGTTGAAAGAATCATTGAAGACTCTAAAATTAGGGATGAAATAGTTCATTTGATGTTGAATCACCCTAAAATAATGGTTTACCACCATTCTTACAGTATAATTTCTCAGGCCAGTCAGATGAGACCTGAACTGTTTTATCAGTACTGGGATGATTTTGCATTGATTTTAGATCACCCCAATTCTTATCACCGTGATTTTGGACTGGTTCTTTTAGCCAATTTAACCCCTGTAGATAAAGAAAACAAATTTTCAAATGTATTTACAGATTATTACAGCCACATAAATGATGAAAAATTCATGACTGCCCGCAAGTGCGTTCAAAACACGGCAAAAATTCTGGAAAGTAAAGGTGAATTAACTGATAATATAACTGATATTCTTCTGGATGTGGATGAAAGGTGTGATTTTTCTCTAAAACAGAAAGCCTTGTTGAAATCAGATATCATAGAACTATTTTATAAATTTTATGAACAAATAAATTATAAAGAACAGGTTAATGAATTTGTGAAAGATGAATTAGACAGTATCAGCCCCAAAACTCGGAAAATGGCCAAAAAATTCATGAAAAAATATTGTTAAAACAGTTAAGAAAATGGATTCCCTGGTGAAGGTAAGGATTGACATAAAGCTATTAACCGGAAAGTTTAGAGAATGAACACTACTCAAACTTACAGGTGTACTAATGATTTCACAAATTAAAAAAATGTCCTCTTCAACCATATTTCCACTCTTATTACTTTTAACCATTTTATCCCTGGTAGTTTTATCTCCCATCGTAACTATGGTGATTTTTGGGGCTATTCTGGCCTATTACGTACGTTTCATTTCCTGTAGGATCAAACCTTACGTTAAATACGATACATTATCTATTTTCCTGGGAATGATCCTCCTGACCATCCCCATTGCACTACTGTTGTATTTTACCATCACCCAGATTTTAGGTATTTCCAGTTTACTCCTGGGTTCGGTTCAGCAGGCCACTGCAGTAAACTCCACCATGGACTTAAGCCACATCAATGGTGCAGTGGAAAAACTGGGCCTTTCACCAGCTATCACCCAGAACATCACTGATGCCATAAAATCAGGGATCCTGCAACTCTTATCTACCATAACCAATTCATTAATCAATATGGTTAGTTCTATTCCTGCTTTAGCTGCACAAATCCTTATATTGATCTTTTCAATATTCTATTTTGCCAGAGACGGGGATAAAATAGTTCAATACATAAAAGACGTGGTACCAGATAAGGATAAAGGTTTCTACCGTGAAGTCCTCAATGGTGCTGATGATGTCCTGAAGAGTATCATAGTTGGTAACATCATCCCAGCAGCCATCCTGGGTGTCCTCTCAGGAGTGGTGTACTACTTCCTGGGTTATCCCTACGTGATCTTACTGGCCATAATCAGCGGAATAGCCATGTTCATACCCATAATTGGACCATGGATAGTATACGGGGCCATAGGACTTTTCAGTATCCTCACTGGAAACACAACCCAGGGAATACTGGTAATTATCTTTGGCTGGATAATTGAAACCACCACCGACTTCTACATCCGCCCCCGCATTTCAGTCCAGTACTCAGAGGTACATCCACTGGTATTCCTACTGGGATTCATCTACGGGGCAGTGACCATGGGAATTCCAGGACTCTTCATAGGACCACTCATACTGGGAATAACCTACGCCGCCTACAAGGTTTACAGACAGGAAAGATTAAAATCAAAACAGGCAAATGATTAAGGATGTAAACAAGGGTTTGATGATACAGTAGTGGGTTAGGGATAATTAGGGTTGATTAGTAGGATTTAGAGATTAACTAAGATTTGATGATTCAGGTATATTCAGTTTAAGATAAGAGTAATGGATTAAGGAAAATTAATGAATTAAAAATACAAAATGAATTATAATCTCATTTAAAGGCAAATCCTGTGGATGGTGATAAAAATAGTAGAAAATAAGGACATAGCCATTTTCTCACTCTTTATACTGGCACTGGCCTATAGCTATTTCCTGTTGGGATATGACCAAACATTGCTCTACCTTTTCCTGGTAATCTTCCTGGTCTACAGTTTCATCTCCTTACACGTGTCACGTAAATACGGTGCCCAGATCAAAGGCTGGCCCAGTATACTAAAAGAGAAGGATTACACCTCCATTGCCCTGACTGTTCCCCAGACCGGTCTAATGATGGCAGTCCTGATCACGTTTTACACTGGAATTTACAGTACAATCATCGTATTAATTGGTTTTTTGGTGATGTTTGTGGGTATGGGCTTTAATTTAATGGTCCGGAGAGAATTAGGTAAAAACTGGGTGCCACTTTCAAAAACAACTGAGAATCAGGAACTGGTATTTTAGTCCTGTTTTCAGGAGTGGCCATTATATCACAGAATGTATGGGGCTTGATTTTTTTCATTTTATTCATAGCTGGATTGATCATTAGAATGAAGAAAGAAGAGAAGGAATTAATCCTCAAGTTTGGTGAAGAATACCTAGAATACATGAATAATACTCCCCGGTTGTTTCCAAGAGTTTGAATGAGTTGCTATTTAAATTTGAATTGTAGAATTATGTACTTAAAATTGAGGATTTATGCACTTATTAATGGGATATAGATTAGTTTAAGGCTATAATTTATAATTTATAAACAGAATTAAGGGTTAACTGTGAAGGAGATACAATGGAATCTGATGATAAAATTAGAAAGTTAAAAGAGGCCTTAAAAGATAGGAACTGCCGTATCGAAAAGCATTCCAGTGTTATGGAGATTACTTTCACTCAAAAAGAGGATGCAGGCTGGTTTGAAAACATCTTCGAGGATTACCAGCGAGAATCTGCAGTTAGCTGCCTGATGTCCATGCGTGGGCCCAATGCCAGTCAAAAATTTGTCTTCAATGTCCGGGACATGGATAAGTTCATTGATTTAATAGGAAAAAGTTGATCTAATAGGAAAAAAGTTAGGATGGCATGGTATGCAAAATATGCATGACCAAAGTTATCCCTTGACTAATTCCCAACCAATTTCCCTGGCCTGGTCCATAACCTCTTTTTTGTTTTTAACTTCTCCTGGAATACTGTTTTCTGTTGAGGTGAGCATGTCCACCACATTGTAACCTAAAAAGTCGAACATGTTACGGGTGTAGTAAAAGTATTCCTTAAACATGTTTTCATCAGGGTTGTTCTGTGAGAATACCAGAGCCATGCTTTTTTGGCCGTATTTTTCTTCAAATCCAGTTTTGAAGTTGGCAAAAAGCCGGTCAGTAAAGAGCTTTGCCTGGGCATTCATCTGCCACATGTAAACAGGGGATCCCAGTATAAATGCATCTGCATCTCTTATCTGGGAGTAGACAATCTGCATATCATCGTCAGTACCACATTCTCCCTCATTCGCCTTGCAGTGCATGCATGCCTTACAGGGGGCGATATTCATTGCGCTCAGATTGAAAAGTTCAGTACTCGCTCCTGCTTCACTGGCACCCTTTAATATTTCTTCAATCATAATTCCAGTGTTACTCCCCTCCCGGGGGCTTCCATTAAATCCAATTACTTTCATTTTATTGACCTCCTCTTACTGGATTTTATATTTTCATTACTGGATTTATACAATTCATTATATGAATCAAATAATTGTTGTTAAATTATTTCCCCATTTATGGAAATGGTGTAGTCCTTAATGATTATATTCTTCTGGGCTTTTTCCAGGGCACGTTTGACTATCACTTCAATACCAGAGCAGCAGGGAACTTCCATGTGCACTATGGTAATGGATTTTATATCCTGATTGGTGAAAATCTCAGATAACTTATCCACGTATTCCTCAATGGTCTTATCCAGTTTAGGGCAGAGAATTATCAGAATCTTGTCCTTCAAGAATCTTTGATGAAAGTTTGGGTAGGCAAAGGGTACACAATCGGCAGTAATGAGTAGATCCGCATGTTTAAGGTAGGGTGCATTGGGATTTAGAAGCTGCAGCTGTACTGGCCAGTTACCCAGTTCTGCACTTAGAATCTGTGGAGATTCCCCACTTCCAGACTTGGGCTCTGGAACCTGCATTGCCGAACCAGGGCATCCACAGGCCAGGGGTGCTTCCTCTTCATAATCTGGTACTTCAATATTTTTTCCTTTTAAGAAGCTGAGAGCTTCGTTTAAGTATTTGGTCTGACCATGTTCATGAAGATGTTTCAGATGGGCCTTGGTAACGTTAGGACCAGCTTTTACAATATTCTCCATGACCTTGTATTCATCATATGGTTCAGCTTCTCTTTTTTCAATCTCTATGGCCCCCTCGGGGCAGTCTCCAATACAGGCCCCCAGTCCATCACAGAAAAGATCACTTACCAAACGGGCCTTACCATCGATGACCTGCAGTGCACCCTCAGGGCACCCGGTAACACAACTGCCACATCCATTACATTTTTCTTCATTGATTTTGATAACATCCCTTTTCATAATAAAACCTCATGTTAATGAATAAATCAATAGGTAGATCATTCACTTTAGTGACTAAAATTATTATATGTGATTGACAGTTGAAATAACATTCCATCTGCCAGGAATATCAGTCAGTTAGGGTACATGTAACATTATATTTAGTGCAAGTTTAGAGTTATTAATTTTATATTTCATTATATTATCAATATCAGGTCAGTTAATGACAGAAATTGGATATTTCTGGTGGGTTAATGGGGGTTGAAACATAGATTAAAGTATTATTAAATTAATTTATTTTTGTGGAAGTTAGAGATCTGATGAAAAATGGTTTTAATAAATTTAGTTTGAAACTCGAACTTCGTAATATGCCGATATAACGAAGTAATGGTCAACAGAATTGAGATAAATAAATTATCTAAGTGGTAGTATGTTATATCCAATAAGAGATTTATTTTTCCGACGAATGGAAAGACTAGAAGGGAAAATCCCAGATTACTATTCTTATGATCTTGATAATAAAGTCAGATTTAAGATTATTAATCATATTCTGGACAATACTGGTGATGAAGAGCTATCTGATCTTATTGGCACACTTAGAATGGAGTTAGGGCGAGAAATATCAGATAATTTATATAATAATGAGATCATTGAAGGTTTTTTGTATTCATGTGATGAAAATGAATTTCTTTCAGCAATTGAAATCTTGATTAGCTTAAAGTATGATGATAGTCCATTATATCGGATCTTAGTAGAAGGATCACGAAGTGTGGTAAAAAGCACTGGAAAAACAATTGAAAGACCTCCCAACCCTCAATTTGTTAAAAAAGAAGAAGAATTTAAAGAATTCATTAATATAATTAATGAAATTTTCAGGATAGATAAAATAGGCTATGAAATTGTTCCTGTCAGTTTACCAAAATTACCATATATTGTTGTACCATTTAACTCGCAGTATTTGTATGTTGAAACAATCAGAGAACCTTTACTTTTATTGAATGATACAAACTTTAGGGGTCCATTAAATGAGTTTGAACGTGCTTTGGATGATTACAGATATGAAAAATATGATGACGCAATTCATAAAGCTAACAAATCTTATGAAAGTACCCTAAAAACAATTTTAAAGAAAAAAAATCATGATTTTAATCCTGCTAAGGAAAAAATATCAACACTTGTGCAAAAAGTTCAGGATGAGACAGATATAATTGATTCTAGTTTTAGAGATTTAGTAAGTCCATTTTTTTCCGTTTTAAAGAAGGGCCCAAATATTATTAGAAATATGGAGGGTATTGGGCATGGACAAGGAGTAGATATTAAAGAGATGGAAAAAAGTTATGCAGATTTTGTTCTGAGACTTACAGGGACATATATTGTTTTTCTCATTGAAAGGTACAATGAAGTTGAATATAGTGATGATAAACAATAGATAATAGGATCAATAAGGAGATGTCATTTGATTATGTTTTTTTAAACCATAGGATCTGTTGGGTTTCTATAATCCTATTATTCAAATCCATTTCTATTTTTTCCATCAGCCCACTGAATACTTTCCCCTCAATATGATCATTGGCCTTTAAATAATATTCAAGGGCTTTTTCATTGGAATTGTATTGTCTGTTAAGATCTCCAATGGACATAAGTATTATAGCAGTCCAAAGCCAATTTTCTAAGAACTGAGCGAGTTTCAATGAATTTAAAAATAAAGCTTCGGATTCCCCGTAACTTTGATGGGATAAAATTCCAGCTTTATCCATATCTTCAAATAAAATATCATAAAGTAATTTAGGCCTATTTTCTTTATTAGTTATATTTGGGTAAATCTCATCGAATAAGTAGATGTACTTCTCTACAAAGGATATATTTCTTGTAGTTGGCTTGAAATCGACGATATCATCCTTATGGAATAATTGTTCATCTCCTCGTTCATTCAGAATTTTGTATCCTTTAAGCTTCCTATTTTTATAAAATGGCCTGATGATTTTCGGATGAATCATTTTAAGTTTAATGTCCCGTTTTTTGCCTTTTTTAATCACTGTTTTTAAGAAAAACGATTTTCCATAAAGCAATGAATATTTCATTTGCAATATAATTAATTCATCATGTAAATTCTCATCTCTCCACTTTTCTAACATTTCCATCATTTTAGTATCTGGGACTTCATCATTGCCAGTATACTTTAAGGAAAGACCTTTACCAACAATCATACGTGCAGTTATATCAATTAAAACCCTTAAAATAGGTATATTTTTGTAAATATATTCATAATAATCATATTTCATTGATAAAGTATCACTATATGCTTTTTTACTGTTTAAAACTCTTATTTCCCTAGTTTTTGGAGTGATTGAAAATTTTCCATGATTTTTATATAAAAATAGAACATGATCACTTTTATTTAGTTTGAAGACTCCTTCTATTAATTTCTGAATTGATTCTGTCTTAACAGTCGAACCAATCACCTTTGAGATTAAAGAAGTAGCATATAGAATGGGTTTTATATTAGGATCTTCCGACAAATAGGCAGCTCCAGCACCCAAAAGACTGATTGTTGTGGATATATGTGATATATTAGTTGTGTGTTTTTCTTTTGCATCTCTCATCCCTTCCACAATTTGACCAGCTTCAGAAAGTTCATTTTGAAGAGTACTTGTAAATTCGATAATTTCATCACTATTTTTATCAGTTATGACTTTTTCTAAACTGTTTAAAGCATCAATAGCTCCTTCTGAATCAAAAGCGAGGGCATCATCTATATTTAAAGGTAGATGCATTACGATTTCTTCAGACAATGTTCTACCTAGATCATATGACAATATTTCACTACTTTTGCTCAAAAAACCCTTTTTAAGGGTTTCATTAGATGTTCTAAGAATTAGATCATTCAAAATCTCTTTCATGTTGTAGCTCGCCATGTGAGTTCCATTTAAAGAGTTAAGAAGAGGATCAGCTAAAAAAGAGGCATAAGCAGATGAATATGAAAAAGCCCAATCTAACCTGCCGTGACCGGCATCTAATATCCCCTTTATGAACCTATTAACATTATTATAACCTGCGTAATTCAACTTTAGAAAATTATTTCGTGTGAATTTTATGTAATCGTTGTTAGTAAAATTACCCAAATAAGGTTTATTGCCAGTTATTATATCAGAAGAGACCAAAACTAATGGATCAATCATTCCCATTTCCATAGAAACATTATTACCAAAATCAAAATCCTTTTCCTTAAAAAAATTTTCTATTTCTTCACTTTGTTCGACTATCTTATCATTAATTAATGATCCGAATACCAAATTAACCAAAAAAGATGAATGAGGTCTTCTAGATAAAATCGGATCAAGGTAATCCAAACCTTTATAATGAGAATAAAGACCCGGAAGTCTAATAACCGCCCTTTCTTTTCTTTCTAATTCGATTAATTCTTCAACAGACACCCCATAATATCTTTCAAATAAATCCTCATTAGGTAAAGGAATTACATCTACAATTATAGTTTTAAAGAAAGGTAAAAGTTGATAGGGTTTAATATTGTTAGAGGTAGCAGAATTTGAACTAGTATAAGGTGTTATTAAGTCAAGATCTGGATAAAAATCTAATATGTCAACATTATTTTCTTTAACTTTTTTCTTAATTCTCCCATATTCCGCTGCTTTGAGCTCATCTAATTTACTAAGAACTTCTAAATCCATATTTTATTATTTTGTTATTCATCAATTTATACTTATTAAAAACCGAACAAAATATAACAATAATACTGCATTTTGATCATGAAAAAAATTTACATAAGAGTTATATACTACTTAATCATTAAATATGTTTGTTTTCATGCTCTGATATATTATAAATAAGTTATGATCATTCAATTTTTAAAATAAAGATCATTTATCCACCCATTGGCGAAAATACTGTACTTTAGTTTAAGTACTAATAAAGATTGATACACTTTATCCGGACAATAATTCAATATCCTATCAAATGAGGGTGGTTAATTTTCCTTTTTTGATTTATTATTATTTTAGGCCATAATTCTGATAAAAAAGGTTTATTTGCTCCCTGTTAATTTTGTATTCAATTATAACACCTAAAACCAGTTCAATGTTTGATTAATTAGCTATATTAAAAATTACAGTTTTTTAAAAAAAATTAAAAAAGTGAGGATTATGGAAACCTCATTCAAAATATTTTTAGGGATTATGTTTGTGCTTGCAGTTTATATGTTGTTATTTGGTCATTTTCATCATCCAAGTAAAGTGTGAATGGTGATGTGCCTCCTGCAGGTATGGAATCAAGGCTGGCATATGTTGTATGTGTTGCAACAACTTTACCAGTTGAATCATATCCGGTTCCGCTGATTTCAACATATTTTTTATCAGTATTATAATTGTTTTGAACTTCACCTGAAACTATGTAATTTCCTATACTATCTCGTCTTGCACTTGAACTTAGTACGGTTATGTTTCCTGTTGGTTGTGAAGATGTGCTTACAGATGGAGAGGATGAAGATGTTGAAGTTGTTTTATCAGAAGAAATCATCCCTGCCAAACCTACAATTACTATGAGTCCGATAACACAAACTCCTACCAGCAGGATGGCTGCTTTTCCACCTGAACTTTGTTTACTCCACCATCCACTTGCTCCACCTTTTGGCTTTTTATTTTCTGATGGTGCAGTTACAGATTCTTTTAATTTTGTACCACAATTCTGACAGAATCCTGCAGAATCTACGTTTGCTTGATTACAATTAGGACAAATCTTTGTCATTTAATCGCTCCTATTTTTTTGATAATTAAAAAAACATCAACTACTAATTATCATCCATTTTATTGCTTTGACGATAATTGCAAGACCTAATCCTCCAATTAATCCAGTTAATAATCTTAACCCATTATTACTCAATCTTAAACCAATTAATTGCGTAAAACCATCTAAAAAAGCAGGAATTAACATTATTATTGCGATAGAAATTAAATAAACAGTATACTCGACGTAAACAAAATAAGCTAAAATAAAATAGGAAAATGCCCCTATATAGAATCCTGTGCACCTTGAACAAACAGGAAAATAATGACCCCTAATTTTAAAGGTTCTTTCAGGGATTCTGTGGCATATTAAATTTGAAAATTTAAATTCTTCATTACTTAGTTCGTGTTTCATAGGCCCCCGCCCAATTTTTGTTTGATAACAATTTTACAACTAAACAACAATATATTGTAAGCATATTTAAATGTTACTTTTGGTTAATACTAACTATTCAAAATCAAATTAAATTAATTGTAATTCATTTGATTAACTAAAATCAGTGATTTATTTTATTAAATACTATGAATCGGTTTATTTAAACTGATAAAAATGTTATATGTCTTTAGGAATGTTTAAAAAAAGCTTTGATCTAGAGGAGTATTATTTTTATTTGAAATAGGTTGAATTTTTCAACCAGTTCTGATAAACAAATCTTTTTTCAAATTACAAAAAATCTCATATCCCCAACTCTTATCCCCAAACCATAATAATTAGCAAGGACAATGAATACATAAAAGTTATATAATGGATTATCAGGGGGAATGAACGGTAAAAAGCTATTACCATATTTTCAAGGAAATATTCGATAAATCTCCCATGGGAATTCTTCTTTATGATGAAGAAGGGGAACTGGTGGATGCTAACCCTGCTGCAATAAAATTAATAGGATTACCTAAATTAAAGGACCTGCCCGAGATTAACCTATTCCATAATCCAATTATCCCCTGCCAAAGGGATGAAATCAGGGAAAAGGGTGTTATCAGATTCCAAACCCAACTTGATTCTGGAAAAATTCGCGATTATTTTATTTTTACTTCTTGTGATCCTTTATTAATCGAGGGAACAGTTTCAACCATTGATTCCGGCTATTTGGTCCAGATTCAGGAAGTCATCTCCGAAAGAACTGAAGAACTCCATATAAGTGAAGAGCGATACCGTCGTTTCTTTGAGGATGACCTGACTGGGGATTTCATCGCCACTCCTGAAGGTGCAGTTATGGAGTGCAACCCTGCTTTTGCAGAAATATATGGGTTTTCTAGTCGTGAAAATGCTCTAGAAGCTAATATAGCAGATTTCAACCCGGATGACTGGGAAAATTTAATAAAAAACCTTGAAACCGACCATAAAATCCAGGGCCACCAGACAACGCACCAGAGGCCTGACGGGAGGAATATCCATATTGTCAGTAACGTGGTGGCCATGTTCGATGAATCCGGTCAATTAATCCAGGTTAAAGGTTATGTCTTTGATGACACCGAACGCAAGGAAGCTGAAGAAGCTTTAAAAAGAAGTGAAGAAAAATACAGGCGACTTTTTAACGAAGACTTAACCGGGGATTTCATTGCCACGCTAGATGGTGAAATACTGGAATGTAACCCTGCTTTTGCCCAAATACATGGGTTTAAAGATAGTGAAGAAGCTGTTGGATCTAATATTTCCAAATTCAACACCCATGACTGGGAGAACCTTATCACTCGCCTCCAGGATAAAGGTAAAATACAGGATTATCAAAGCTGGCAGATAAGACCAGATAACATGAAGATTCATGTTGTGGCTAATGTGGTGGGTATTTCCAATGATCAGGGAGAGATGGTGCAGGTTAAGGGTTATGTTTTCGATGACACCGAACGTAAGGAAGCCGAGGAAGCCTTAAAGCAGAGTGAAGAAAAATATCATCGTTTATTTGATGAAGATCTCACTGGGGATTTCATTGCCACCTTAGATGGAAAAATACTGGAGTGCAACCCTGCCTTTGCCGAGATTTACGGCTTTGATACCATTGAAAATGCACTTAAATGGAATATATCCGAGTCAAACCCGTTTGATTGGCCTTATATGGTTACCCGTCTCAAAAGCGAAGGTAAAATAATGGGATTTCAAAGCTGGCAGCGAAGATATGATATTATGCGGATCCATGTTATTGCCAATCTGGTGGGTATCTTCAATGATTCTGATGAACTGGTCCAGGTTAAAGGCTATGTCTTTGATGACACTGAACGCAAACAGGCCGAAGAAAAACTGGAAAGTGGAAAACAACAAGTAACCAACATATTAGATAGTATACAGGATGGATTCATGGCATTGAATAATTTCTGGAATTTCATCTATGTTAACCGGTGTGCTGCCGAGTATCTGGGTGTAGATGCAGATGATCTCCTGGGACAAAACCTGTGGGAAAGGTTCCCTGAATTTACAGGAACTGTATATGAGACCCGGTTACGTAAAGCAATGGGAGATAAGGAAATACAACACTTTGAAATTTCTGAATTTTCTAAAAATGATCACTGGTTTGATATCAGTGTTTATCCATCTGATGATGGGATTTCAGTCTACTGGCGTGATATCACAGAGTGTAAAAGCGGAAGCAGGTAAATAGTAAGGTTAAAAATAAAGAATTAACAATTTTTACTATTATCAGCAAGTTTATTTATTAACAAGCTGTTTAATGTATTTTTAACCAGGTTTTACTATTTTCCCAGGGAACTTTTTTTTAGAATATTTCAAATTATTAGAATGTGCATAAATCTAGGATATGATGCTAACAGGAATTTTAGCTCTTCTAACCACTCTTTCGGTAGTACTGCCCATTAAAAACTTCTCCAATCCATGTTTACCTGATTTGCCCATTATTATTTGATCAACACCTTCTTCATCCGCTGTTTCTAGGATAACATCTTCAGGCTTTCCTTGTTTAATTAAGGTTAATAAATTAATGTTTTTGCAGTTGCCTGCGCATTCTTCGGATTCAATTTTATTTTTGAACTTTTCAACAGCTTCTTTTCCTTCTTCACGCATTTGTTCATCTAGTTTTTCTCTTAGATCCTGTTGTGGTAACGCGTTCAGGTAATCGGTATCAATCACGTTTAACACAATTATATCTGCACCACTCAAATTTGCAGCAGAAATTGCATATTCTCCAGCTCTTTCGGATGCTTCTGAACCATCTGTAGGTAACAATATTTTTTTAAACATTTTTAAAACCTCTATTCATTTATTCCATCATTTTCGAGTTTTAGATTTTTTTTAAAAAATAAATAAAAATGTAGAATCAGATTCTACACTTTAAAGTTTTTACACTTTTTTTATCCAAGCGCTGGTTTTGCAAGGGGGCTCAATAGAATTATAATGGTTACTATAATTCCGATTATAACTAGTGGGACTCCTGCTTTTAGTATTTCCTTGATCTTCACGTACTCGGTTCCGTAGGCCATTGCTACTGTTGGGTCGGCCATTGGGAGCATGAATGATAGTGAACAGGCGATTGCTACTGGAACGGCGTATGTTCCTACTGGTTGTCCCTGTGCAGTTGCCAGTGTAACTGATAATGGTACCAGTATGGCTGCTAATGCAATGTTGGACATTACCTGAGTTATAAGAACGGCAATTATCATCAGAACTACAGTTATGAGGATAATTGATGGGTTACTTCCCAGTAAGCCCATTATATCAGTTATAAGCCAGTTTGCTGCTCCAGTTTGCAGTAGTGCTGCTCCGAGGCTTAATGCCCCTCCGAAGAAGACGATTAGTCCCCAGTCTACACCGTTCTGTGCATCTTTCCAGTCGAGTATTTTGAATATGAAGAAAAGCACAGCACCGATCAGGGCAATAGAATAACTGTTAAGTCCAGTAAAGCCGGCGGTAATCCATAATCCAATAGTAAAAATGAGTATGGCTAATGAAAGCTTTTCTACATTTTTCATGGGTCCCAGAGATTCCATTTTATCGGATATGGTCTTACTCCCACCTACTATTCCCTTTACTTCTGGTTTGAACATTCTGCCTAGTAATTTCCAGATGATGAGCATTAGAATAATTGCAAGGGGGAATCCGAATATCATCCAGTCTGCGAAGGGGATGTTGGTGTAGGCTGCTGCCATTAGGTTGGGTGCGGTTCCTATTTCTGTTCCGAATCCTCCTGCGAGTGAACCGTAGGATGCACCGAGTACCATGGCTTTTGCGAAGTTGCTTTTACCTTTTTCAGGGTCGTCAACTCCCATTAGTGGGATGATTTCCTTGATTATGGGTAGTAGCATTGCAAAGGCTACCACGTTTTCAATCCAGGCGGATAATATTCCGGTGGAGAATACTGCCACGAAGATGCTTCTATCCGGTGTTGTACCGAATTTATTAAGCATTGCATATGTTAGTCGTGTGGCTAGTCCGCTTTTTCGGATTGCTTCGGCAATAATAAAACCACCAATCATCAGGAAGATAATTGGGTTTGCAAAACCAATCACAGCATCATCAAAACTTGCAACACCAATTATGGGCTGTATGAATAGTAATATTAAAGAAGTAACTGCTAAATGTACTGCTTCTGTAGCCCACATTATAACGGCGAATACAAGTAATGCAATTGCTGCGTGACCTGAATAGCTTAAACCGTTCATTGGAATTAGCATTATTACTATAAAAGCAATAATGGCCAATGGCATTCCTAAAACTTTTAAGTTTATGTTCGTTTATAAGCCTCCCTTTATTTTAACAGGTAACTTACTGCCTTAAGATTAATATAAACATATTTTACAATGATTAATCATGTTAATTTTAAATTCTGATTTATGATTAAACCATGTTTTATTATAATAATTTAAATATATATTACAAAAACAAGATGTGTAGTAGCTCTTTTATTTTCAATAATTCAATTCTCAATAAATTCAAAAAAAGCACCAATATTAGGGGGTATGAATAGTTAATTTTTTACTGGTTAAAAAGTGAAAATCAGATTTGCACATTATTTTTTTTAAATGTAATCTTAAATAAAGTTCCGTTATCCTGTTCTAGACTAACTGTACCGCCTAATTCAGTTGCTAACTTGTTTAAAAACCACATATCAAGTGCATTTTTGTTACTCTGGATGTCCAGATTTTCTGGTGAGACTTTGGCATTATCATAAACTGTCAATAAAAAGAATTCGCCTTTTTTACTAATTCTAACTGCTAGTTCGCCCTTCACCTGGTGAGGATCTTCAATTTTATCATCTCCAGATTCTTCAAGCTCTCCAGTTAAAATAATGCGGTTTATTGAATCATTCACCAGTTCGTTTACAATGATCCCGCATGGAATAGCAGTGTTGATGTCAAGTAAAATCTTACTACTGTCAATATCCACCTGAATGGTATTTTTACCAATTCCATATGCTCTGAGTCGGTCAAATACCAGATTTTTAATGAAAACTCCAAAATCAATGTTTAACAGATCAGTGGAAGGGTAAATTTTTTCATGGATTTGAGTTATTGATTTAATGTGGTCCTGGAGATCTTTGAAAAGTTCCAGTGATTTTTTATCGTCAGTGTAGTAAGATTGAAAATTTATCATGGAATTTATTATCTGCAGGTCATTCCGGGTTCTATGATGAATTTTACTAAGGAGTAACTCATTCTCTTCGAGAGTCTTTATGAATTTATCCTGTAAATTTATCTGTTCAGTCACATCTTCAAAGGTCTCTACTGCACCAACTACTTTACCTTTATTATTTTTAATTGCATCCACAGTAAAATGTAACCATTTTCCTTTATCACCCATTATGGGGAAAAAAGCCACAGCTTCACAGGAATTTCCTAAATTTTGGGATTGCCCCTGATATCTTAAAACGAATTTAGATCTGCTATCTTGGGTATTGTACCATTTGGGAATTTCTTCAAGACGTCCGTTAACTATAAAATCAGCCATGCATGGCCTTTCAGAATTGTAAAATACTTGCCATTGCTTATTGGTCCCTAAAATATTCTCAGCCTTGATTTCACTCAATTTTTCCAGGGCATGATTCCAGTAAATAACATTGTGATCATTATTTATAACAAATTGGGGGACCGGAGAAACATCCATTATTTCTTTTAAATCTAGTTCATCCCCACTTAATACCTTTAATTGTTTTTGATTCCTCTTTTTTTTGTGCAATACATTGGGTTCAGAATCACCCCTACCCTCTTTATATGCCATCTTTTTTGCCACGTTTTTAAACTCCCCATTTTTTCAATTTATTTTAAAAAAATAATAAAAATGTAGAATCGGATTCTACACTTCAAGTTTTTAAACTGTTTTTATCCAAGCGCTGGTTTTGCAAGGGGGCTCAATAGAATTATAATGGTTACTATAATTCCGATTATAACTAGTGGGACTCCTGCTTTTAGTATTTCCTTGATCTTCACATATCCTGTTCCGTAGGCCATTGCTACTGTTGGGTCGGCCATTGGGAGCATGAATGATAGTGAACAGGCGATTGCTACTGGAACGGCGTATGTTCCTACTGGTTGGTTCTGTGCAATTGCAAGTGTAACTGATAATGGTACCAATATCGCAGAAAGTGCAATGTTGGACATTACCTGAGTTATAAGAACGGCAATTATCATCAAAACCACCATTATAAGGATGGTTGATGGATTACTTCCCAACATGGCGACAATATCGGATATAAGCCAGTTTGCTGCTCCAGTTTGCAGTAGTGCTGCTCCGAGGCTTAATGCCCCTCCGAAGAAGACGATTAGTCCCCAGTCTACACCGTTCTGTGCATCTTTCCAGTCGAGTATTTTGAATATGAAGAAAAGCACAGCACCGATCAGGGCAATAGAATAACTGTTAAGTCCAGTAAAGCCGGTGGTAACCCATAATCCAATGGTGAATAGAAGTATAATCAATGATTTTTTTTCTACTCCAGTCATGGGGCCTAATGATTCCAGCTTATTTGTTATGGTTTCTGCCCCACCTACTATTCCCTTTACTTCTGGTTTGAACATTCTGCCTAGTAATTTCCAGATGATGAGCATCATGATAATTGCAAGGGGGAATCCGAATATCATCCAGTCTGCGAAGGGGATGTTGGTGTAGGCTGCTGCCATTAGGTTGGGTGCGGTTCCTATTTCTGTTCCGAATCCTCCTGCGAGTGAACCGTAGGATGCACCGAGTACCATGGCTTTTGCGAAGTTGCTTTTACCTTTTTCAGGGTCGTCAACTCCCATTAGTGGGATGATTTCCTTGATTATGGGTAGTAGCATTGCAAAGGCTACCACGTTTTCAATCCAGGCGGATAATATTCCGGTGGAGAATACTGCCACGAAGATGCTTCTATCCGGTGTTGTACCGAATTTATTAAGCATTACGTAAGTTAGTCGTGTGGCTAGTCCGCTTTTTCGGATTGCTTCGGCAATAATAAAACCACCAATCATCAGGAAGATAATTGGGTTTGCAAAACCAATCACAGCATCATCAAAACTT
The DNA here is from genome assembly GCF_000302455.1 of Methanobacterium formicicum DSM 3637. Classification (NCBI taxonomy): domain Archaea; kingdom Methanobacteriati; phylum Methanobacteriota; class Methanobacteria; order Methanobacteriales; family Methanobacteriaceae; genus Methanobacterium; species Methanobacterium formicicum. The sequence continues at coordinate 114,608 of NZ_AMPO01000003.1, forward strand.
GCAACACCAATTATGGGCTGTATGAATAGTAATATTAAAGAAGTAACTGCTAAATGTACTGCTTCTGTAGCCCACATTATAACGGCGAATACAAGTAATGCAATTGCTGCATGGCCAGGATAGCTTAAACCGTTCATTGGAATTAGCATTATTACTATAAAAGCAATAATGGCCAATGGCATTCCTAAAACTTTTAAGTTTATGTTCGTTTATAAGCCTCCCTTTATTTAACAGGTTACCTAGAACCATGACATAATATATACTTATTTAATAATGATTAATCATTATATTGGATAATTGTTATACAAGTAATAATTTCAAAGAGGTGCTAAATATATTTAATCCAAAAAACAAGTATTGGTTGCAAGATTTAGTCGGTTATTAATACAATATTTATAACTTTCAGTAAGATTTCTGGATTAAAGTTTAAAAATAGACTACATGTGCTGTATGACTTTTTCACCCTGGTATTGGTACTAAGTATCAATAATATTGAAAAATTCAGGAAAATTCTCTATTTATGTATTGTTATAAAAAATAAGTAATGAAAGGTCATTTAAATGACCTTTCACAGGTTTTAACTAGTTTTTTTGCAGTTTGTACCGTCACAGATTCCAGTGCCGGAGTTACTGTTTCCCTGGCCGTACTGGTACTGGTGGCCCTGGTCGCAGTTTGAAGCTCCTGATGCACTGTTTTTCTGACCGTACTGGTACTGGTGTTGATCTCCATCACAACTGCCACAATTTTCACCTGCAGAATCGCAGGATCCCTGACTGTTCTGATATTTATGTTGACTCTGATTACCGGTACAGTTCTGGCCCTGAGTTTGGTCGGTAGTGGTGGTGTTGTCAGTCTGATTCAATGCAAAGGCAGGAACTACGCTGATCATCATCACCAGTGCACATATTAATGCTGCTTTTTTTGGAATTTTCACCTATTTTCACCTCCATGGTGTGTGTGCATTAAGCTAAGTCTAAGATTTTATAAATGATTATTCCAAGTTTATGCCCAAATTGCACCAATTTTATGCCATTAACATACCCAAAATCGTATATAAAACATGAGAATTCTTTTTAATCTTAAAACAAATAATTGGGCATGATTATGGAAAGATTTGGGCATAAACTTGGAATAATTACTTTTATATAGTTGATCTATTTAGTAGTGTAATGTAAATTTAAGGTCTTAAAATAGATTTAAAGAATTATTTAATTCTTAAATAATCTTAAAAATTTTTATAATTTTTTATTAGCTTTAAGACCTCCAAAAAAACGTTATAAATAGAATTAAAACAATTTTAAAACTTGAAAAAAATTTCGGGGGAACAAAATTATGGTTTACGATATATTATCACCGGCCCTACCTTTTATAGGGGGCTATTTACTCACCTACAGCTTATACAAAATGAATTTAATCAAAAAAGCTTTGCACGTCAATATATGGAATTTCATAATTGGAATTGCATTCCTGATAGCTGCCGGAGCAGGTTTCATCCTGCTGTTATTTTTGGAATTCGGGGTGAAATTACCAATCAACCCTCAGCTACTTTACTGGCATGTTGAAGTGGGAATTACTCTGGCTCTGGTAACAATTTTCCACATCCACACCTACTGGAAATCCGCTAAAACCACATTCATCCCTGCCAAGAGGAGGGTGAAATCATGATTGGAAAAGTTACTCACCAAATATCAGATAATACTCCTAAATCAAACGATAAGTCAAAATCTGTTCCATTAAAGGATAAGCTAAAATCTGCATTATCAAAAGAAAATATAAAATCCACATTAGAAACTGGCTCTTTAAAGCAGAAACTCCTTGTAGCAGGTTCTACAATTCCATTCATAGCTGCCAGTACAATGTCTTCTTCATGTGCCACCACTTGCCCCTACGGAATGGTGAATGACCCTTTTCCCGGGCAGTGTTCCCGATACATGGATGTAGGTGGAGATGGAATCTGTGATTTTTCCCAGGCAACACCAGTTACCACTACCGATACATCTACCACTGACACCTCTACTACCTCGCCAGATGATACCAGTACCACCACAGTGGATAGTGGGCATGGAAACGGAGCAAATGCTGATACTCAGGTGCAGGATCAAGTTGATACAAATGCCACCACAGTGCAGGATTCTCCCAGTTTAGACTCTGGAAACCTAAATGGAGATGCAAACAATTACTTTGTCTTGCCCATAAGCATGTTGATTATTGGTGGTTACCTCATCACACATTTCCTGTTTAAAAAGGGAATTCTAAAAAGAAATAAGCATAGAAGAATATGGAATCTACTCCTCACTGCAGGGTGCCTTGGCAGTGGAGGTACTGGGGTTATCCTGGTGTTGTTAATAAATATGGGTATAAAAACAGCATTAAACCCTTCTTTAACTTTCTGGCATGTGGAACTATCAATCCTGATGGTTGTGGGGACCTTGATCCACTTCCACATATACCGAAAACCATTCAGAAACATGTTCAGGGTGCTTTTTGGATTTAAATCAAATTCAGGTAAAACCCCCGGTTCTATAAAAGGGACATCAAAGTAGTCTCTTTACTATTTTTTTTAAATTTTAATTCTACAGGAGAAAATATATTTTTTAACCTTACACAAAGCTGCACTTATTAGCCTTACAGACAACTGTACCTTTTCTGTAACTGATGATCAAGAATCATTCCTATGGGGGAATTATAAACCAGCAGTCTACTGTAGAAAGAAGTTTTAAAAAAACCCGGGTATTTGGATAAATTTCACTTCCAGGGATTAATAAATTATAATTAGTGGAATAATCTCCGTAATGATATTTAAAAAGGTTTTTAAGTCCCAAAATTCAGATAAAAAATTAGTATATATGATAAAAACCTCATAATCCTACCTAACTGATTTTAAGTATTTGCAAATTCATGTAATTTAGGGGAGTAAATCATGAATATAACTTCAAAAAGAGTTAATGGTGTGCTGATAGTGACACCACAGGGTAGATTGGATGCTTATGGTGCGCTGGAGTTAAACGAATCTCTAGAAACCATTATCACAGATACAGATTTAGTGGTTATTTTTAACATGGATGATGTCAGTTACCTGAGCAGTGGAGGTATCAGGAGCCTGCTTGGAACCGAAAGAATCCTGAAAGATAGGGGTGGAATGATACACCTTTGCAATGTGAAACCTTATCCTATGGAAGTCCTGAAAATGGCCGGATTTGACCAGATTTTTTCCATAAAACCTACCCTTAAAGATGCCCTAAAGTTCCAGTCAGATACAGTTAAATCAGAACCAGTGGACTGGGGTAACCTCCCACAATATACTGATGAACAGCTTTCATTTACCATACTTGATATATCATCTGCTGATTCTAATTTGAAAGTAGTTGGTGACATTTCCAAGGTGCTTAAAGCTCAGTTAGACGAGGATAATATCTATTCCCGGAAGTTCCAAGATACAGAATACTCCATTGGACTGGGCGGACTGGGTGAGACTATGAACGACTTCATGGAGATCATGGGGGAAATGATCACCATTGGGGGCACCATGGTCTGGCTCCCCACTGATGGACATAACACTCCTGATTTTTTAATACCAGCAACCGACACAGGAATGGTCACCATCCACACTGGATTTAACGCTGCACTGGATGGAAAGTTCAATGATATCATATTTGCAGAATCCAAAACCAGCGAAGGATTCAGCATGGACGAACTTTACTCATCCCTTTTTCAGATGGCCCGCAAAATGAAACCCTCATTTAAGGGCATCATCAGCCTGGCAATCCAGGCAGATATTGGGGAAATATATAGTTCCGGAATTAGAATATCACCCCTCAAGAAATTTGCCCCTAAAAACCGTGAAATGATCATGCACCCGGATAATATTCAATCCTGGATGAATATAAACACTAAGCCAATGTTTAAGGGTGAAACCATGGTGAGTTTTGGTGTGGGTGTTGATCTGGCCAGTGATCTATCTAGCTTCGATGAAGATGCACTGGGCTCTCTGTTTTACCTGCACCCGGCCAACATTGGAAACAAGGAAATGTTACTCCATAACCATGCAGTGATCTTCAAACACATTCCCCTGAAGAAAAATAGTAACCTGGACGGGCAGATTAGAAAAATCGTCCAGAATGGGGAATTTCTGGACATGTGTCATCTTTTAGATAATTCCAGGCTAAAAAAAGCTTTGATTGGTGTTTCTTACATATCAGATATTACTTTTGAAAAAAAACAGGAAATAACACTGCAGGGTAAATGTGAAAGATGGAATGACACCTACCAGGACATAACCAGCAAAATATTTTCGGATGCAACTGAAATTTACCTAAATCCCATAACCGGGGGGTACAGTGGTTCTGCAGTGTTCAAGGTGGATGCATGGGATCGCTCCGGTAGAAAGGAGATGCCTTTTGTAATGAAACTGGGCCCCTGGTATGAATTAGGGGATGAGCTTAGAGGATATGAAGACCATGTGAAACGTTACATACAAAATAACGCCACACAAATCATAGACCACCGTAGAATAGCCGAATATGGTGGAATATTATACAACTTCGTGGGTATAAATGGCAGGGAAAGCACCATAAAAACCATGGAAGACTACTATGCCTCCCATGGCACCGGAGAGGTTCTAACTGCCCTGGATAAACTCTTCAGAAACGTCCTCCGAAGCTGGTATGGGCAGCCCAAGCTAAAGGAACTGTTCCTTTATGAGGAATACGACTTTTTCTTTAACTACGAAAATATCAAACGTTTTTCATTGGAAAAATTTGGGGTCACATCTGGTGACAAATACGTTGAACTGCCATACGGTCTTGGAAAATCCATAAATCCACTGTACTTTGTGGAAAAAGTAATGAGTGAACGCCGATCCCAATCAGTCAGTGCCTATGAAACTTCCACCCATGGTGACCTGAATCTGAGAAACGTGCTCCTGGATGATGATCTGAACATGTGGCTCATTGACTTTGCTGCCACCAGGTATTCCCACATCCTACGTGATGTGGCTAAACTGGAAACTGCCTTCAAACTGGAATGTGTGGAGGTAAATTCTCTTGAAAAGTTAAAGTACATCTTGGAATTGGAAGAACAGTTCATTGATGCTGAAAATCTCAGTGACATACCACAGATACCCATTCAATCCACTGAAATTCAATTAAATTTTGATAATTCAGATGTTATCAAGGCATTTCAATGCATACGGAGGGTGAGGGAGTACGGTAATATGATAACCCTCTTAGATGAAGATATATCTCAGTATCTTCTGGGATTATTATCCTACACCATGTCTGCAATTTCATTCGTCAGTCTCAATGATTACCAGAAGGAATATGCCTGGATATCTTCATCTTTAATCTGTCAGAAGTTGATTTAGATTTAATTTTTTGGGCATGATTTTAACTTTTTTTGTGAATGTCCATGTTGATAGTAAAGCTTATAAGGATTCTCATCAATTTATCTATATATTGATATATTTGGATATATGAAATTAACAGGGTGGTTGGATAATTTGAAAGAAAAAGAAATAAAAGACTTTGTAAAAGAAAGATATTCAAAAATTGCCAATAAAACAGATTCTTCTTCCTGCTCATGCTGCTCTGGAACTGAAATGGATGGCATAATCATGCAAGCCAAAGCAGTAGGTTACTCTGATGAGGAAATCAAAAGCATCCCTGCAGATGCCATATTTGGTCTGGGATGCGGCAACCCCACAGCATTAGCAGAGATAAAAAAGGGGGAAACAGTTCTGGACCTGGGATCAGGTGGGGGAATAGATGTTTTTCTGGCTGCCAATAAAGTAGGTGATGCAGGAAAGGTCATAGGAGTAGACATGACCCAAGAAATGGTAAAAACTGCCACCCAAAATGCTGAAGCTGGTGGTTATGATAATGTGGAGTTTAAACTGGGTGAGATCGAGAATTTGCCCATTGAAGATAATTCCATTGATGTAATAATCAGTAACTGTGTTATAAATCTCACACCTAACAAGTCTGTGGCCTTTAAAGAAGTTTTCAGGGTTTTAAAAGATGGTGGGAGAATACTAATATCAGATATAGTTACAGAGGGAGAACTTCCGGATGCAGTCCGTAAAAGCTTCCAGGCATGGTCTGAATGCACTGCAGGAGCCATGGAAAAACAAGATTACCTGGAAACCATAAAAAAAGCCGGGTTTAAAGATGTTGAAATCATCAAACAGCACTTCTTCACAGAACCTAAACTGGATGAACGTCTGGTGGGGAAAATAACAAGTGTACAGGTGAGAGCTTTAAAGGAGGAAACAGTGAGTGATGATAAAACTGCATGTTGTGGGGAAAGTATTGTAGGGGCCCCTGAAAAAGAAACAGATATGAATCTGGGATGCTGTGGGGAAACTGGAGATATGAAACCTGAAAGTGAGATAGGAGAAAGTGATGAATGTGGATGTGGAGGAGAATTTCCTGATGAATCACTGGTAAAAAATCCAGATGAACCTAAAAATATGGTTGATCCGGATCTTTTAAAAGGTTTTGAGAAATTTGCCCACGCAATGGGCATTGTAAGCATAGGATACACAAAAGTCATTCCGGAATTAATCAACGCCGAAGAACCTCTTTACCCCAACGCCATTGTTCTAACTCTGGAGATGGGTGAAGATATTATCGAAACTCCTCCAGGCCCAGAAGCCCAGCAATTAAATGATGCAACATATGCAAAACTGGGTAACATAACCTACGCACTTTCGGACTTTATCCGAGCAAATGGGTTCGTCACTCAGGTTGCTCATCCCTATGGGGGCATGGTGGGCTTCTCACAACTTGGTCAGAAAGCAGGTTTAGGCTGGATAGGGCAGAGTGGTCTTTTAATAAGTCCTGAACTTGGACCCCGGCAGAAGATATCAGCCATATTCACCAATATTGAAAATTTACCCCTAAATAATAATGTTGACCATTCATGGATCTCTGATTACTGTGGAAAATGTGGAAAATGTATCAAAGCCTGTCCTGAAAAAGCACTGATAGAAACCAAGAGCTGCTGTGGTAAAGAAATAGAATTCATACAAAAAAGATGTATAGGCTGTAGTCAGGGTTGTACTTACTGTATAGGGGACTGTCCCTTCGATGAGAAAGGGTATGAACATGTAAAAAATAAATTCGATAAAATGAATGCAAAATTAACTTTAAAAAAATCAAAATCAGGCTGTTAATGACTTTAAACATTTAGCAATGATTAATGGGATGATAACAAGGAGATAATACAATGAGTGAAAAAAAGAAGATAGCACTGGCTGCATGTAGTGGAATGAGTCCATACGGTTTAGTTACTCGTGTAACATCATCAGATACAGTTGCAGAAACCGATAATACCATATCCATCTGTATGGGTGCCACTTCCGCAGATAGAGAAGGATTTAGAAATCTAATAAAAAAGTATCCTATCATAGCACTCAGTGGGTGTGATGGTAACTGTACTTCTAAAATACTGGAACAAAAAGGAGTTAAACCAGCTAAAAACATCAATGTAATGGAAGAACTCAATGAAGCCGGTTTAAAACCCACTGATGTGTCCAGATTGGATGATAATGGAGAACTTTGCGTTGAACACATGAAAAATAAAATAAAAAATGAATTAAAAAAGTTTGAATAATTTTTTTTAATTCAAACTCTTTCATTAATTAACAGAACAAATAAGTGGCTTTGTAATGTCAATTAAAAAAATAAAGGATATTTTTTCCTTTAATGAAATACATAGGAATGATCTTCTTTCCAGGTTAAAGGCCGAAGCGCGGCTAATTACAATCCAGGACTTAATGCAGGCTAGTTATTTCCTCATTGAAGATGCCCAGTACATTCAAGGAAGTTATCGTGAGGAATACATTAAAGCTTATACCATGGCTTTCATCGCCCGTGTTAAGGAGGTCAAGGAACACCCTGAATATGATAACACATCTTTGGACATGCAGGAAGTTAAGAACGCTTTAAAATTGCTTCTAGAGCAGGAAAAACAGGTAGAAGATGATGGATTTGATCCGGTTTTTTTCCAGATTTACAAGATTATTTCCCTATACACCACATTTATACTGGAAGAACCAGTTCATCCCGTGGGCACATCATTCCCTGGAGGATTAAAAGTACAATACGATGGTGAAAAGTTTCTTTGCCCGGTGAAAGAACGGCAAAAAGATAATCCGGGGGCTGTTTGTGGTTTTTGTATTGCTCAGCAGGATCCAGAGACAACGTGAAAAAAAACTTGGGGGTTGTTTAAAAGGTTAGAATTGTATATTAGAGTAAATTATATCAACGATTGATTTTTTTTAAACGAAATTGTAATTTTATATTTTTAAGTTACGATTTTCCAAACGCCTGTTGGCAAAGGCAATTGCTTCTTCAAAGGCATCCCTGTGAAGTCCTGATGCCATCTCTTTTTTACATTCCTCATCAGAAAAAAGCCTCATTTTAGCTGATCTGCAGGGATAATGTTGTAATTTGAGTCCAGCTTCGGTTGGTAGATTTTCAGGGTCTAATTTCTTACCCCAATAATTCTCTTTTATAAAATCAGCTACAAAAGAGGTTGATCCGCAAGGGGAGGATCTTAAAACCACTATATCTTCAAGTTTATTTCCTTCCAATTTCAGAACTACTTTAGGCTTCCCTATATCTGATACAAACTTATCGAAAACGGGATTACCATTTTCTTCAAGTTCACACATTATATATGGGCAAACTACATTTTCACGTGTTTCTAACTGGTTTTTGAAGCCGTTACCCCGCCATGCGGCAACTATTATCCAATCAACTTTATCTGCAAATCTTTCAACCAGTTCTAACGTTAGATCCGGATGTGTAGTGTAAGTTATGAGTATGTTAGTATCTTCAATCAGTTTGAGACTTTCATCAGGTATTTCAATGTCATCCATAAACAGGGAAGTGGGTGGTTCAAGTTCTATAAATCTGGTTTCAAATTCCTTTTTTATGGTATCATAGGCCCGGTCACCGTAGGGACCGTCTGTAGCTATTGCAACTTTCAACATTCACTCACCTCAAATGTTTTATTGATCCAATCTTTAATCTCATCTCTAGTCTTTCGGAAAGCATTGATTTTTTCATCTAGATTTCCATCAACTGCCACCGGGTCTTCAAATGATTCGTGGAGATAAGTTTCTCCACCATGGAAAAATGGGCATGCCTCCCCTTCCCCACCACATACTGTTACCACGTAGTCAAATTTGATGCCCTCAAATTCCTTGATGCTTTTGGATCGGTTTCCGGATATATCAACACCCACTTCTCCCATAACTTTCACTGCAAATGGACTTACACAACTCGGATTACTCCCTGCACTGTATGCATCATAATGTTCTCCATACAATGATTTTAGAAGTCCCTCAGCCATTTGAGACCGTGCTGAGTTGTGGTTACAGAGAAACAGAACCTTTTTTTTAACTTTTGGGATTGTCATCTAATCAATAAATGATACATCCATATATTTAAATATATTACATGTCTATAAAAACACTATGAAATCATGTGAAATTAGTGGGGATAAACCTGACCCGGACCAGATTGAAAGACTGGAAAAAATAAAGTCTAAGATTCCTGCAGATGATGTTTTATATGGAAATGCAGAGTCTATAAAAGCTCTCGGGGATCCAACAAGGCTGAAAATAATCTATTTATTAAAATATGGTGAACTGTGTGTTTGTGAAATCTTTACTGCAATGGAAAAACCACAACCAACTGTATCACACCATTTAAACGTATTAAAAAAAGCTGGCTTTTTAAAATGGCGTAAAGAAGGAGTATGGGTTCACTACAGTCTGTCTAATCCAAAAATTATGGATATTTTGGATGAACTGCTTAATAATAGATAATTGGTTGGGGAGAATCCGATGAAAGATGATTTTACAAGTCAAATTACCAATCAAATCTGTGATACTCCTAAATTAGGATTTCTGGACCGATTTTTAACATTATGGATCTTTTTAGCAATGTTACTGGGAGTTTCGCTGGGAGTATTCCTACCTTCCTTCAAGGGGTTGGTGAATAATTTCCAGGTGGGAACCACCAGCATACCCATCGCTATAGGACTTATACTTATGATGTACCCTCCCCTGGCCCGGGTCCGATATGAAGAATTACCTAAGGTCTTCCGGGACTGGAAGGTTTTAGGATTGGCCATGTTTCAGAACTGGATAGTAGCCCCTCTATTGATGTTCGCATTGGCTGTAATATTCTTATCTGCCTACCCTGAGTACATGGTGGGATTGATTCTAATTGGAATAGCTCCCTGCATAGCCATGGTCCTAGTTTGGAATCAGTTGGCCCAGGGAAACAATGAATACGCTGCCAGTTTGGTGGCTTTAAACAGCATATTCCAGGTCCTGTTTTACAGTGTATATGCCTGGTTCTTTATCACAGTAGTACCTCCATTATTAGGGATCCAGGGAACTGTGGTTGATGTTAACATACTACAGATAGCTCAAAGTGTTTTCATTTACCTGGGAATACCATTCATTGCCGGATTTTTCACCAGATTCTTCTTAATTCGGATTAAAGGTAAGGAATGGTATCATGAAAAATTCATACCAAAAATAAGTCCCATAACTCTTATAGCACTTTTATTTACTATCGTGGTGATGTTCAGCTTAAAGGGAGATTACATAGTTCAGATACCACTAGACGTGGTAATTATAGCCATACCTCTGCTGGTCTACTTTGTGGTGATGTTTTTCATCACATTTTTCCTGGGATACAAATTGGGCGCGGATTATACTCGGACCACAGCCATATCATTTACAGCAGCCAGTAACAACTTTGAACTGGCGATAGCAGTAGCCATAGCAGTTTTTGGGATAGGATCGGGAGTGGCATTTGCCACAGTAATAGGTCCATTAATAGAAGTACCTATCCTAATAAGTCTGGTTAATGTTGCATTGATCTTCCAAAAGCGCTATTTTAAAGAATCTTAATAGATTTTAGAGAGATATTAAGTAACAATAAAAGGCCTTATTAACTGTACAATAATCAGAAAACAGTAATTAATCTATATTTCGGAGATCAAGATGAATATTGGGTTTATACTAACAAAAAGTCCATCTGAACAGGGATTCAAAACATTTATGGATTTCACACAATTATACATCCATAATGATCAAATTTCCATCTATTTAGTGGGAAATGGAGTTTATGCTGCACGAGAAAATTACCTAAATCCAGATATGGAGAGGCTTTTTAAAAATTCAAAGGTTTATGTGTATGGTGATGATCTGAAAGCCAGAGGAATTGAAGATAGGCAACTAAAAGAGGGGTTAATGGTGTTTAGTGAGTATGATGATCTGGTGGTGGATGTCATGGAGAACTTTCATCAGGTCGTGAGTTTTTAAAACACTTAAATCTTTCAAAACACTGAAATAATGGGGCAGATGGTGGGATTATGGACACCTTAAATAAAAATTCACTAAATAATAAAACAATGGGCATTGTATTATTGGACGGTCCTTACATTTCTCAATACTCTGATATTGGATATAAAATGGCTGAAACTGCCTTAAACCTTGGATATGTGGTTAAAATATTTTTATACATGGATGGAGTACATATACCCCAAAAAGATCAGAATCCTCGTGATTTCCAGAATGTTTCACAGAATTTTAAAGATTTGATTAAAAAAGGCGCTGAAATTAAAGCATGTATACGTTGTGCTGCTGCAAGGGGGTATGTGGACCAATCAAATTATTTAGATGGAGTTGAAATAACCAGCATCTATGATCTTGCAGAATGGATGAAAGAAGACAATAAAATCATAACTTTAGGTCGGTAACATGCAGTCTGCACTGATAATTATAGATAAAGCTCCTTATGGGCACGAAAATGCTTTAAGTGGAATTTATATTGCACTAGCCGGCTTGGATAAAGGAATACATGCAGATATTCTCTTAATTGGTGACGGTGTTTATGCGGCTTTGAAAGATCAATCTCCAGAAAAAACAATTGAATATCCCTCAGTGAGTGAATTAATTTATTCAATTTTCCCCGAAGGAAATTTATTTATACATTTAGATTCTTTAACCCAAAGAGGGATTGAATATGGGGAATTGGTTGAAATAGTTGAAATAGTTGATGATAAAACGCTTTACAACATTTTAAAATCAAAAAATCATATAATAAAAGTTTAAGAGGCGGTAAAATGGAAATGAAAGAATTAAAATACGAAATTTTTGAAGATGGGGCCCTGGTAAAAAGCGTTTCCATAACCAAGATAATGCCCTGCATGGCAGAGGAAGGGCGGGTTAAACTGGCAATGCAGTTTGATTCAGCATTAGATCAGGTAATGCCAATGTTTTCAAGTAAATTTCCACCAGGAAAAGTGAATTATATCCCGCACAAAAAAATCCTGACACTAAATACACACGATAGAGTGATATCATTCTTCCCATCTGGAAGGATCATGATGATGAATACCAGGGACCCTGAAGAAGGAATAAAAATAATAACAGAGTTCATGGAAAAAATAAACCAATGTTACCTGGAAAGTGAGAGTGGTGATGTTGATGAGGATCTATCAGAAAAACTGTCAAAAATAGGTCCATTAAACATTTATAACTGCCTACCTCAAACTAACTGTGAAGAGTGCGGAACTGCCACCTGCATGGCATTTTCAATGAAACTTCTATCAGGAGATGCCACATTAGATCAATGCAAACCTCTCCTAAAAACTGAAAACTTGGATAAATTGAATTCTATAAAGGAACTTCTGGGGGATCAACTAATGAAAACATTAGGATGGGTTGAAAAATAGTAGGTTATATTGTGTTTTTTCTTTAATGACTTGAATTATATAGTAATCATCTTAACAAGAGGGGTTACGATTTTGTTAGACAAATTGAAAAGTATGAGCATTCAGGGTCAAACAACCAAAGACCAGCTTTTATGTGTAATTAAGGAAGATGCCAGAAAATTTAATATTGATGATATTCAACAGTGCAGCCTTCAGATTCAACAGGAAGCAGAATGCATTCATACCAGTTACAAAAAGGAATATATCAAAGCCGAAATCGGATTTTTAATCCGTATCCGAGAGGTTAAAGATGATAACTTTTGTTATGATGGTCAGGTAGATATGGATGAACTGAATACTGCCATTGACATTCTTGAAGAACAAGAAAAAATGGTAAAAGACATGGAAGAGATGAACCCCTCCCTCCTCCAGATATATTCAATCATATCCTTATACACTACATTTATAAAGGACGAACCTATCCATCAAGTGGGAACGCTATTTCCCGGTGGGTTCACGGTTAAAAAAGAGGGGAGCAAGTACACTTGCCCTGTGAAAGATAACAACGATGACAATCCCCTGGCATTGTGCCCATTTTGTATTGCAGAACAAGATGAGGAAGTTTGATATTTAATGAATTCTCATCAATTAGCATAGTTAGTATAATTTGTTGAAAAATTAATGGAATTTATAAACAGACTAAAAACAGAATATTAAATGAAATTTGTTGATATTTAATGATTAAAATGAACTAATTTACTTGGTGAATCTTTTCATGACTTCCCGGGCAGCCTTGGTTTTCACCAGTATAGAAACCTTCATCCCCTTTTTCAAGATGATATCTGGTTTGGGGATGGTTATATCTCCATTTTCATAAACTGCAACGATTATAAAGTCTTCGGTAGGGCTGATATCTCCAACTTTCTTTCCTACTACTTTTTCATTCTCCAGATTAAAATCAAGTAATTCTGCGTCACCTTTTCCCATTACCACTAGATCAGCGATTTTAGGTCGAATAATCAGTTTTTCCAGGTAACTGGCCGCAGTGATCTCTGGGCTGATAACTGAATCAATACCTACTTTGCGGAAAGCCTCAGCATGGCTGGGTTCACTTACCCTGGCGATGATTTTGGGAAGTTTAAATTCCCTCACCAAAATACAGGCAAGTAAATTAGCCTCATCATTACCAGTTGCTGCCACAAATACATCTGCACTGGACACATTAGCCTCTTCAAGCGTTTTAGTATCGGTACCATTACCGCAGATCACCAGTGCATCCAGTTCTGCTGCAGCATTGGTGCATAAGCTTTCATCATTTTCAATTAGAGTAACATCATGACCATCCGCAATTAAGAAGGAAGCCAGGTTCAATCCGACTCTTCCACCACCCATTACAACCACATACATCTTGAACCACCTTTAAAGTAACAATTAACATAATAATAGGAGCATAAAATACTCAGTGACGTGAAAATCCTTAGAACGTTTCTAATATGAAGATTATATTACATGCACTGAATTCTAGCACCTTTCCCAGAGAATATACTCCTGAGGCGGGTGATTTTTCTTTGCATTCCTGCAAACTAACAATATTTCTAGGTAGGACTTAAAGATAGACCTTACATCCCATATAAATTTTCCGACAGATAGTAATGAACAATAATTCTGGAAATTGCCCAGTTCCTGATTTAAAGGATTGAATAACATTTTTTATCTGATCTTTCTCAGCAAGGAAACATATTAAACGAAATTGATTGGATATTGTTTATTTCCAGTGTATAATGCCTTAATTTTAGTAAAAATAGATTTTTTTTAAAGAGAAAGAGATTTATATGGGGAAAAATTAATAAGAAGCTGTATTCTATGCTAAAAATATAAAGTAATGAAAATAAAAATAAGATTGGCTTATACTGCTCCATGGGGGTGGTGTTGTTTTTTCAAAACTATGGTGCTGTCTGCAGAGTTCTTTAAGGCGATGCTGAAACCGGGTTCTGCACCAATCACCAGGGTTTCTTTTCCATTTTCCTTGGCAATATTGATTAATGGTAAAAAATCAGTATTACGGGTCATTAATGCCACCACATCAATGTTGGGGTTGTGTATGGCTTCAAAGGCTTCAACTGCCATTTGAACATCAATATCTCCGGCAACAATTATGGGTGATAAGCCCTGGTTAACAATAGCTTCAATAAGTTTGTCTGAGGCGTACTGGTTTAAGAAAACTTTTCCCACCTTTATTTTCCCATAATCCGCCAGTATTTCTTGTACTACGTCTAGATCGAAATCAAATTCTTTTCGTAGCATGTTAGGTCCATCTATTAATAAAGCAACACTTTTTACATTAGGTTCTCCCATTCTGGGAATATATTCTTTAAATTTTTCGAGGTTACGCATTGTTCCTCCTGGTTCTATTCAAGATAAACACGAGCCAGGTGTTTTAATATTAGTTGTAATATTATTAATATATTTTTATTATCGTTCTTATTATTATTGTTAAATTTTTAGTTTTTAAAGCTTTTTAAAGCAGCATGACATTCATATTTGACATTTTTAGGTCATACGGATTCGTGATGTGGTCCTTTTAATTCTTTTGGAATCAAGTAAGAACTAGTCTATTTTATTCAATCCGAATAATAAATAGCTATGCCCAAATTACACCCAAATATCAAATAAATCAGGGGAAGTTTAAGCAACCCTAAATATCTGAATTGTATTTTAAATATTTTATTTGCACTTTGGGACATTATAATATGAAGAAAAATCTAAAAAAAGGTTAAAAAAAAAGATTCAATGAAATTATTTGATTTTCATGACTGGAAACTGCACATCAGTTAAAAGTTCACTTTCAGGAACTTCTGCAGGATCATTTAGATATACCTCAGTTACTGGTCCCACAATGTCATAACCATTTGCAACAGCATAATCCACCACTGCGTGTATAACTGGCCCCACTTCAGTATAAGGACCTTGATGTATGGCTGAAAGTACGGTGTGTTCTGGGACTTCTTTAATACCGATCTTGCCTTCTGGTACTGCATCTCCTGCAAATGAAAAGCCGATTTCATATTGCAGATCTTCCTCAGCCACATCTTCCGGGCTGTTGAAATAGGTTCCATAAACCCGACCAGTCATTTCAAGGCCTTTTTCCATAACCCACTGTCCTACTTCCTGGATATGTTCTGGGATAAGTTCATAACTTCCACTGTATGGAATATAAGCAACTTTAGTCTCTTCTATTCTTTTTTCTATTACATCCATTATTACACCCAATTGTAATTTGGTGTTTGGTTTGTTAATATTTTGTGATGGAACATCCACATAATTAAACACGTTTTTGTGTCTTAAGAGAGCTTCTGGGTTTTTTCGGACCTTATAACCAAGTGAAACTCCGAAGTGAACTTCATAATTTTCTGGTATGCCGAATTCTTCCATATTCTCTCCATTAAGGAAGTAAAATTTGGCCAATCCTATCCAACATGAACCAATATCCATACTTTCTGCAGCCAGGAGCATGTTACTAACCGCTGCTGCGCAATCAACCAGGGGTGTGGTGGCATCTTTTCGTCCGGAGACTATTATGATTGTTGGTGCCTGGTGGAAGATGTTCAGACTCTCAGCTTTCCCCATATTCGCTATCCATTCCACATCCATTGTTTTCATAACTTCCTTGGCACCTTCATTGATCTGGTTTATCAGATCCCTATTTTGAATTATGGTAAAATGCCATGGCTGGTCATTATGGCCGGTAGGGGCATAAATGGCAGCTTCCAGGATTTTTTCCAGCTCTTCATCTTTAATCTGCTTATCCTGATACTTACGAACACTTCTTCTGCTTTTAATAATGTCAAGGACTTGGTTCATATTCCCACCTGAACTACAAACTTTCATTATTTTAGAACTTTCAGTAATGCGAAGGTTAGACATAGTTGATTGAAATCATATATAAATGATAGAGAATTTTAAAACAAAACTAAAGTTTTAAAAGACTTAAAAGGGCATTTAATAAGTATATTTGGATAAATTAGTGATTTAGTGGATAATTATAGAAAGGAGATATTAATAATTATATAGAACAATTAGGGGAATAGGGAGATATTAATAATTATATAGAACAATTAGGGGAATAGGGAGATATTAATAATTATATCGACCAATTAGGGAAATATGGGGATATTTGGAGAGATGATACTCTTATATTTTAATAATACTCTTACCTTTTAATACACAAAGAAAAAAATCGAAGGTCATGGGGTCAGATTAATCCGGCTTCCATAGATTCACGAAATAGCATTAAATTGGCCTAACTGGATATTGGGATGATTTTTTTGCTAACTCTCGGTCAATAATATTTCATTTATCTTTAAATATTAAATAAATATTAAAAACAGTTTAAAATATCAAACCCGGCTGATCATAATAGGTAACTATTTTTTCACCACAGGGAATTGTATTTCAGTTAAAGCCTCACTCTGGGAGACTTCAGAAGGATCATTAAGATAACTTTCCAGGACAGGCCCCGTGATCTGGTAACCTTCATTTGCTGCGTACTGAATGAGATCCATATAAACTGATGCTGCGTCACCATAAGGTCCTTTAAAAACAGTTCTAACTGCTTCATGAGATGGTACAGTTTTTATCTTAATATCAGCTTCCCCTTCTAATTCCCCAACAAAGGCTGCTCCAACTTCCCATTCCAGCTCTTCTTCAGAAACATCCACCGGACTGTTATAGTATAATCCATAGACTGGCATTTGAATTTCCACGTTTTTGACCATTAACCATCCCACAACTTTACCTAATGTATCTGGAATCTGCTGATAACTTCCTTTCTTTAAGATGAAAGCCACCTGATATTCTGGGATGTTTTTTATTTCGATTTTCATGATTTTACTCCACAATCTTAGTTTTTAATTTATATGCCCTGATTATTCCATATTGGATAATTTAGTCCTGTAATTTCATTCTATTTTATTATTGTAATACACATAAACATATTATTTTACTAAGACCACTTGAAAAGTAATGCAATTGAAAGGTAATAATATCCTTTGTTTTAGTGGTGGAATATACTTTAAGGAGTCATTATTTCCAATTTTTAAAACAGTAGTTGGGTAAGGGAGTCTTAAAAAACCCAATAATTTTTATAGCCAAAAGTAATATCATAATTTAATGTCAAAAAACCAGGATTCTATTAACTTATGGATGACCACCAGCCGTATTGAAACCCTGGTGGATGGTATATTTGCCATTGCCATGACTCTTTTGGTTTTAAGTATTGGAGTCCCTGATATAGCTTATAACTTAAGTGAAGCTGCCTTCCAACAACAGCTCTGGTTATTATGGCCTAAATTAATGTGTTACGCTCTATCTTTCTGGATCCTTTCTGGTTTCTGGCGTAATAATCATCAGCAGTTCCAGTTCATTAAACGTTCTGACTCTTCTTTGATAACCATCAACATCTTCTGGCTGCTATTTATAGCTCTGGTGCCTTTTTCCACTGAAATAATATCAGAATATGGTGGAACTTACTTCACAGCAAACCTAATTTTCCAACTCAACCTTCTATTTGCTGGAGTTTTATACTACTTGAACTGGTACTATTCTGTTTGGAAAGGATTGGTGGATGAAACTCTAAATGAGAGTACAATTAAGTTAATGAGGGACATCAATCTTATTTTACCCCTGTGCTCGGTTCTCGCTTTAGGTTTATCCTTTTATTTCTATGCATGGGGCAGTTTGGCTTATATAATCAGTCCGTTTTTAAAGAAAATACTAGAAAAAAAGTATTTGAGTTAATTCATCTTAAATATTCTTTGTGTTCAATTTTTCTCTTTAACCATTATTCCGATTTAAAAATACTGAAAACCTACTTATTATTGAAATAAGACATATAATCACCAATAAGGCAAGTAAAATTGTTTTTATCATTGGTTCTGGGAATAGGAGTGTTACAAAAAGCATAACCATGAGAAAGGCACCTAAGTATTTCCCCACTGGATCGTAAACCAGCTTTTTAAGGCTGGAAGTGGCTAAAAACAGTGCAAACATGGTGATGATTAACAAAAGAATGAATGGATCGTACCATCCTTTAAGGACAAATGCTGCAAAACCAAGGACTATCAGGATGAAATCAGATATAACGTCAAGGTAAGCCCCACTATCAGATGATGCATCCAGTCTCCGGGCTAGATACCCATCCAGAAAATCGGTGATTCCTGCAAGAATCAGTATTAAAATAGCCCATGAATACTGATTAGTCATTATTGTGTAGAATAATACCGGTGCTACCAGTAATCGAAGTGCAGTTACTATAGATGGAATCAGAGATTTTTTTGACATATTTTTCAACCCCCCAAATAAACTAAAGGATACAAACATCCCTTACTCTATTAGAGTGTAATGAAGGTAATAGTTTTGGTTTTATCTGCGTTTAATCCTTTTTTCACGGCTTTTACGGTGATATTACTACCATTTGCTAATGAAACTGCTTCTTTCATAGTAATTTATTTTATGAATCATTTTTTAACTTATCAACCAGACCCCGTGCCCAACTTCTTATTTCACCCCAGTCACGGTAATCTAAGCGTTTAGATGGGTCTATGCCCTGTTTTTGGAGATTTTTCCTCACGGAACGGTTAACCATTTTAAACATCAGGCCATGGTTGGCTTCAGGATCGTAAACACTGCCAAAGAGTCCAGTTGATAATGGTTCGTTTATCAAGTTTTTGGCTGCCACTTCATCCAAGTATTTTTCCTGACCTTCCGCTCTGCTACTTTCTTCATTGGCGGCCCCACAGCTGACAAAAATGGCAACTTTTCTATTTGCTAAGGAAGATCTATTGTCTTTAAGAAATTTAAGGGATTTACTGGTCCATTTACCAATTTTTATTCCACTTCCCACCACTACCAGGTCATAGGGGGAAACATCACAATCCTTAATTCCTCTTGCATCTTCCAGGTCAACTTCAACTCCTTCATCTTTAATAACACGGGCTACTTCCTGGGCTATTTCAGCGGCTGTTCCGTATCTGCTTCCATATACAACTAATGCTTTCATGAAAATTATCTCCTTATTTTTTAGATTCCCTATATAATTCACTGGATGTTTTTTCCAGTTTACCCATTATTTCAAATAAATTTTTTATATCAATGTCATCCAGTCCTTTGAATAATGCGGTCACTGATTCAGCATCTTCTGGAGTTCTCTTATCCCAGTATTCAAAACATTCTGCAGTGACATTTAAACGGTGAATACGCCTATTTTCGGGGTCTTGTTCTATTTTCAAAAAACCCCTGGCTTCCAGACGAGTAGCAAGTTGTTTAACATTCTGGTGGGTGGTGCTCATGGCATCAGCCACTTCTTGCATGGAAGGGGGATTTTGGAATGCATTTGCCATTACGATCATCATTAACCATTGTTTAGTGGTTATCTGGTCATTGGCAAGATCTTTGTTGATTATGTATCCCCATCGCTGCTGAATTAGGAATAAGACAATTAATATGTATTTTTCCATCTCCAACCTTTCCGAACGGTATTCTTCCTTAATTTCATTTGAATCCTTCATATTTTACCCTATTATTGTTTTTTTATCATCTTTATTGAGTTCAACATATTTATTTCCATTCACGGAGCCTTTTATCTGAGAGTAGAATGCTACTGAAATTATTATTCCCAGTACAGTGACAATTACAAAGAACATAGCTTGCCCTAATTCAATATTCACTCCATTTTGTGCCATGAAATAGATCATGGAAAGAATTGCTGTTCCCAGTAAAGATACCTTTATCAAGAATATGGAAGCAAGTGCATATCCCCATGCTTTGCCTTTGAATAGAAGTACTCCCGTAATTACTGCTGCGGGAACAACGACTCCTAAATCTAAAGCTTGAATGACCAGTGTAGTGTAAGTTTCAAGTGTAGAAGGTGCAATACCAGCAATTAATGAACTAATAATCATTTTAAGCCACATTCCAGCAAGCATTAACCCAATAATTACCAAAAATACTGCGCCAATTTTATTGATAGTTCCGGGAGTGAAACTTTTCTGGATACTCCTCGTGTCAAGAGATAATAGCTCTCCAAGGAGAGTATACAGTGATATTGAAAATATGGCCACATAAACCAGGAATAGTTGATTATATGATGTCAGGAAGGCCATTGATGCATATGAATATAGGAAGTAAAACATGATTCCCATCCAAATCAATCGTCCTCTAAGTGAATCTTTTCTGATCAAGTATAATGTACCAAGCATTAGTGGAATGCAGATTACTAATGTAACTAAATCCTGGCCCATCATTTGAGCTACACCAGAAATCGTGTCGTGCTGGTAAAGTCCTTTCCAAAATAATCCCGCTAAGGTTGCTATTAATGCCAGAATGGCAATAGCAATTGAGTTTGTATATATTATTTTTTTGTTCATTTTTTTCCAACCCCAATAGGTAATATATTACATGTTTAGGTAATATATTACCTAAAGTGTGGAAACTAGTATATAAACTTTGTGGATATCTGATTAAAAATGTCTCAAAATTTTTTAAATCATTAACCACATAATAATAAACAATGATTTAAGGGAATTTTGGGGGAAACTAGAATGGAACATTCTCATTCGGGCCATGAAATGGACCATGGAATGGAAAAGAAAACCGGTGGCCATGACCATCACCATATGATCGCAGACTTTAAAAGACGTTTCTTGATTTGTTTAGTTTTAACCATTCCTGTAATCTTTTTAACACCAATGATCCAAGATATTCTCAGTATCCGAGAGATAATAAGCTTTTATGGGGATTCGCATGTTCTGTTCTTTTTATCATCCGTAATCTATTTTTACGGAGGATATCCCTTCTTTAAGGGTATGTATAGTGAGTTTAAGTCACAAATACCGGGGATGATGACCTTGGTGACGGTGGCCATAACCACTGCCTATATTTACAGTAGTGCTGTAGTTTTCGGATTTAAAGGTGAGCTATTCTTCCTGGAACTGGTTACTTTAATTGATATCATGCTTTTGGGGCACTGGCTGGAGATGCGATCAGTCATGGGGGCCTCCCGAGCCCTGGAAGAACTGGTAAAACTCCTACCCTCATCTGCCCATAAAATGATGCATGGTGAGATCATTGAGGTTCCACTGGAAAAACTGGAAGTAGGAGATCAACTACTGGTTAAACCTGGAGAGAAAGTTCCTGCTGATGGGCAGATTACAAGTGGTGAAACCAATATTGATGAATCCATGCTAACTGGCGAGTCAGAGCCAGTGTATAAAAAGGTTGGAAGTGAGGTTATAGCAGGATCAATAAATGGAGATGGCTCAATCCAATTAGAAATCCTGAAAACAGGTAAGGATTCTTTCTTGTCTCAAGTGATAACTCTGGTGGAAGAAGCCCAGGCTAGCCAATCCAAAACACAGAACTTGGCAGATCGTTTCGCCATGTATTTGACAATAATAGCTCTTACTGGAGGTTTTATAACTCTGGTTGTCTGGATGATAGTTACTGCACAGGATCTGGCCTTTTCTCTCGAGCGAGCGGTTACGGTAATGGTAACCACATGTCCACACGCACTGGGACTGGCCATACCTCTGGTGGTGGCGGTTTCAACGGCATTATCTGCCAGAAACGGGTTACTAATAAGAAACAGAACCTCTTTTGAGAAAGCACGTAACATAAATGCTATAATCTTTGATAAAACCGGAACATTAACTCGAGGGGAGTTTGGTGTGACTGATGTGATCTCCACTGATGAAACACTTGATAATGAATCAATTTTAAAATATGCAGCATCCCTGGAGGCTTATTCTGAACATCCCATTGCTCGAGGTGTGGCAGTAGAGTCCAAGGATCATTTACCGGTGGAAAATTTCAAATCAACCCCTGGTAAGGGTGTAGAAGGCATAGTTGGGGGAAAAACAGTAAATGTGGTCAGTTCAGGATACTTAAAAGAAATTGGGCTTGAATTTAAAGATGAAAAAGTTGATGAAGTATTATCCCAGGGAAAAACCACGGTCTTTGTCATGGTTGATGGTCAAGTAAAGGGTGCTATTGCACTGGCTGACATCATCCGCCCTGAGTCAAGGGAAACTATTGCGCGCCTCAAGGAAATGGGCATCAAATGCCTCATGATTACCGGAGATAAGGCAGAAGTGGCTGAATGGGTTTCCCAGGAAGTGGGTCTGGATCAGTATTTTGCTGAGGTCCTACCCTCGGATAAGGCCAAAAAAGTAAAAGAAATACAGGAAGAGGGGTTGATTGTAGCAATGACTGGTGATGGTATCAATGATGCCCCTGCACTGGCTCAGGCTGATGTGGGAATTGCCATTGGTGCTGGAACCGATGTGGCCATAGAAGCAGCAGACATAATCCTGGTCCGGAGTAACCCATTAGATGCTCTTCACATTATACAGTTAGCCCGCTCCACCTACCGGAAAATGTTGGAAAACTTGGCCTGGGGGGCAGGTTACAACATATTTGCCATACCTTTAGCAGCAGGTGTTTTATCAGCTTATGGGATAATTTTAACCCCTGCCATGGGGGCAGTGTTAATGTCCGCCAGTACTATAATTGTGGCGGTTAATTCCAGGTTTTTGAGGATGGAAAAGTAGTTATAGTCACGGAATTATCCCCCGGTAAAGGGTTATTTCTCCAGATTTAATCAATCAATGATTATTTTCCAATCAATGATTTATTTTCTGTTTACTACAACTTAATCCAGTCACCATTATTTGGTCTAAGATAATTTATTTTCTGATTATGGTTATTTATTTTGATTATAGTTCCTGCTTTTTGATTACCACAGTTCCTGCAACCATATCTCCAATTCTCTGTTTTTTATCGGATTTTGCGCTGACTATCAGGCCTAATAAACCTGGTATAATAAAGGGAATCAGATCTGCAACTAAAAAAAGGTTTCGTGCAATGCTCTGAGGATAACTAATAGGTTTTTGAGTATCTTCCTGGACCACTTTTATTCCCATGGCAATTTTGCCTATTGTATTCCCGTTTTTTTCCATTAAAACCAGGTAAACAAAGATTATGATGCTGGTTAGAATTATCCATATTCCAGAAATTAACTCTGGGCTGAATGTATCCTGGTTGTAGATTGAAAAAGTTAGAACAAACATAACCAGTAAAACTCCAGATATCACCAGTAGCAGTGCCATATCAATGAGGAAAGCCACCAGTTTTCTGGGAGTGGAAGCATATTCTCTTACTACTTTCCCTCCACATTCTCCACAGTAAACTGCGATTCCAGGATTGATGGTTTTACACTTAACACACTGGATTGGGGTGGATGTTTGGTTAATGTCATTTAATTTTTCCTGTGTTTTAAATATCAGCCCGATTCTATCATTTTTTTTCCAGAATACAATGGCCAAGAGGATGAATGGTAAGATGAAATAAGGAACACCAAAGGATGATCCGCCCCCAAAGGTTAACATGGCTGGAAGGTCATTTATAATACCAACATTACCCACAATGCTTGTAACCAGGATGTTATTGGCAATATGGGCTCCAATAGCTGTTTCCAGACCGTTTTCTCCTAAGGTGATGATGCCCAGTACCATCCCAAAAATGAACATATTAACTACTGCTGTGATTCCGGTTATAATACTGGTTCCGTTCCAGAAATGTCCAATGGCAAAAATAACTGAAGTCAAAAAGAGGGGGATGAATGGTTTTCGGGTTAAGAGTCCTATCCCCTGCATGAGATACCCTCTGAAGAAGATTTCTTCGAAGGAGGCCTGTATTGTGAAAATGATGATGCTTGCAATTAAAAGGGTTAAAAATGGCAGATCCAGTGATAATTTAACTGGTGATGGATTGATGAGCACATCCACCACCAGGGAAGCACCTATGATAATGGACCAAAGACCAGCTCCCTTTAACACATTCTTCCAGTTAAACTTGGAAACAGTTGTAATCATTTTTTTAATTGTTTTAGCCTGGATAAAACGAGAACAAAGATAAAATAGTACGAAGGATAGGGTGTAATAAACCCCGAGCATTACCATTAAAATTAGGGGATCTATGGCATTTTCCACGTTAGTTGGGTTTATATCCATTTTAACAGGTTGACTCAGGATGATAAATGGAATTAAGACTATTAAAATCAGTATAAATGGCCCTATCCAGGCGAAAGCACTGGTCAGGAGATATCTCCACCAGTTGTTTTTTCCTTGATGGGCGTTATCTAAAAAGGTTATTCGATCCATCTTATTCAGAACCGCTGTTAATTATCAATATTCATTCAATCAAATATGGCTTAAACTGTTTTTATATATTTTTTACACATGGAATTAAAATATGGGACTTGGGAGTGCTTGCATAGATACTTGGGATGAGTGTTTGTAGATTTATATTTAGGTGAATTTCTGTATTATTTTTTTATTCTATATTAATATTGTCATTTGTGACATTTTCATCATCAATTTAATGCTTTTGTTAATTAAAAACCATTTTTTGAGAAATGGTGGAAAAAGAATTATTTTAAAATATCATTTTTTTATAAATATTCAATAATATTCAATAATATTTAATTTAAGCGCCGGGACTGGGATTTGAACCCAGGGTGAGCATCGCTCATAGGATTTCGAATCCTACGCCTTACCTGACTAGACTATCCCGGCATCCACATTGAAATTAAATTCGCATTGCATTAATATTTTTGGTTGATTATTACAGAATGCTGGCTGATTGTTATGGACCCTAACATTTATATGTTCAATTGAACATCTATTCATATGAACATATTTTCTAAGAAATGTCGTTAATGTAAGTAAAATCTGTAGGTAATCTAAAAAATAGAGGAATGTCCATGTCAAAAGACAATCAACCTAATCATCAACCTAATCATCAACCTAATCATCAACCTAATCATCAACCTAATCATCAACCTAATCATCAGCATAATCATCAGCATAATCATAAACATAACCCTCAACAATGTACAGAAGACGAAAATTCGCCAGATACTTGCAGCTGCTGTGGAGGGGACCTTTTCGAGGAAAAACAGCCCCAATGGAAACATAAACCCCTACTAATCATCATTACCTCTGCTGTAATCTTTGCTATTGGTATAATACTTGAAAATTTCCTGAACCAGGGGCTCCTGGCGGAGGTTGCTTTCCTGGCTGTGGTGGCAGTGGCTGGTTTTGGAATAATTAAAGGGGCATTTAAAGGTTTGTTGAAGCTCCGTTTCAACATGAACCTTTTAATAACCATTGCGGCTGCTGGGGCATTTTTGATAGGTCACGGTGAAGAGGGTGCTGCAGTGATGTTCCTGTTCTATGTGGCTGAGTTTCTGGAAGACTATGCCAGTGAAAGAGCACGCAGCTCAATAGCAGCCCTCCTTAAACTTGCACCTGAAACTGCACATGTCATTAGAAATGGCCAGGAACTCGAGATTCATACTCATGACGTGAACCTGGATGAGAAAATGGTGGTCCGTCCTGGTGACAAGGTACCTCTGGATGGATTGGTGGTCAGGGGTGCATCGGCAGTGGATCAATCTCCCATAACCGGGGAAAGTATACCAGTCACCAAAAAAGAGGGTGATGAAGTCTTTGCAGGTTCAATCAACACCGAAGGTTACCTGGAAATAATGGTAACCCGGAAGTCAGATGAAACCATCATATCCCGAATAATAGAACTGGTCCGTGAATCTAAAAATAAAAAATCAAAAACAGAAGCATTCATTGACCGCTTTGCCACATATTACACTCCCACAGTAATCCTTGCAGCGGTATTGGTGGCATTAATCCCCCCATTCCTCCTGAACATGTCATTTGATGAATGGTTCTACCGGGCCCTGGTTTTACTGGTGGTATCCTGCCCCTGCGCCCTGGCAATATCCACCCCAGTCTCAATGGTTTCAGGGATCACCGCGGCCACCAGAAATGGTGTTCTCATAAAAGGTGGAGAATACGTGGAGGAAATGAAGAATGTGAAGGCAATGGTCTTTGATAAAACAGGAACCTTAACCGAAGGTCGCCTGGAAGTGGCAAATATCATCAGCTTCAATGACAATTCCCAAGAGAATATTTTACAATTAGCTGCTTCCCTTGAATCACATTCCAAACACCCCCTGGCCAGAGCCATACTCCAGAAAGCAACAGATGAAGGTTTAAAACTGGAAGAGGTTCATAACTTCAAATCCATAACCGGGACCG
This sequence comes from Methanobacterium formicicum DSM 3637, assembly GCF_000302455.1. Taxonomy (NCBI): domain Archaea; kingdom Methanobacteriati; phylum Methanobacteriota; class Methanobacteria; order Methanobacteriales; family Methanobacteriaceae; genus Methanobacterium; species Methanobacterium formicicum. Next base: position 141,520 of record NZ_AMPO01000003.1, read on the forward strand.
GTTTAAAGGGTGAGATCAGGGGAAACACATTCTATGTGGGAAATAAAACCCTCTTTAAAAATTCAGGTATTATCAATGAAAGAGAATCTCAGGATAATAATATTCTGGAGGATAACGATATTCTGGAGAAAATAAGAGGATATGAAGCGGAAGGTAAAACCACCATCTTAGTTGGGACCGAACAGGAGGTTATGGGTTTAATGGTGTTAATGGATCGCATCAGGGATGATGCTCCAGAAACTGTTAAATTCCTTAAAAACAATGGTATCCTGACGGTAATGCTCACGGGTGATACTGAGGGCACTGCCCGGAGGGTGGCATCCCAGTTAGGTCTGGATGAGTATTACCACAGTCTGCTACCAGAGGATAAAGTTAGAAAGATAGATGAACTGGTTAAGCACCACGGGCATGTGGCCATGGTGGGTGATGGTGTTAACGATGCACCTGCCCTGGCAAGGGCCAACATAGGAATTGCCATGGGTGCAGCAGGTTCAGATGTGGCCATTGAAACTGCTGATGTGGCCCTGATGCACGATGACCTGTCCAAACTGGAATACCTTCTTAAACTGAGCCAGAAAACAATGGGCGTGGTGCAGCAGAACGTGGCACTCTCCATACTGGTTAAAAGTTCCTTTGCCATCATGGCAGTGTTGGGTTTGGTGACACTGTGGATGGCTGTGGGAATTGGAGACATGGGCCTTAGCCTGGCAGTTATACTCAACGCTATCCGCATAGGCAGTCAGAAAATCCAGTAATTTTTTTTATTTTTTTTTAAGTCCTATTTTAAGCCCTTTTTCTCAAATCATTAGGTTTACTTTTATTTAACTAGACACTGTTGTGATTTGTTGCTTTAAATGGCTTGAATCATTGCTAACTCTCACAAACTCCTTCAATTTTCTCAGGGCACATCCATTCTGGATGTTTTCTCTGGCTAAATCCACTCCCTCTTTAAGGTCACGGGCCTGGCCTGCCAGGAAAAGAATAGCTCCTGCATTGGCTAGACAGATATCCATCCTGGCCTTCTGAGCAGGATTTCCCATTTTACCTTCCAGAACTTCCATTGCAATCTCCAGATTTTCTTTTAGAGTATCCTGAGCCCGGATCAAATCTTTGTCAACCATTTCAAGCCCAAAATCTTCAGGGTAAAGTTGAAGGACTTCTATTTTACCATTATCCAGGATGGCTGCGGTGGTTTTGCCAATGAGTGAAATTTCATCCAGGGCTGGTTTGCCTGCTTCATCAAAACCATGCATTACCATGGCCCTTTTAACTCCTAGATTTTTGAGGACCTGGGCAATTAACTCCACGTAGTCTGGATGGAAAACACCCATGAGATGAATATCTGCACTGGCTGGGGAAGTTAATGGTCCTAAAATGTTAAAAACCGTGCGAATACCCAGCTGTCTGCGTACAGGCATAACCTGTTTCATGGCTGGATGGAAGTTAGGGGCGAACATGAACCCTATCCCTGCATTTTCCAGGCAGAACTCCACACCCGCTGCATCACAATTTATATTCACTCCCATGGCCTCTAGAATATCCGCACCACCACATTTACTGCTTATAGCACGGTTTCCATGTTTGGCAATGGGAACACCAGATGATGCTGCAATTAAGGTGGCAATGGTGCTGATATTAAACGTTTTAAAGCTATCTCCCCCAGTACCGCAGGTGTCAACCAGTGGTTCATCTAACTGGGGAGATACCTTGATGGAAAACTCACGCATGGCCTTAACAAATCCAGTTATTTCATCAACAACTTCACCTTTAGTGGCCAGTGCCGATAAAAATGCAGCCATCTCCATATCACTGGACTGACCACCCATCATTTCCACCATACACGCATAAGCTTCATTTTCGCTTAGATCCTGCTTGGAGGTTACCTTACCTAAACATTCTGCAATCATCGAACCATAACCTTCCTATTACTCTAATCATTTCCTGGTTGCAATTCATTTCTTGGCTGTAATTCATTTCCTGGTTGCTTCCTTGAGGTCGCAACAGAAAGACCCAATTTCATCCAGCATTTTCTTTTTATTCTCTAGATTTTCAGTTACCAGATCCAGTATGGCACTGGCCACAATGGCTCCATCTGCCCCGGCACTGATCACACTGGCAACGTGTTCTGGTTTGGAAATACCAAAACCAACACTCAGGGGGAGGTCGGTGTGACTTCTCACCCTCTTAATAAGGTCTACAGAGCTTGTCTGGAGATTTCCTCTAGCTCCAGTGACTCCCATAACTGCCACCACGTACAGAAATCCATCACAGAGTTTGGAAATTTTTTCCAACCTTTCATTGCTGGTGGTCTGGGCAGCCATGAAGATCTGCTGAACCCCATACTCTTTGGAGGCACGAATTGCATCATCTGATTCTTCAGGGGGTAAATCTGCTGCTAAAATAGCATTCACTCCACTTTCAAAGGCAGCTTCATAGAACTGGTCAACACCCATCTTGTAAATCAGGTTGTAATATACCAGCAGGCCAATGGGTATGGATGTGAACTCTCTAATTTTTTTGACAAATTCAAATCCCCTTTTAGTGGTCATACCAGACTTAAGTGCCCTTAAATCGGAGTCCTGAACTGTGGGGCCATCAGCAACAGGGTCACTGAAAGCAAATCCTATCTCCAGGGCATCAGCACCATTTTCCACGAAGGTCTTCACTATTTCCAGGGAAGTGTCAAAGTCAGGGTCTCCAGCCACTATAAATGGAATGAAAGCACCCTCATTTTTGGATTTAACCCGGGCAAACATTTCCTGGTAGCTTTCTACTTCTTTGGTATTCATACGTCCACCCCCAGTTCACTGGCAACTAAAAACATGTCCTTGTCTCCTCGTCCGGAAAGGTTAACCACAATGGTTTTACCCTTATTTTCAGGCATCTTAGCATACTTCTCCATGTAAGCAACAGCATGGGAACTTTCAAGGGCAGGGATAATACCTTCGTATTTGGAGAGCAGTTCAAAACCACGGAGGGCTTCTTTGTCAGTTACCGCTACGTAGTTTGCCCTGCCACTGCTGTGGAGGTAGGCATGTTCTGGGCCGACTCCAGGGTAGTCCAGGCCTGCGGATACTGAGTAGGCTTCAGATATTTGACCATCGTTATTCTGGAGCACGTATGAGAATGATCCATGGAGCACGCCTTCGGTACCTTTACATAAGGTTGCACCGGTCCGGGGGGTTTTGATTCCATCTCCTCCCCCTTCAACTCCAATGAGTTCAACTGCTTCATCATCCACGAATCCTGAAAAGATTCCTATGGAATTACTACCTCCACCAACACAGGCAATAACTGCATCTGGAAGTTCACCCTCTTTTTCAAGGATTTCAGCCCGGGCTTCCCTACCAATCACGCTCTGGAAGTGTTTAACCATGGTGGGGTAGGGGTGGGGGCCCATGGTGGTACCAATCAGATAGTGGGTGTGTTCCACACTGGAAGTCCAGTCCCGGAAAGCATCATTTATAGCATCTTTCAGTGTGCGTGAACCGGCATCAACTGGTAAAACCTTGGCCCCTGATAGTTCCATTCTCAGGACATTCAATTTCTGTCTTTCCACATCGTTTGATCCCATGTAAACTTCTACTGGAATTCCCAGGAGGGATCCCACCACTGCTGTGGCAATACCATGTTGGCCAGCACCAGTTTCAGCGATTAATCTAGTTTTACCCATATATTTAGCTAGAAGTCCCTGTCCTATTGTATTGTTTATTTTGTGAGCTCCAGTGTGGAGCATATCTTCCCGTTTAAGGTATATTTTACATCCCAATTTTTCTGAAAGATTACGGGCATAGTAGAGGGCAGTGGGTCGTCCTGCAAATTCCTTTAAGTAGTAATCAAGTTCCTGATTGAATTTTTCATCATCCTTGTATTTCAGGAAGGCCTTCTCCAACTCCTCCAGGGCGGGTATAAGGAGTTCTGGAACGAATATTCCTCCGTATTTACCAAATTTTCCATCATTTATCATTAAATCACCATTTAAATTTAAATAGATTAATTAGATTTTAATTCCCATTTCAATCTTTAATTTTCATTAATTCCATTATTTTAGCAGAATTTTTAACCCCTGGTTCATCTTCCACTCCAGAGTTAACATCCACAAAGTCAAAGAATTTTTCCAGGATCTCTGATTCTGTTTGGATCCTTTTTTTATCCATTCCTCCGGCCAGGAATAGTTTTAAATTAGGGTTACTATCCTTTGCAATTTTTGCAGCTTCAATAGCAGTTTTTGTGGGGATACGTCTTCCAGTTCCACCTGTTTTCCCTTTAACTTCATAATCAAAGAGAATATAATCGCAGACACTGGCAAAATCCTGAATTTCCTTAATTTTTTCAGGATACATTACTTTTGATAATCCAATGGCCCGGGTAACTGTCAAATCACCGTTATTATCTTCAATAAGCTGTTTATCCTTGGGATGTTCCTTCCTAATTTGTTGATTTTCTTCTGTTGCACTGGTTAGCTGATAATATTTTTTCAACCTATCTATCTCACAAGCAGAGAGTGAATGGAGTTGTATATTCTTCAATCCTGTTTTATCTATCCTTTCCTTGGCATCCGCCATATTTTTGGGCTCAATTACAAGCACCGCCTTCTTTTTATCATCTATAAATGAGGTTAAATCTATTATTTCTTCGATTTTGACCATTCTTTTGGATCTTTTGATGTTGATAAATCCAATTAGATCTGCACCAGCTTTTAAACAAGTTGAAAGGTCTTCTTTTCGGCGTATTCCACAGATTTTAATGTTCATGTCCTTAACCTTTCGTATCCTTAATGATCCTTTTGATATTCTGATTTTCTAATTATCTCTTTTGTCTTCGGGTTTTGGAATTTTTCCCGGTAAGTACCAGGCTGTTAACTTTTTCCAGGATATGGGAAGATTTCATAATACTGCTTCCCACCAGAAGGGCATCTACGCCCAGTTTGGATAGGAAATCCACATCTTCCGGGCTTTGAACTCCACTTTCTGATACCAGAGTGATATTTGAGGGCACGTAACTGGCCAGTTTTTCGGTTCTTCCTAGATCAGTCTTAAAATCATTGAAGTCCCTATTATTTATTCCTATTACTTCTGCTCCGGATTTAACGGCTGTTTCTATTTCTTCAGGGTTTTTACATTCCACCAGAGCATCCATATCCAGATACTTGCATATTTCAATCCCTTCCTTCAGATCTGGATATATATCAGCCATTAAAAGAATTGCACTTGCACCGTAGGCCCGGGCTTCGTAGATCTGATATGGATCCAGGATGAAATCCTTGCGAAGTAGGGGAAGTCGGGTTATTCTGCAGGCCAGTTTCAGATTGTCAATGTTGCTTTTGAAAAATGATTCTTCAGTCAGCACACTCACTGCACTGGCTCCTCCTTCCTCAAACAGGGGAACCACATCACCCACTGTAAGCTGGCTGATTTCACCCAGAGAGGGGGATGCTGGTTTGTACTCGCAGATAATGGAAACATCATCTTCTTTAACTAGTGATTTTTTAAAATCTGTTCGAAGCTTAACCCGTTTAATGTTCTCTTTAAGTTCAGCCAGGGGTTGGTATTTCTTCCTAATCTCCAGCAACCTTTCCCTTTCTCGGATTATGTCAATGAATTTCATAAAACTTCCATCTCCAAGAAATTTTTCATGATTCTCTTACCATCACCCGTTCCAATGGACTCTGGGTGGAATTGGAGGCCAAATATGGGATAATCATGGTGTTTAATTGCCATTATCATCCCATCATCTGTTTCAGCCAGTATGTCCATGGAAGGTGGTGTGCTGTCCCTTTTACAGACCAGGGAATGGTACCTTGCTGCCTGGAGTGGGCTTTTAACACCCTGGAACATGCCGGTGTTCTGGTGATGAATCAGACTCTTTTTCCCGTGGACTGGTTCTGTACGGGTGATTTCACCACCAAAGGCTGTGAAAATTCCTTGATGTCCAAGGCAAACGCCCAGTACTGGTATTTCCTGGCCAAGTTCCAGGATGGTGTCTCTGGAGACACCGAAATCCCTTTCATTTTCTGGGTTTCCGGGACCCGGGGATATTATGATCCGGTCGGGTTGTAAGTTTTTTATTTCTTCCACAGTTATTTCATTATTCCTGAAGACTTGGATGTTTTTTTCAAATTCTCCCACCAGTTGGTAGAGGTTATAGGTGAAAGAATCATAATTATCGATTATTAAAATCATTTAGCTTCACCTGACATGTTCAATGCACTTAAAAGTGCCTGGGCTTTGTTTTCGCATTCCTGGTACTCGCTGGTGGGAACTGAGTCATGGACTATTCCTGCTCCGGCCTGTATTTTTCCGTGGTTACCATCACAGACCAGGGTTCTAATGGTAATTGCGAAATCTGCATTTCCATTTAAGGAGAAGTAACCTACTGCTCCGGCGTAGGGTCCACGGGGTATGCCTTCTAACTCGTCTATTATTTCCATGGCCCGTATTTTTGGGGCTCCGCTTAGTGTGCCTGCTGGGAACATGGAGGCAAATGCATCCACTGCATTTTTGTCCTTCTGGAGTTTTCCCTTCACGTTAGAGACAATGTGCTGCACATGGGAGAATTTTTTCACAGTCATGTATTCGGGCACGTTGACTGTGCCAAAGTCACTCACCTTACCTATGTCGTTACGGGCAAGATCAACCAGCATCAGGTGTTCTGCCTTTTCCTTTTCATCGTTTAAGAGTTCTTTTTCCAGTTTCAGGTCTTCTTCTGGAGTAGTGCCTCGGGTCCTGGTTCCGGCTATAGGGTAGGTCTCAACATCCCTTCCTTCTACTCTCACCAGCATTTCAGGACTGGATCCAATTATTTCCCTTTCACCAAGTTTCAGATGATACATGTATGGTGAAGGATTGATGTTACGGAGAGTTTCATAGAATGCCAGTTTATTTCCCTTGATGATGTATTCTCGGGCATTGGAAATAACGCCCTGGAATATTTCACCGGCTTTAATTCTTTCCTTGGTATCCATAACCATGTTTTCGAATTTATTCTGGGAGAAATGATGTTTTATTTCGTGGAAAGTCATACTTTCCCCATTAAATTCTTCTTTTTCAAGTTCTTTGATTTGGTCTATTCTGTTTTCGCCCAGTGTGATGTATTCACATTTATTCTGGAGCCGGTCGAAGATCACAGCATCTAAAAAGAGTCCAAATTCATAATCAGGGAATGTTCCTTCCTGCACAGGGACTGGTTCAAAGTACTTCACTGATTCATAGGATACGTATCCCACCAGTCCTCCCTGGAAACCTTTCTTGTTACTTCCATTTCCAATGAGACTTTTTATTTCATTAAAAGGATTTGAGGTTTCTATTACCTCTGTTTCATCCTCTTTTATGATTTCAAGAATCCCATCACGGGCTTTGAGGGTTGCTACGGGGTTAAATCCCAGAACTGAGTACCTGGCCAGTCCGCTGTCACTTTCCATGGATTCCAGGAGGAAACTACTGGGGTATTTAGAGTATATTTTTTGAAATAATTCAAAAGGAGCGTTAAAGTCAAGTTTAGTCCTTTCAGCTTCTTTATTTTTCAGGTTGTATTCGCCAAAAACATTCACTGCCTTGCATGTTGTCACCATATTTATTCACTAACACTCCTATACTTCATTGTACTATTTAAACCTTTAGAGTACATATATGTGCATAAAATTAATTATATGAGCAATACCAAATGAAAGATCACAAATCAAAATCATATTATAAATTATGAAAATAGGGATAACTGCAATTTCCTGAATATTAATATTGAAATTCAAAAACTAATTCATAAGAAACTAATTCATAAACTGATCTATAGATACTTAAATTAATTGAAATGGATTCAAAGAATTCAAAAACAAAAAATTTTAATCTAATGGTGTTAAATTAAAATAAAACTGATAGTAGAAATTAATCAGGTGATTATTCCATGTGGGATCGTATTAAACACAAATTCGATAAATTTCCGGCTAGAATGGGAGTAGCCCGTAAGATAGTTGAGCTAGGGCTTAGGGTGGGTGAAAACGGAAAGATATACTGTGGGAATGTTGAAATAAGTGATGTTGCTCTTGCCAGGGGGACTGGTGTGGACCGCAGGTCTATTCGCTCTACAGTGGAGGTTATAATGGATGACCCTGAACTGGCATCAATATTCGGAAACATATTCCCTGCAGGAGCACTCTTAAAAAACGTGGCAAGTGATCTCCGGTTTGGAGTGGTGGAAATAGAAGCCCAGGCTGGTACACCTGGAATACTGGCTAAAGCCACCCAGTTAATATCACAAGAAAATATCAGTATCAGACAGGCCCATGCTGGGGACCCTGAACTGGAAGAAAATCCTAAACTAACCATAATCACTGAAAAACCAGTTAAAGGAGAAATGATCCAGGAATTTCTGGACATACCCGGGGTAAAGAGAGTTTCGATTTATTAAGAATTACTTTATAAGAGTTACCGTTATATGAATTACCTTCTAAGAACTATCTACTAGGATTTATCTTACTAGGATTTATCTTACTAGGATTTATCTTACTAGGATTTATCTTACTAGGATTTATCTTACTAGGATTTATCTTACTAGGATTTATCTTACTAGGATTTATCTTACTATGATTTATCTTACCATAACTAGCTTTTTTAGTAAATGAACGCATTTTTAGTAATTTATGAATAAAAATAATAAATTTTAAAATAGGATAATTTTAAAATCGGATAAAAACAATGAATTTCTAAAAAAGGATAAGTGATTTTAAGTTTTTAAACAAATCATTTCATTGATTATTTTCAATTTATTGATTGTTTTCTTTGGTGGTGTCTTCTTCCTCAAGAATCGTTAAAAGTTCATCCCATGCTTCCAGAGATTCCTGAGCTTCCTGATCTGATAAAACTTCTATTGCGTATCCTGAATGGACCAGAACATAACGACCAACATCAACATCGTTAACTAAATCCAGTTTAGCCTGTTGCTTTACTCCACCAAAATCCACAGTAGCTACGTTATCTTTAATTTCTACAATTTGAGCTGGTGCTGCTATACACACAATTTTCACCTTTTAAAATTCATTTAAAGAGTCAATATCAGTATTTTCATAATTTAGATTAACTTTATATTGAATAGTATTAAACCGGGTTCTCCTGAGATTGCCCAGAATAAGTTTAGTTATTTTAATAGATACTCATCACCATATAAATAACTTGGGGCCAAAATTTTTTTGGTTAAAATATTTTTAGAATTAAATTGATTAAAACATTTCAAGGTAAAAAAATTATAAAGGGGACATTAAATGAAAATGGTAATTATTGGAGGAGGACCAGCCGGTCGCAGTGCAGCGATGGAAGCAGCGCAACTGGGAGCAGAAGTTTTCCTGATTGAAAAGGAACACGTAGGTGGAACCTGCCTGCACGAGGGATGCATGGTGATAAGCGGATTAAACGACGTGGTACGCTTCCATGAAGACTCTAAAAATTACCGGAAGATGGGCATAATCTCCGAAGAACTATCCATTAATTACTCACACCTTGCTGAGGGAATAAGGGAAATCACCGGGAAAATAGAGAATGTATTGAAACACGAAACCCGACAATCAGGGGTGGAAATAATAATGGGGGAAGCAGAAATTGCCGAAGGCAAAGTCCTCCTTAATGGAGAAGAGCACCCCTATGATAAACTTCTAATCGCTACCGGTTCCCGGCCATTTTTACCATCCATACCTGGTGTTGAACAGGCCTTAAACTATAAAGATGTACTGGACCTTAAAGAGGTTCCTGAAAACCTGAACATAGTAGGGAGTGGTGTGATTGCCGCAGAATTTGCGGGAATATTCTCGTCTTTAGGTAGTAAGGTCACCATATTATGCAGAGGCCAATTTTTACGTAATTTGGACTCTGAAATAAAGGATTACATTGTTGAGCATCTGCTTAATGATGTTAAAATTCTGGAAAATAGTGTGGTATCCGAAATAACCTCTGAAGGTGCTCTGGCATCCACTGGATTTGTGGATGGTTTGGTGTTCATGGCCACCGGCATGGTTCCCAACTCTGAAATAGCCCAGGGAATGGTTGAAATCGGTTCAAAAAAGGAAATCATTGTTAATAAACAGATGAGAACCAGTAATCCTTCTATTTATGCTGCAGGAGACGTGGTGGGAACTGTGGGCAACGTTCCGGTGGCCCGCAGAGAAGGAGTGATAGCCGCCAGAAATGCCTGTGATATATCCGCCACCATGGACTACCAGTTGATACCCCAATCACTGAACCTATACTACCCAGTAAGCTTCTTTGATTTGGATAATGAAGACAATGAAAACGAGTTCAATGTGCGTATTAGAGGATCTGCCGGGCCAGGATCATTCTGGCATACACTGGATGGGGAAACTGGATTTACCAAGATAACTTCAAACCTTGAAACCGGTGAAATCACCAGAGTATCTTCAATTTCGCCTTCTTCCAGCACCAGCACTCCCTACCTGGCCAAAATGATCAAGGAAGGTTATAAAACTTCAGATTTTGATGATTTCATCGAAACTCATCCCTCAACTGATGCCCTTTACAAATTACTTCACTATCTATCCCGATATGGTTAAATATAATTTAAGATGGGGTTTTTTAAAAAAGTGTGCTGTTTTAAAAAAGTGGGGTATTTTAAACTATTGAGTATTTAAACTATAGGATGTTTAATTCAATTAAATTACCTTTCTTTTTTTATTTTACCGTATATTATTTGGGCTATACTATCTGAAGCTTCCAGAACATCCGGGCTGTATCTTTGAGCATTGTTGGTGAGTTGGGCAAGATCACCGAATGCTTCTTCGGTGACTGTGACAATGTCTTCCAGTTCACTTTCCAGGACTGCGCCATTAAATATGTCAGCCAGGTTATGATAACGCCCGTATTTAACTCCCAAAAGGGCTATGATGGGTAACTGACAGGCAATTGCTTCCTGAATCATCATACCATCATCAGTCAGCACAGCCAGATCCACCACTTTATAGAGGTCCCGGATCCAGTTAATATACTCCAGATAAAATATATTCTCTTCTTTAAGGTATTCTCTGTATTTTTCTTCCAGTGGTGCTCCAACTACCAGTATATTGGCATTTAATCCACTTTTAGCCAGTTTTGATGCCCCAAGTGCCATTTTTTCAAATAGAGTGGAACCTGAGGAAAATAGAATCGTGGGGCGGCTCTCATCAAATCCTTCGGGCATTAACTTCAATGCCTTGTCACGGTCACCAACAATTATGGAAGGATCCACCGGTGAATAAGCTTTGTGAATATCCTTATTCTCCAGGTTCATCTGGAAAAGGTTAGATTCAGGAAGCGCCACGGTGGTGGTTATTCTGGTACATACTTTAGCATCGGTGGGGGTGATTAAAATACCAACCGAGGGGGTGTTAGCCATTTTAGCTCCTAAACATCCCACCACAGCTCCACCTCCAATAACACCAACCACCACGTCAGGTTTCACTTTTCGTATGAGGCGGGCTGCTTCCATGGCTGCTTTTGAAGTTTTGACCGCAGCTTTGGCCAGAGTTTTTTTGGTGGCAGCATGACCTCCTGCCTGGGGGATGCTGATTTTATACCATGGCAGGTCATATTTTTTAAGCAGTAATCCCGGTGCACTGTGATCCAGTGCAAATTCACATTTAACACCATATTTCTCAAGCGCTAGGGCAATGTTAAGACCAGTAACTGCGTCTCCGCCTATTCCTCTTCCGGTAACTATGAATAATGCTTTCATTTAAAAAACCATTTATTTTTTTATTTTAAAACGTTCTCACATTGAATAAAGACTATATTGGGTAATTCATGCCTATTATTGGGTAATTCACGATCATTCTTCTAATTCACGTTATAATTTTCACAATATTGGATGATTCCCTTTTAAGTATAGATATTATGCAGGATTTGATTTGGTTATAAGATGGTTGAATCCAGAAATGGCTACTGTAAGAATTTTTGAATGTCAATCTATAAAATTGTGATCTTAAATCCACCCAGTTATTTTTTTTAATATTTCCAATCTAAAATCCTATCGAAAGCTAATCTGAAAATTTATCTGAAGACTTTTTTAGATTGAAATCCTGACTGAAGAAGTCCATACTCCATATGAAATCGTAAATTCCAGCTATGGTATCCACGAATTCTTCATACTGGTTCCATATGCAGATGGCAGTTTCGGATATGGCAGTTTTTCCAGATAGTTTACAGAAGGCAATCAACATCTCCTGCCGGTCCCGGACCACCAGTTTAATGTAGGGAACCGGGAAAAACTTGGTTTCTGTCGGTAGTTCTTTCAGAACTTCCATGACTGGAACTTCCACTCCATCCACATTACAGGTAGGAGCAGTTAAGATCCGAGTATCGATCCCTTTTTTAAGAGTTTTTTGAAGATTCATACCTAGTTTTGCGGGTTCCCCCGGGAACATAAGTCCTCCCATAACGAATATTGATTTTTTAGCCCGGGAAATTATTTCCATTTCTTTATTTACTATCTTGTCTGGACCGTGGAGAATCCAGATAGGGGCTGGTACCTGGGGGATTTGATTTTCGTAAATAACATTCAATTCTGCCTCGGCTCGTTCCAACTTCCTTCTGATATTATTCCTATTTTTTTCAAAAACCTCATGTGGGGGGATTACCGTGAAAGTCAGTGGTTTTCCTCGATTTATCTCCAGGAAACCTTTACCTGCCAGACTTTTAAGAATGTTGTATATCCGGGATCTGGGAACCTGGGAGGCCTGGCTTATTTCAGTGGCAGTTCCAGATATTATGGAATTCAGGGCCACGTAGGTGCGGGTTTCATAGTCAGTGAGTCCCAAACTCTCCAGGGCTTCTAGGGTTTCTCTGCTTACAGTCATGTCTACACCTGTCTTTATCACTACACCAGCTATATTTGTTTCATTTTATACTCATTTAGTGACAAAACTTATAAAAGCTTGCTCATTACAAGATCATAATCGTGTGAAATAGGTCTTAAACCAGAAAAAAATATGCAGTGGGGATCGATCATGAAACAACATGGTGAAATGGCCATAACAACATCTAAACTGGTAAAAAAGTTTGGAAATTTTATGGCTGTTGATAATTTAAACTTACAGGTTAAAAAAGGTGAGATATACGGTCTTTTAGGTCCTAATGGTGCGGGAAAGACCACGTTAATTAAAATGCTCTGCAGCGTACTGAATCCAACCAGTGGAGAGGCCAGGGTTCTGGGGGAGGAAATACCAGATGGAAAGGTTGTATCCAGGATCGGATACATGCCCCAGGAAACTGGTTTGTATCTGGGACTTACCGTGGATCAGAATATGAAGTTCTATGGCCGGATTTTCAACCTGAAAAGGGAAGAAATAGAAAAAAGGGAAGATGAACTGTTAAAATTTGTGGATCTGTCTGACTGGAAACATGAAATGGTAGAAAACCTCTCCGGGGGAATGAAACACAGGGTTTCACTGGCATGTACCCTTATACACCAGCCAGAGCTGCTTTTTTTAGATGAACCCACGGTGGGAGTTGATCCAGAACTTAGAGTTTCATTCTGGAATTATTTCAACCGGTTGCGTGAAAGGGGAGTTACCATTCTCATCACCACCCACTACATGGATGAAGCCCGTCACTGTGACCGCATTGGATTCATGCAACGTGGCCGTATAATAGCCGAGGATGCCCCCTCCAATCTTCTGGAAAAAAGTGGGAAAGATTCTCTTGAAGATGCCTTCCTGGTGTTTTCTGGTAGGGATAAGTCAATTAAGGGGGTTAAATCATGAAGTTCTACCGGGTCATGGCGGTCACTCGTCGCGTCTTTCGGGATGTGGTCAATGACAAGCGCAGCTTAGCAATGCTCTTTTTAGCACCGATATTTGCCATGTGTGTCTTTGGTGTGGCCTTCAGTGGTGATGTGGAAGGGGTTAATGTTGTAATAGTTAATCAGGACCAAGGTTACACTCCTGGCTTTGGAAACACCACCTACCTTTCTGATGAGATCATCTCCCACCTGGACACCAAGGTGCTGAACATTGAAAACATGAACAGTACTGATGAAGCCCGGGAAAAAGTGGCCAATGGCCAGGCATCAGCAGTCATAATATTTCCTCAGAATTTCACCAGAAACTCCATGTTAAAAACTACAAATTCATCCTATCCAGATAATGGTCAGATCCTGATCCAGGGTGATGACAGTATAACCAATGTAAAAAATGCCATCCTGAAAACAGTTAACCAGGCACTTTCTGACACCATGGCAGAACAAGGGGTCAAACCAGCCATCAACATTACTTCTAACCCGATTTATGGACAGGATGCTGATTTTGTTGATTTTTTCGTCCCAGGAATTCTGGCTTTTGTAGTTTACCTTTTAACCACCATCCTGACCCTGATCACCTTTGTAGGGGAAAGATCCAGTGGGACCCTGGAAAGGGTACTGGCCAGTCCAGTGACTGAAGGTGAGATCGTTACTGGATACGCCATTACATTCGGTACCTTTGGAATTATACAGGTTGCACTACTCCTTTCAATTGCAATCCTGGTTTTCAACATCATGGTAGTGGGAAATGTGCTCCTGGCATTTTTGGCAGTGGCTATTCTGGCCGTAACCTGCCAGGCCCTGGGGATACTCCTTTCAAGCCTTGCTAAACGTCCAGAACAGGCAATACAATTCTTCCCATTTGTAATTTTACCGGCATTCCTGCTTTCAGGTGTTTTCTGGCCCATACAGGCTATTCCTGAATGGTTAAGACCATTCTCCTATCTGGTTCCTCCCACCTATGCAGTGGATGCTTGCCGTGCAGTCATGCTCAAAGGAGGGGGTCTGGACATGATATGGCCTGATCTACTGGCCCTAATACTGTTTGCAATTGTGTTCATGGTTCTGGCAGTTTACACTCTCCGGAGGGGTAAACAATAAAATCATTTTTGGTGTTGGGTAATGAACCACGTTATTTTAAAAAATTTTGGGGGATTAATTAATGGAAAACGACAGTTTCACTGGAATGATAAAACATGTTTTTAAAAATGGATTAAACAAGCAAACTCTTGGATTAGCCATCATTGCACCACTTATAATCATGATTATTGTGGGGTACATGGTAACCATGGTTGGCACTCAGGATCCGGTTAAAATAGGAGTGGTGAACTACGATAAGGGACTGGGAAACTTCAGTGCCTCATCAAGTATAATTGAAGAACTAAAAAATCAGGAAAATGTTTCGGTGGTCTACATTAGCCAGGACCAAATAACAGGAGATCTTAATGATAAAACCATTTCCGCAGCCCTGGTGTTCCCGGAAAATTTCACCACGGATTTAACCAGAAAAAATGCCCAGCTAAACATGACTCTGGAGGGAACTGACCAGACCATGAATATACTGGATAGTAAAGCAGTTTCAACTTCTGTCACAGCAGTGGCAGCAAAAACTGCCAACATCACCCAGCCTTTAACAGTTAATGTAAATGATTTATACGGAACTGGATTGGATTTCACTGATCTCATACTGTACCGGTTCATGGTTTTGATCACACTGGTACTATCACTGATCATAGCTTTAGTGAGAGTTCTCCAGGATAAAAAGACAGGCCTGTTCAGTAGGATGGCCGTATCACCGGTTAAAGGTGTAATAGCTTACATTCTGGGCTTGTGTATCTTTGGATTCCTTATAATTCCCATTGTCCTGGCGTTTTTGATCTTTATAATGGGAGCCACTATAGTGGGAAGTCTTACCAGTGTGGTACTGGTAATGTTGTTGATATCTCTGGTGGGAACATCCCTGGGAGTTCTCTTCACTTCCATCACCCAAACCAGAAACCAGGCATTTGGTCTTTTTGCTGTGGTTCTTATACTGCAGGTGGTATTCAGCGGATTATTCATACCTGTTAGTCGATTCGACCAGTACACCCAGCTTGTATCCTACAGTTTACCCTTTACCTATGCACTGGATGCCATGAAAAGCATAACCATAAAAGGCTTTTCCCTGGCTGATGTGGGAACAGATCTCGTAGCTTTACTGGTAATACTCGCAGTGGCAGTAATCGTGTCCATGGCTGGTTTGAAGTTGGTGCAAAAATCAGGGGATGATCAAAGAAATGATCAAAAGGTGTGAATAAATAGGGGAAAATAAAATGAATTCCTCATTTTTAATTTTTTTTAAACTGCATGAGGGTTATAAAAAAGTCTTCTCATGCCCAAAACGATTAAAAACCTGTTTTTAATAGTTATAGTGCGCTTTCTAAGTATTATTCTTCGTAAAAGGTCTCCTAGGCCGCCACCGGTCAGTACGTCCATCACCAGGTCACCGTAACCTGGGTTGGGGATTTGAAGGTTGGTTTCCAGGAAATTTTTAAGATTCTTCTGTCTCAGGAGGGCTATGAGTAGTGCGGTAAAGATTAGAAGGATCAGTACAACTATAAACACTCCTCCACTTCCCCAGTTATGGAAATTGGCTATGTTACCGGCCAGCAGAGTGTATGTCACTCCCAGGCCAACTCCGAAGGAGTGATTTCCAACTTCGCCCATCATTATCTTTCCCTGGTAATCCAGTGGTGCGTAACCCAGGCATACTGCCAGTAGAATCAGGGCTGGCGAGTATGGATTACCAGTGGTGAGATAGAGAAGGATGGCCATTAGAAGACCCATTATGATCACCGTTGATGCGCTGGTACCCGGTTGCATGTCCGCGATGTTCATGGGCTGGATCATCAGTGCAATCAGGATGGATGCTGGTCCAAAATAGGCATATCCAATTACCATAACCAGAAGCATACCTATACCTCTTGAAAGTTGACCAAACTCAAAAGGCATTCCTTTAATCTTTTTTCTACCAATTATATCATCTAAAAAAGCGAATATTCCAATTAAAGCTATTAAATAGTTCCCTGGCGGTGGAAAAAATAATAAAAGAACTATAAATGGAGCAATTCCCACTGCACGGGGGGTTCCGCCCCTTATTGGTGTGTAAAGGTTTCCTCCCAGACGGGTGAATATACTCTTGAATAAGGAGGTTAAAATCCCCGAGAGAATGAAAATCGCAATTAGCCAAATTAAATCCATGATAATCATTTAACATCACTTATAATAAAATATTTACGATAAATATGTAGGTCAGTCTGGTATTCCATTGATATATCAGAAGTTTACTTTAAAAACCTGAATACTTAAATTTGCCATTAGTTTGGTAAGTTCTGCTTCAGGGACCTATATGTCCTTCAGAAGTTTGGGCAATGACAGTTTTAAGTCCAGTATCATTTAAAATCTTTTTTACTTGCATCATCTCTAAATAAGAGGGCAATATAAGTTCTTTCTTCCTGAATTCACCTCGATAATCAAGCACACAAACCTGAGTATCATCCTTTAAATTCACTATTTTTCTACCCATTTCTTCCACTTCTTCTAGGGAGATAAGGTTTTGATTGTAGGGTATGCCAATTCCCAGGAATAAATTATCATGATATTCTGTTAGAGCATATTCAACAGCAGCCCATGATGTTTTAAGGTATTTATCTGCCAGTTCAGTATCATTGAGCCCGGTTATTCTCTGGAAAGTCCGGGTATGAATTCCCTTAAGATCCACTCCTAATTCTGTCATTCCGGCTTTAACCAATTGGTCAATGTAGGGGGTGGTGAGTACTGTTCCATTGGTGTCCACGTGAATGTGAATATCGTTATCCTCATTACGGATATATTTAATCAATTCTAGGAGCCAGTGGGGATTTAAGGTACTTTCCCCACCAGATATCGCTATCCTGTCAACTTGGTGTTGTATACTGAGTCCAAGAAGTATCCTGGCGGTTTCTTCAGCATCCATGAGATGTCCTCGGGCAGTAAATGCCATGCCATAATTCTGGCACTGGGGGCAGCGTAAATTACATCCATGGGTGAAACAGTTAATTTCTACAGGGTATTCATTTTTTTTAAGCTGATAGGGAGTTCCCACCCCACCTACAGTATGGGCTCCGAATCCACTTACTACCCGTAATGCAGGCATTTGGCCGAGTAATTCAATTTTCATACCTTCATGTAATGGTGTGATACAGGAAAGTGCGTATCTACCATCAACTTTCACTGCACAGGACCAGCAACCTCCTGAAAGGCAGGGCATGGTACTGGTTGGTATTAAATTACTTTCAGATGGTTCGAATGGGAATTCAGTGATTATCACTCCTGCATCACGTAGAGCATCCCTGATGAGGCCAGATGTTTTTATTTTTTCACCATTAACATGTACTGTTTTTTCAGAGGATGCCGTGGCTAAATTATCCTTTCGGACTATAATGGCAGTTTCGGGACAGGCAATGGCACAGGCTCCACAGCCAACACACTCATCTTCATTTAAACTTCTCCAGGCACTTCCTGCAGGACAGAGAACCATTTCACACATTCGGCAGTGAATACACTTATCTTTATCCCTGATGACTTTCATTCAAATTGAACCTCGCTTCAATTAAGGAAATTAAAAAGTGTCATTAAAAACCAATTATTTAACAGGGCGGCCATTTAACGAAAAATATTAGTTTCAGTCTATTCTTTCAGTCTATTATTTTCAAATCTGTTAATTCAGCGTGTACCTTAATAAAGCAGCAACTCCGCCCAGGGCACCCAACTGTTTCCCACCATCGTGTTCACTGCTTATGACCATTACTTTACCTCCCAGGTTTTCAACCAGATCCATGATCTTTTCTATGTCCCGTTCACGGAGCAGCTCGTCGATTATCAGCAGTTCTTCAACAGCCCCTGCTTCGGCGGCAGTTTTAACCTCCTTTTTCCCGTAGGTTACCATGTTGGAGCTTTTCCCGATTTCTTCCAGAACACGGGCTATCATGCGTGTTTCCTGGGCAATCCGTCCTTCGGTGGCCATTTCTTCCAGGATACCCTTCTGCAGCACCTCGTGAATTCCGGATCGTCCTCCGGCACCGGTACTTTCCAACCGGGAAATACGGGTGATATCCGGATATTTCTGGCTGAGGAACTGATAAAAATCATTTTTACCAAATCCGGGTCCGGCAATAACTATGCCTTCAATGCCCTCAAATTTTTCAATGGTGCTGACAATTTCCTGGTAAAAATTATCAATGACCTTCTGACGGTTTTTCTGGATGTTCCTTTTTCCAGAGATTCCCCCAATAATCGGCCCGTAATACTCCACTCCATACTGCCTTAAAATGCCCATATCGGCATTATCATCCTCAATTACCACTACCAGAGCTTTTGGTATTTTAGAAGCTTCTATAGATTCTTTAATTCGTTTACGATGCCACCTGGACCATCTTTCCTTCTGTATTTTCACAGAATTGTTGAGCTTCAAATCCAGGGTGTGGTGGGAACCCAGTGAAACCATGTCTTCCGGTCCCCTTTCAATAACTCCCTTTGCCCGCAGTTTTCCGGTGTATTTGTGGAAACTGATGCTTTCCACTCTTATCCCCATGAAAAATGTTTTTTTAATCCCTCTGTCACTTCGCAGGCGTTCTCCTGTGGTGTCCTGTATACGGCGGGTGGTTCGGGATGAGACCAGGTCTCCTGGTTCTATTAAGTGGGAAAGATGCCAGAGGTCATCCAGAGTTTCGGGAAATAACTCTATAATTCCTCTTTTGGTGTCCTGATGAACTATACGCATTTTAATACCTTTATTTTGAATTTATGTGGATTGATGTATTCTAAGTGGATGTATTTTAAGAATTTTATACAGATTTTTCGATGAATTGTTAAGAATTAATTTTGATGTTATAATTAATTTGGAACTATCCAAAAATGATTCTCACTATGGAATGAAAATAACTTGGGAAAATAACTTTAGGAATGAAATAACTTAGCTGTTTTTATCCCTATATTTTCCGTGTTTTATCTTTTAATCTTTTTCCAACATCCTTAATTTCTCTTATCTAACTCATAAGTTTTGTTCCTTTAATCATAACTTATATATAAAATGTATTACATATTATGGGTTGGTGATTAAAATGGACAGTCAACTGGAAAGTAAAATAAAAGAAACCCTGGATAATGTAAAACCGTGGCAAAGGGTTCCAACGTCTTTGGATGGTGTATTCCTGATTAAAGCTCCAACCCGGGGTGATCAGGAGAGTATTATGGTAGAAATAAATCCTTTAGATGAGTTTGGGCGACCCATTAAACGTAGGGGTATATTTATACAGCAGAAAATTCAGCTGGAAATGTTTTTGGAAGTGATGCAAAAACCAAGACTCATGGAGTTTATGGAGACACTGGATTCTATGGCAGGAAATGTAGGTAAAGAGAAGGTCGGAACACTGAAAATTTAGTTTGATGCTGTTATTTGAATGTATGGTGTGTTTCATCTATAGATCCAGGAATCCTCAGCACATTGAATGATTCTTCTACTTGGATTACGGAGTTCTTCTGCAGATTATATGATTATCCTGCTTGGATTACCGGATACTCATGGAGTTACAAATAATTTAATGTGGAAATAATTCATCAGTGACATGAAAAATTTAATATCCTTCGCTGCATAATAGATAATCTATGCATGTAGCGGTTATAGGCGGGACCCGGGGACTGGGAAACTGGATAGCTAATTTTCTTCAGGAGAAGGGATGTCAGATTACCCTCACCGGTAGAAATTCCATTGTTGGAGAAGATATAGCCAATAAAATGGGTGTATTATATACATCAGACAACATACAGGCAGCATCACATGCAAATGTGGTAATAATAGCAGTTCCCATTGAATTCACATCTCAGACCATAAAGGAAGTGGCACCCCACCTTCAGGAAGGATCACTGCTGGTGGATGTGACATCGGTTAAAGAATTACCCGCAGAAACCATGCAAAAATACGCTCCTCCTGGTGTGGAAGTACTTCCTACCCATCCCATGTTTGGTCCCAGGATAAGATCGCTGGAGGGACAGGTAATAGTGCTCACCCCTCAAAAAAAAGGGAAATGGTACCCAAAGGTTTTAGAACTATTAAAATTAGAAAGGGCCCGTATTCTAGAGACAACACCAGAACAGCACGACCGAATGATGAGTATTGTTCAGGGTTTAACCCATTTTGCTTACATCGCCATAGCCAGCACCATTGAAAAGATGGGAGTGGATATAAAAGAATCTCGCAAATTTGCCAGCCCCATTTACAATCTGATGCTGGATATGGTGGCCCGAATTGTGGCTCAAAATCCTTACCTTTACTATTCCATTCAAACTCAGAATAAATACATTCCTGAAGTTCACCAAACATTCCTGGAGACATTTCAAGATCTTAAATCCATGATAAGCGATGAAAATCAGGATGAATTTGTAAAAGCAATGAGTTCTGCTGCTAAACATTTAAATGATCTGGAAGCCTCTCTGGGAAGATCAGATAAAGCCATATCTGCTTTGAATGCCGAGGTAACCCACCTTAAAAACTCGGTGGGAATGGAAGTGGGCCTGCGCCACATGTACTCTGGAAAAGTCCATCTAGGTATCCTGGAGTCATTATCTCCTGATTTTGTTATTTTGAAAGAAAATAACCGAACTGTGAAGCTCAAACTTTCCAACATTGAAGTTTTAAGTGGTGAAGAATTAAAATCATGGAAAACTGGTAATCTACCTTTGAAGAAACTGGATGTTTCTGTGGTTTTACCGGAAACCTCTCAACCAGAGTTAATTTCCAGAGTCATCAGATCAATAGAAGGGGTGGTGAGTTCTGAAGTTAAGGATGTTTATTATGGAGGTCAGATTCCAGAGGGCAAAAAAAGTATCACTTTTACCTACCAGGTGTTATCGCTGGAATCCATGGAAAGGGTCCAGGAACTTCTAACTGGATTTGGTGGCATAATCCGTTAAAAATTGAAATTCACTTTAATAACTGAATTAAATTTGTTTTTAAACTTTTTTAAGGTTTTTTTTTTAAATGATTATTATTATTTTCGATTCTCTCTTTTTTGTTGGAACTTCATAAAGAAATAATAACCACAACCTTTATATAGTAGAACCTACAATGTTAAAGTAACATAAGTTAACTAAATACACTAATGATTTATATTTATTTTTTAATAGATAAATTATTTTCATTCAAGATATAAAAGAATTTACAGGGGGAATTATCATGAAAAGCGAAGATATGAAACTAAAAGTAGCAGAAGCATTTTCACAGGCCGATGTTGGTAGATCCATAGCCAGGATAGACCCAGCTTGCATGGGCAAGCTCGATCTTCTGGATGGAGATATGATTGAAATCGAAGGTCGAAAGCTCACCGCCACCACTGTGGCTTCATCCCAATCAGATATAGGACTGGGAATCATACGGATCGATGGATATATCCGAAAAAATGCAGGAACATCCCTGGGAGAAGAAGTAACCGTACGAAAAGCCCAGGTTAAAGAAGCACAAAAAGTGGTGCTGGCCCCAGTGGATCAAAAAATCATGATCAGGGGAGATGTTAAAGGAGCATTCCAGGGGAGAGTACTATCCAAAGGAGACATCATCGTAACTGGAATCAGGCAACAGCAGCAAACCGCCATGCGAGGAAGCCTATTTGACGAGTTCTTCCGGGATGCCATGACCGATGTCAGCCCCATGGGAGAACTGAAACTGGCAGTGGTCTCCACTAAACCCGCTGGAGCAGTTAAAATAACCGAAATGAGTGATGTGGAAGTTCAAACCGATCCAGTTGATGTATCCAAACTGGAAGGAGTGAAAACCCTGGTTGATGTCACCTACGAAGACATAGGCGGCCTAAAAGAGGAAGTGAAAAAAGTCAGGGAAATGATTGAAATACCCCTGAAACGTCCAGAACTCTTTGAAAGACTGGGAATATCCCCACCAAAAGGAGTCCTGATGCACGGACCACCGGGTACTGGTAAAACATTACTGGCTAAAGCTGTGGCCAATGAAAGTGACGCCCACTTCATTGCCATACAGGGACCCGAGATCATGAGTAAATACGTGGGTGGATCCGAAGAAAAACTAAGGGAATTCTTCGAAGAAGCAGAAGAAAACGCCCCCTCCATTGTATTCATAGATGAAATTGATGCAATAGCACCTAAACGTGAAGAAGTCTCTGGAGAAACAGAAAGACGTGTGGTTGCCCAGTTACTGACACTAATGGATGGTCTTAAAACCAGAGGTCAGGTAGTAGTTATCGGTGCCACCAACCGACCAGATGCACTGGACTCTGCCCTGCGCCGTGGTGGAAGATTTGACCGGGAAATAGAAATTGGTGTACCTGATAAGGATGGACGCCAGGAAGTCCTACAGATACACACCAGGGGAATGCCCTTAGATGACAAGGTTGATCTTGATGAAATTGCAGACACCACCCATGGATTTGTAGGTGCAGACCTGGAAATGCTCTGTAAAGAAGCAGCAATGAGAGTCCTGCGCAGGGTGCTCCCGGATATCAAGGCCGATGAGGAAATACCCAAAGAAACCCTTAAAAAGATGATTATCAAGAAATCAGACTTCAAAGAGGCCTTAAAAGAGGTTCAACCCTCTGCCCTCCGTGAAGTTCTGGTACAGGTGCCTGATGTCAAATGGGAAGATATTGGTGGCCTGGAAGACGCCAAACAGGAACTCAGAGAAGCGGTAGAATGGCCTTTAAAATATCCCGAAAGCTTCGACAAGTTTGGAGTCACACCGCCCCGTGGGGTGTTGATATATGGACCACCGGGTACTGGTAAAACATTACTGGCCAAGGCAGTAGCCAATGAAAGTAAAGCCAACTTCATAGCAGTTAAAGGCCCTGAATTACTCTCTAAATGGGTGGGTGAATCAGAAAAAGGTGTAAGGGAAGTTTTCCGCAAGGCGAGGCAGACCGCACCCACAGTGATATTCTTCGATGAAATAGACAGCATAGCTTCAGCCAGATCCGGCGCAAGCTCTGACAGTGGAGTAACCCAGAGAGTGGTGAACCAGTTACTCACCGAAATCGATGGATTGGAAGAACTGCAGGATGTGGCCGTAATCGCCGCCACCAACAGGGTGGACATCATGGATCCCGCACTCTTAAGACCTGGCAGATTTGACAGACACGTGAAGGTGAATGACCCTGATGAAGAAGCCAGACTGGCAATATTCAAGGTACACACCAAAAACATGCCACTGGCCGATGACGTGGACCTGGAGTACCTGGCCAAGAGCACTGAAAAATACGTGGGTGCTGATATTGAAGCAGTATGCAGGGAAGCGGTAATGTTAACCCTTAGGGATGACCTCAAAGCAGAACAGGTGAAGATGAAATACTTCAAAAAAGCCATGAAAAAGGTCAAAACTGAGGAAAACGTGGACATGGTCCAGTATCACTAAAACCCAGTACGACTCCAACTCCAAAAAAATATCATAATTGCAACTTGTAAAACCTTAAGACCTTAAAACCCCCTAACTGGAGGAGATTCTATATAAATCTAATGGAATCTTCTCCTTTTTTTTATTTTGTATCTATTCATGAATTTTAACCTATTTTACCATAATCTATTTTACCATACTTTATTTAACCTAACAAATTGTGCTCAATCTTATTTTCGCCTTTGTTATCCACACTCTTCACACGAATTACTTATCTCCAATTGCACTGGTCTACAATAAAATGTAAAAACGATAAATATTATCAGGGAACAGGGAGACTTTATTATATTAGAACAGAGAATTAACATTTATAACTTGATATTATTTTAGTATTGATTTGACATGGATGTAACGGTGATAACAATGCCTTATAAAGTAAAAGATATGGAATTAGCTCCTCAGGGTATAAAGAAGATTGAATGGGTTCAAAGACACATGCCAGTTCTGGAAACCATTAAAAAACGTTTCGAAAAAGAAAAACCATTTGAGGGGATCACCATAGGCTCCTGCCTGCACCTGGAACCTAAAACCATCAACCTGGGTTTAACACTGCAGGCAGGTGGGGCGGAAGTGGCAATGACAGGCTGCAATCCGCTTTCAACTCAGGATGATGCCACAGCAGCGGGTGCCAGTCTGGGCCTTAACATGTATGGCTGGAGAGAACAAACCAACGAAGAATATTACCAGACCATCAACATGGTACTAGATCACAAACCAGACATCATCATTGATGATGGAGCTGACATGATATTCATGATCCACCGCCAAAGGAGGGATGTCCTGGATAAGATCAAAGGGGCCTGTGAAGAGACCACCACTGGAATTCACCGATTGAAATCCATGCACGCGGATGGAGCACTTGAATTCCCGGTGATAGCGGTTAACGATGCCTACACCAAATACCTCTTCGACAACCGTTACGGAACCGGACAATCAACCTTCGACTCCATTATGGGTTCCACTAACGTCCTGATAGCTGGAAAAAACGTGGTTGTATGTGGATACGGATGGTGCGGTCGTGGAATAGCCATGCGTGCCGATGGACTTGGAGCTAACGTAATTGTAACCGAAGTTGATCCAATACG
This sequence comes from Methanobacterium formicicum DSM 3637, assembly GCF_000302455.1. NCBI lineage: Archaea > Methanobacteriati > Methanobacteriota > Methanobacteria > Methanobacteriales > Methanobacteriaceae > Methanobacterium > Methanobacterium formicicum. The sequence continues at coordinate 166,864 of NZ_AMPO01000003.1, forward strand.
AGCATTAGAAGCACGGATGGATGGTTACAGGGTTATGACAGTTCGCGAAGCAGTTAAACACGCGGACATACTGGTCACTGCCACTGGAAACCTAGATGTTGTTTCTGGAGATGACTTTAAGGTAATGAAGGATGGTTGCATAATGGCCAACTCCGGTCACTTCAACGTGGAAATAAACCGGGAAGACCTGGACCAGATGGCTGTAAAACAGGGAAAAATGAAAGCAGACATTGATGAATTTGTAATGGAAGATGGTCGCAGAATATACCTCCTTGCAGAAGGAAGGCTGGTTAACCTGGCTGGTGAAAGAGGACAGGGACACCCTGCCGAGATCATGGACCTGAGCTTTGCAATGCAGGCATTATCTGCAGAACAGCTTGTAAACACTTCTATGGAAGTAGGAGTACATAAAACACCTGATGAGGCAGATATGCGCGTGGCACGACTCAAATTAGAAGCTATGGGTATTGAAATTGATGACCTGACAGAAGAACAGGTTGAATACCTGGATGGATGGGAACAGGGAACCTAAAAAACCTAAAAAAGTTCAATAAGTTTTATTAACCTATTAAATCCATAATTGGTTTAATTGGCCCGATGAGTTGAGTTGCAAACTATAAAAGTTCAATGGGCTGTATTAAGGGACTAAAAATGGTGATGGATTTTTTCAAAAGAATAGGTGTGAATAAAGGGACTTCACGCCTATTTGTGGGAGGAATACATGGTAAGGAAAGTTTAACCACCATACGCATCATTGAGGCAGCTAATGATATCCAAGTCACTGAAGGATACTTGGAATTATGTAACATGCCCCCCAGCCCTTACCTGAGTACCCTAAATCCCCTTTACTACCTTTCACTTGCCGGTAGCAGACTCATTGACCTTGTAATGAAAAACCAGCCAAGCATATACTTGGAAATACACTGCTATCGTCCTGATAATTATCCTAAACTCACCCGAGAAGATCGCAAAGAAGTTTTCGGAGTGCCCGGCCTGGTGGAACTTGAAAATGGAGTATTAATTGGTTCTATATCTCCATTTGCACGTTCTAATTTTTTTGATCTTAATGATTTTCCTTTTACTCTGGAGGTCCCCTGTGATCCTTCCTCAAAATCACTGCAGACATGCATTTCATTCATGGAAATACTTGCTGGATCCAGTAACCGTCTGGAGATAATGGAAAAATTAAAGAAAATTTACCCTGAGCAGGTGGAACGTTTGGATAATTATTTTAAGGATTATTCCCTGAACTTTCACCTGGCATTTCAGGAAATTAAACAAAGAGCACCGGAAACAGATTTAAAGGATTTCAATGACCTGAATGAATTGATAGTTGATGTGATAGAAAAAGGAAATTTTAAAGTAAATCCTAAACAGATCAAACAATTAGAAGGAGCATTCCTTATTTTTAATGAATACAATTCATTCAAATGTAATAAAAGACCATAAACAAAAAAAACCAGGAACATAGTATAATTATTTTTAACCAAATCTATTTTAATCAAATTCTAAATTTCAGGTAAAACCTTGGTAAATGAACTTTAATCAGGTGATGGTTTTGGCTTACTTTAAAATCATAGATAAAGGAAATGGAATAAACCGGCTTTTTATAGGTGGAGTTCATGGAAGGGAAGGTTTGAGCACTATTAAAGCCCTTCAGGAGATTAAGGATGAGGATGTGGATGAAGGAAAACTGGTGATCCACAACTGTGATGTGAGCCTCTACCGGAGCACCCTTGATCCTCTTTACTATGAATCCAAGGTGGGTAAAGAAGTTCTGTACTTAATAAACTATTATAAACCCCAAATCTACGTGGAAGCGCACTGTTATAAAGAAAAAAGCTACAATAGATTGACTTCTCCGATGAGATGGATCAAAGAGAAAGTTCCGCCACTTATAGAACTGGGTAAAGGAGTACTCCTGGGATCAGCATCTCCGAATATTAGAACCACTTATTTTACCAGAAATGATGTTTGTATCACACTGGAAATGCCATGCAATCCTTCGCGGGATTCTCTGGATGTTTACCTGAATGTTTTAAGAATATTTGCTGTCTCAAATAATAGGGATGAAGTGGAAAAAAGGATGGAAAAAAGTTATCCATCTCAGGTAGAGACTGCTCGCAAGTATGCTCGGGAGTTTTTTGGGGATTATCCGCCATTTTAGATGTTTGATTGTCAGTGCTGATTTAAAACCACTGTTCCAGGCTGCTCTGGGTGGTTTGCAATTTTTTGAGCTTATCCACAGCACTTAAAACTCTGTTTTGAGAAAAATCATGTTCTCCACAGAGGAAATTCACAATACCTTCTTCGTCAGCTTTTTGCCATTTCAGATCATAGTCTGAATCCACATCATGGTTAAGGAACATTTCACGCAGGGTACGGGGATCCACATCAAGTTCAATATCCAGCTTTTCCAGGATATGATAGATGTCACCATGTTCTTTAATGAGTTTCAAACCCTTTTTAGCTCCAATTCCCTTGATTCCCTGGTTGAAATCCGTGCCCACCATAATGGCAAGATCCACCAGTTGTTCACGGGTTATGCTCAAGTTTTCCAGGATCTTGTTCAGTTCAATGATTTCGGGGGTTTTCTGAGTTCCACTGATGGTCAGGTTTTTAACCATGCGCGGTGCTCCGAATAACATGCAATCATAATCCTGGGAGGCAACACACCATGCGTCCCCTTGTGCAACCATGTAAGATGCCTGGGCTTCCCCTTCCCCCTTAGCCTGGATATATGGAATTCCCATGAGTTTAATCAGTTTTTTAGAACCTTCCACAATTTCAGGGAACATACGGGAAGATCTGACCGCGAATTTCCTGGCATCATCTAAACGCCCTTCTTCTAAGGCTTCTTTCCACCTGCGCTCTGATTCTTCCTTTATTTCCCTTCTTTTTTGTTGTGTTTCTTTTTTAAGGGCACTGGACTGGCCATCGAAAACATAGATGGGTTTAATTCCCTTTTCCACCAGGGATGATGTGCGGTATAAGATTCCACTAAAATGAGAGGTAATTCTTCCATTCTGGTCCTTGAGGGGAGTACCGTCGATCTGACGGATACTGGAAAGAAACTGGTAAATGACATTGGCTGCATCCAGAGCCACCACTTTACCATCCAGATCCTCAAATTTAATTTCTTCTGGAGATACTATGTCCTTGAACTTCACACCCATACTAAATTCAACCCCTAAATCGTATCGTAATAAATCATTAACAATATTTGAATCATTAAAATGTACTATTAATTTGTATTATTTGTTGGATTATGTATTTTTTTTAGTTCAATTGGCTTGTAACCTGTTAATGGATGATTTATAGTTTAATAAATGAATTTAATCTTTAAATAAACTGTGAGGGAATGTTTCCATGAGCCAAACCAGCACCTGGTCCTTATGGATTATATTATAGGTCCTCTTCAGCATGGGGGTATCAGTTTTGAAGATTTCAACCATTTCTGGATCTGGTTTTTCCAGTGAAACTGATTTTATCTCCCTACGGGATTCAATGTTGTGTTTGCGTAGAATGCGGCCTATGGGAATATCTGCCCTGATGAGGTCTTCCTTAAAATCATTGTCTAATCGTTCCACGGGGATCATGGAAATAGCATATATCAGGGGAGTTTGACCTTCAATAACCACTACCCGGTAGTTGATAGTGTCACCAACTTCAATATCCAGGAGGCTAGCAGCTTCTTTATCTGCTTTCTGGAATTCTTGAATTAGGGTCCTAATGTGCACATGTCCTTTGAGCACGTCCAGGATAGTGGTTACCGAGCCATCAGTAGCTAAAAGTATTTTTTCAGCACTGGAAAGAGTTCCTAACTCTTTTTCAATCTGTTTTATTCCTTCAAAGATTTTTGGGTCCATTTTTATTCACTGGGGTTTCTTATTTCACCGTGAATGGCAGAGTAAGCCACCACAGCCGGGTTGGCCAGGTAAACCTCAGATAGGGGGTCACCCATACGACCAACGAAGTTACGGTTGGTGGTGGAGATACACACCTCTCCTGCAGTTAAAACACCCATATGGGCACCTAAACAGGGTCCACATCCAGGGTTTATGATGATGGCTCCTGCTTCCAGGAATGTTTCCACGATTCCTTCGGCTATTGCCGATTGATAAATTCGGCGAGAGGCAGGTGACACGATGAGTCTAACATCTGGATGAACTTTCTCGTTTTCCAGTACATGGGCAGCCATGCGCAGATCCTCCAGTCGACCATTGGTACATGAACCAATGAATGCCTGGTCAATGGTTTCACCAGAAACCTTAGAAACAGGGTGCACATTATCCACATTGTGGGGGCATGCTACCTGGGGTTCCAGGTCATCCACCTGGAAATAATGGGATTTTTCATAAACAGAATCCTCATCTGAGGTGAATATCTGGAAATCAGTCACATTACGCTCTTTTAAATATTTTAAAATAGCCGGGTTGGGTTCCATTATCCCATTTTTGGCCCCGGACTCCACTGCCATGTTACACATGGTCATTCTTCCGGATACATCCATATTCTGGACTGTATTTCCACAAAATTCCAGAGATTTATAAGTAGCACCATAGGAACCTATTTCACCAATTATATGAAGAATCAGATCTTTAGCAGTAACGTTTTCGGTTAAAATTCCATCCACTTCAATTTTCAATGCTCCCGGAACCATGAACCATGTTTTTCCTGTTGCATACACCACTGCCATATCAGTGGCACCCATACCAGTGGCAAAGGCACCAAAAGCTCCGTAAGTGCAGGTGTGGGAATCAGCACCCACCACTACCATGCCCGGTTTGATGAGGCCCTCTTCAGGAAGGACCTGATGGCATATTCCTTCTCCATGGGAGTAAAATTTTTTGATTCCCTGTTTCCTAGCGAAATCTCTGGTTATCCTCTGGAATTCAGCAGAACCAATGTTATTTGCCGGTAAATTATGGTCATAGACTAAGACAATTTTATCAGGATCCCACACCTTGTCAGCTATTTTATTGAAGGTGTTGATGGTGGGGGGTGATGTTCCGTCATGGGTCATGGCCAGATCTACTTCTGCTTCAATGATCTCTCCGGGCTGGACTTCTTTTGCTCCAGAAGCATTGGCCAGTATCTTTTCAGTGATATTCATAAATAAAACACCATTAACAATAGTAAAATATGATTATTGTTTACTTTTTTATTTTTAGATTGATTCATTAAATTATTCCAGTTACCTAAGTAATCTAATAGGTTATCCAGCTAAATCAATGGGATGTGCTTAAAACTCAAATGGGCCTCGAACTGAACGTACGATATCGTTGAAAACGTTATCGTTGATGTATTTCCCTTCTTCTCGTTTTTCCTTTACCATGCCAACGATTTTACACAACTCATCTTTGGTAACAGCAATCCCGCATTCATCCAGTTTGGCCTTCACTGCTCTGCAACCGGAGTGTTTACCAAGCACAATCCGTCTTTGATGGCCGATAAGTTCAGGGAGGAATGGTTCATAGGTTAAAGGTTCTTCAATCACTGCGTCCACGTGTATGCCTGATTCGTGTCGAAACACGTTTTTACCCACAATGGGCTTGTTATCAGGAACTTTCATATTGGTAAGTTTTTCTACCATCTGGGAAAGTTCATAGAACACACCAATGTTATAATCCAGATCCACTCCGTAAATAAGGAGTAAGGTCATGACCAGTTCCTCAAGGGAGGTGTTGCCTGCTCTTTCACCTATCCCATTAACTGTAGTGGAAACTGCAGTGGCACCTGCCAGTAAACCTGAAATACAATTTGACAGAGCCATTCCAAAGTCATTATGGCAGTGTAAGGCTATTTCTATGTTAATTTCTTTTCTTAACTCCCTCACCAGATAATCCATACCCTGGGGACTTATTGCACCAACTGTATCGGCAATGTGTACCCGATCCGCACCATAAGTCTCTGCTTTATTGTAAACATTTTTCAAAAAGTCTAGATCAGTACGGGTTGCATCTTCTGCTGAGAATGCCACAAAAAGACCGTGATCTTTGGCGTGTTCAATTGAGTTCATGCAGATGTTCAAAGCATCTTCCGGGGTTACGTTAAGCTTATGTTTAAGATGAAGAGCAGATGTACCCAGGAAAGTGATTATTCCATCTACATCACAATCAATGGCTGTGTCTATATCTTCTTTCTTGGTACGGGAGAGTGCTAATATCTGAGCATCTAAATTTTCATCTGCAATAGCCTTCACTGAACGTTTTTCTTCACGGGAAACTACGGGGAAACCTGCTTCAATCTGGTGTAATCCCAATTCATCAAGTTTTCGTGCTATCTGAAGTTTTTCTGGTGTCCGGAGACAGACACCTGGTGTTTGTTCACCATCCCGAAGTGTAGTGTCATAAACAGTGATTTTTTCCGGAAATTTTAAATCAACGGACTGGTTATAAGGACTTACGAAATATTTCAAAACATTACCACCTGTTTTTAGATATTATACAATAAATGTTTGAATTCCATCCAATAATGAATTAAATCTGGAATATAATTATTATAACTATGATTTTCTGGAATTCTGTGATTTTCATTGGATAATCACTAGGATAGAAATATCCATAGACTATCTTGGATCATTATTATTTAAATATAAATGAACTTTTCGTTTTAATCCTAAATTTCACCGGATAACAAATTCCGGTTGCCGGTGGAGTAACATTTAGTTCTTTTTTAAACCTCAATATGTGCTCTTAATAAAAACAACAGGTTTTCAGGGTTATTTTGGGATTAAACTTAATATTTAAGGTAAATTCAAACGGAAAATTCATCTATTTTTTTATTAAGGTGGATTCAAGATAGTGAATTTCATTTTAATAATAACAAATATTTAAACTTAAATTCAAGTAATGGAAGTCTCGGTATGGGGATTATTCAGAGGGGATCATCCAGGTATGATTAAGAAATTAAGATTATTGATTTTAATTGTATAGGATTATTGATCTTATTTTTTTTGAACTTCCATTAGATTTTTCACTTAAATCTCCATTAGTTCAAGGTAAGATCTTCTTTCAAAACCATCTTCTATCCCTATCTTTGAATAGGTGGCAAAAATCTCATCCAATGCTTCTTGGGTGTCGTTACCCTCTTCAATTTCTTTTTCAATCTCCACGAAACTGCCCACTTTCTGAACTTCATCCAGGGTTATAACCAGATCCTTTAGGGAGTAAATAGTTCTATTCTTTCTCACGGTTGCCACTGGACGGAAACTGAGATTTTGAAAAATATCAGCCACTTTATGAGAGTCTTCCACTCCCACTTCAATTTCTTTCCGGGTTTTACTCACTTCATCCATCTTGGCGCCCTTGTAGGTTATGAATATTTTTTCTGAAGATTCATCTGTGACTTTTCTTATTCTGAGGGCTTCATCAGTCTGTGCGAAGTCTCTGTGGGGTGCATTAAAATAAACGTCCTCCTGAAATTCCTCCCCAACTCTTCTGGCACCAATTTCGACCAGTTTTTCTTCCAATGCACCCTTATCTTGAGGTGCGTGGGCTTTAACTTCCACTTCGATCATGTTTAACTCCTGAATTTTTAGTGATGATTATAAAGTTAGCTGATTTTAAAAAAATGTATTATGTTTTTGGGTTAACAACTCGATTCTATTTCTACCCCACACGTGTTTCAATTGAATTTCGTATATAGATGCGGGCATCATCTATCTGGGTTAAATAATTATCCACCATGTTCTCCATAATTTCATAAGATTTTATTTTAGCATCCCTCTTTTTTAAGACACTCTTCTTCTTTTTTATTCTTTTTTGAACTTTTCTAGCACTTTCTTTTTGTTTATCTTCTGGTGAGGGATTTAATTCCTTTAAAATCAACAAATATTCTTTTCTGATGTTCCTTATATCCACCCTGATGTTGTGCCTCATCTTTTTCAAGATATCTTCATACTCTTCCAGTTCATTAAGGGTTTGCATGGCTTCTTTGATGGTTGAAACATTTATTTCCATTCCGTCAATTCCGAGTTCATCGAGTTGTTGTTGGTAAAATTTGGGACCGAACATTGCCCCTCACCCCAGTAAGATTAATATAACATAAGATCAATTGGTCTTGATGGTATTATATTTGTATATTATTTAATAGTTTAGTGTGAACAAAGGTTTATTAATGTGAATATATAGTTACACATGATATGGACAAAATATTCATTTAATTTTAATCCTGATTAATTCTTCATCACAGATGGGGCACTGTTGTGCATGAAATATTAATACTATTATAATATAGTTTCAAAAAAACCCATAATCAGGAAACTAATATATATAGTCATGAACATATCTAGGTAAAAGTGAGATAATGAATCTTTTTATAAAAAAATTGGCAGTATAAAACTAACTATTTTTATGTCCAATTCACGGTCATTTATATAATTTATATAAAGCCTTTTATAAAAGAATAAAATAGCACATGGTTACAAGTAGCCATGGGAGGATGTTAGATGACAAAAGTTGAAATCAAAGTGGAGAACATAGTGGCTTCCGCAACGCTCGGAAAGTCCGTAGACCTTCCTCAAGTCGCACCAGCGCTGGAAGGTGTAGAATATAATCTGGAACAATTCCCAGGATTAGTCTACAAGCTTAAAGAACCCAAAACTGCGGCTCTTATTTTCGGATCCGGTAAACTGGTGTGCACCGGAGCTAAGTCCATAGAGAACTCTAAAAAGGCTATACACATAGCAGTAGACAAGATGCGCACCCTTGACCCTGATATACCCCATGAATTTGAAATTAAAGTTCAAAACATAGTTGCTTCTGCCAACCTTGATAAAACACTCAACCTGGAGGCAGTGGCTCTTGACCTGGAAAATACTGAATACGAGCCAGAACAATTCCCTGGCTTGGTTTACCGACTTGGTGATCCTAAAGTAGTACTTTTACTATTTGGATCTGGAAAAGTAGTATGTACCGGTGCAAAAACTATCTCAGACGCACAACTTGGTGTAGAAAAAACGAAGGAAAGATTATCTGAATTAGATTTATTATAATTCTATCTTTTTACGTAAATATTTGGTGATCTTTTGATTAAACTTATCGCATTTGATCTTGATAACGTCCTTATAGACGGTGAAGTCATAGACGAAATGGCTAAAGTGACTGGAGTAGACGAAGAAATTTCCAAAATAACTAGTCAGGCCATGGAAGGAAAAATAGATTTTGGAACAGCCCTGAAAGAAAGAGTATTACTCTTGAAAGGAGCATCAGTTGAAGATATCAACAAGGTAATGCTGGAAATTCCCCTTATGGAAGGGGCAAAAGACAGTGTTAAAGAGCTCAAAAAGAGGGGTTACAAAATAGCAACCATAACTGGCAGTTTTGATTGTATTGCTCAACGCATGAAAGACGAACTGGACCTGGACTACGTGTATTCCAACTCGCTCCAGGAAGAAGATGGTGTTCTAACTGGTGAAGTAACCGGTCCGCTGATAGATGGTTCTAAAAAAGAAGTTCTACAGGAACTGATGAAACTAGAAAAAATCTCAGCTGAAGAATGTGCTGCAGTTGGCGATGGTGCCAACGATGTTTCCATGCTTGAAGAAGCAGGTCTAGGAATAGCATTCAACGCTAAACCTGTTTTAAAAGAAATAGCAGATGTAATCGTCGAAAATAAGGACCTAAGAGAATTACTGGAAATATTTGATGAAAATTCTGATAAAAAAGCTTCTAAAAAGGCTGAAGATGAACCTAAAGAAAGCTTCCCCGAACTTTTATCTAAGAAAAAGGATCTTGAAAAGACCCTTAAAGAACTCACAACCCAAAGAGACAAGCTAAATGATGAGGCTAAAGTATTCCGTCAGGAACGGGATGAACTTAACTCCCAGATAAGAGGAAACCTGGACAATGCCCTGAAATACAGGGATGAAAGGGACCAGATTAACCAGGAAGTTAAGAAGTATAAAAAACTCAGAGATGAAGCCCATCAGTCCTACAAAAAAATGGAATGGACCTCCGGAAGAAGGGAAGCCGTTCAGATTGAAGATGAAATAAAACGTCTGGAAAAAACCATTGAAACCAGAGTTTTAGACATCCGAAAAGAAAATGAACTGGTTAAAAAGGTTACTGATCTCCGTAAAAAGCTTCAGGGTATGCAAGAAGATGAAGAAAGTCGCAGTGAAGCTTTAAAGTTCAAAGAAGTTTCTGAAACCCACCATGCAAAAGTGGTGGAGTTATCTGACAAGGCACAGGAAACTCACGAAAAAATGCTGGAATACTTCCGCAACATCGATGAAATCCGCAGCCAGGCAGATGCAGCCCATCAGAAGTTCATAGAAACCCGAGAAAAAGCAAACAAAGTCCATGAAGAGGTTAAAGCCACCTTTGGTAAAATTAGGAAAGCCAATAAAGGCATGGACAGAGTTAAAGCTAAAGAACGAAGCGCTGAAGATGAAGTCGTGCGTAAGAAAAACTCCGAGGAAAAGGAGAAAGCCGAAGAAATCTACCGTAAGTTCTTAGAGGGTAAAAAAGTTTCCACAGAGGAACTACTTCTCTTACAGAAACACAACATTGTCTGAGGCCATTTCTGGCCCACACCCTCATTTTTTATTTTTTTATTTTCAGGTTTTTTTGTTATCAATTTATCCAGTAACTAATTTAAGGCATTATAACTGGAATATTAAGGATAATTATTATAACCGAACATTAAGGATAATCAATAACCGAAATAGTTGTTAATTCCACTTTATTATTACTTATAAAAATTTTAATGGGCTTGGTGAATAAATGAAACCTACTGATAATTCTTTTAAGGTTAATAATGATGTTAAAATAGCTGCACTTTTAGTAGCATCCATAGCTTCCTTTTTCACACCATTCATGGGAACCTCAATTAACATTGCTCTACCCACCATTGGAATTGATTTTGGGGCAGATGCAATCCTCTTAAACTGGGTTACCAATGGATTTCTCTTAGCAGCTGCTATTTTTGCAGTTCCATTGGGAAGAGTGGCGGATATACATGGAATGAAGAAGATATTCACCTATGGAATCATCATATTCACGGTGGCATCTCTTTTCTGCGCCTTAGCCCCCTCTTCAATTGTTTTAATAGCATTCCGGGTGCTCCAGGGAATTGGGTCAGCCATGATCTTCGTTACCGGCTTGGCCATAATAACTTCAGTTTTTCACCCTAAAAACAGGGGAAAGGCTATTGGTATAAATGTAGCTGCAGTTTATGTTGGATTATCCCTGGGCCCGGTAATTGGTGGTCTCATGACCCAGTACCTGGGTTGGAGGAGTTTATTTTTATTAATGATACCATTTGGTATCATGGTGGTGGCCATAGTATTCTGGAAACTCAAAGATGAATGGGCTGCCTCCCGGGGAGAGAAATTTGACTGGGTGGGTTCAATACTCTACAGTATAATGCTGTTTTTAGTCATGTACGGGTTCTCAAATCTCCCACAACTTGACGGTTGGATCATGTTAATTATGGGAATTGCAGGATTTTTCGCATTCCTCAGATGGGAACTCAGGAGCAAAAGCCCGGTGTTTAATGTCAGATTGTTTAAAAATACATCCTTCACATTTTCCTCAATAGCAGCACTTATCAATTACAGTGCCACATTCGCGGTAACTCTGCTTTTGAGTTACTATCTTCAGTACATTAGGGGATTTGAACCCCAGACTGCTGGATTAATACTGGTGGCTCAACCTATACTAATGGCCATAACCGCACCTCTGGCAGGTCGAATGTCAGACCGGATCGACGCCCGTCTCATTGCTACCACCGGGATGGCAGTGGTTGCCTTAGGTCTATTCACATTCACTTTCATTGGTTCTGATACATCCCTGATTAATATCATCATAGGGCTGGCAGTACTGGGACTGGGATTCGGACTCTTCTCATCACCAAACACCAATGTAATAATGGGTTCAGTGGAAAGAAAATTCTATGGAGTGGCCTCAGCCACAGTGAGCACCATGAGACTAATAGGCCAGACCATGAGTATTGGGATTGCCACCCTGGTCTTTGCTCTTTTACTGGGAAGGGTGCAGATCACACCGGAACAATACCCTGCACTTCTGGGAAGTATACACATCTGTTTTGTGGTTTTCACTATCCTCTGTTTTGTGGGAGTATTCATATCCTGGTACAGGGGAGAAAGTGATTACCAGGAAGAAAAGGATGGACACTAAATTTTTTATAAAATTAAACATATTTTATTAAAATTTAAAACAAATATTTTTTTATAATACCACTTTTTTTTAACCCCACTAAATTATCAAAAATGGTAATTAGGTACTTAAAAAATTAATATTGGAATGTCTTTCAATCATTAAAAAAATTAATAAATAAATTAATTATCACAGTTTGCACTCGGGGTTTATGCCAGTTATTCGTATTCCTGCATCTTTACAGGTTTTTTGAATGTTCAAACCTATGAGCAGTGGAGTGATTTTTTCTATGATCTGGGCTCTTTCCAGGGGTCCACAGTCTACAACCTGTACTCCGGGTATTTGTTCAATTAATTTAGCAGCTGTCGCTTTAGATTCTGGGTTATCGCCGGATATGAGGCAATCACAGTCTATGGGTTCGTTGAAATTCATCAGGGCTCCACTGCTGATGTTGTTGAATGCACAGATAATATTGGTTTCTGGTAGGGTCTTCTGTGCTCTTTCTGATGCTGCTCCTTCCGGTAGGTATATGCATCGGGTGGGTGATCCTCCTATTGCTGATTCTAAAGGTCCAGTTGCGTCTAATAATATTTTACCCTTTGCTTCTTCTTTAATTGAGAGTAAAGTTGATTTTTGAGCTGCTAATGGTACAGTTAAAACCAAAATTTCAGCTTCTGCTGCAGCATCAACGTTTTCGGCAGCTTTAAGATTCTCTACATTGTCTAAAAGATCTTTAACTTTGTCTACTGCTGTTTGGGCTTTTTCTATGGTTCTTGATCCGATTATAACCTCTTCTCCTGCTTGTACAAATCGTATTGCAATTCCAAGTCCCTGTCCACCAGTTCCACCTATTATTGCTATTTTCATTTTAACACTCCTTTTTATCCATCTATCTACCATGTTTGGTATCTATTTTTGTAAGGTGGAAGTTCTTTTATATAAACATAGCGATTGTTCTGTTTGTAATGATTAATCACGATGTGATTTCTTTAAAAATTTGTCTCTAAAGATTGGAAATCTAAAGATTGGAAAATTATAACAATAATCACTACTCCAAAAAAGAGTTTTAAAACGTAAAAAAGAATATTTGGGTTTATTTTTTCATATAATCCCATAATTGGTCTATGTTGGTTCGTAATGTTTTTTCAAGGGGCAGAGTTGGCATTATCACCCACATTACAATTGTTCCAACCAGAACAGTTTGAGTCATCATGGCTAGTTCATTAAGATCCACATCTGTTCTAATTATTCCATGGGATATACCATCTTCAATCACATCTTTGTTGAATTTAAACAGGTTATAATAAAATTCAGTGTAATGTTCACTTATTATATCATATTTCTGGACACCTTCAAGTAACAACAGATTCAAGACTCTGTAATCTATTTTTGTTGTGCTTTCCACCAGCTGGGTGGTCTGATCCTCTCCTATCATGGATAGTGCTGCACTTTTTAATTTTTCTTTTGGTGTGCCTTCAAAATGTCTAATCTGTTCTATAGTTGAATTAAAATAGTTAAAAATGTATTTTTGAATCACTGCGACCATCAAAGCCTCTTTACTGTCAAAGTGATAGTAAAAACCACCAGTAGTAATATCTGATGCTTTTATAACTTCATTTAATGAAACACCAGCAAATCCTTTTTTTAGAAAAAGCTTGAAAGCTGTTTCCAGAATTCTAGATTTTGTTTCCATGATTTGTCATCTTCTTTAATTTTTTTAGAGTGTATCTAATCTTAAAACCATATATAATCTTAAAAGTATTCTGGGACACTATGGATGTAATGAAAACCCCGGATTAGGAAATCAGTTCCAAATTGTGTATTGTAATTCTATGAGGAAAACGATTAATAAACTTTTATCATATAAATCTTAAATGAATTAGAGTTTTTAATCATTATTAAACCTATATTAAGTCTAAATGATGTTAAAAATATGATAATTTGGTTCTTAAGTGGGATTAATTAAATTAAGCTGTTCAAATATATTTATATCTCAATTTTAACTGTAAATGTGCTAATTTATTCTAATAAATATGATATTTATCTTTTATTTTCTTAAATAGTTAAAATTCACCATTTTTTTCGGAATTACAAAGAGAACAATCACTATAAATATGGATTATTAATCATTACAAACAGAGTAATCGCTATGTTTATATGTGGGATGTTGCGATTATAATATCAACTCGAGGAAACCACCCCGAGTTAGATGTCTATAGAGAATAAAATTTAACCTAAAAACACATGTGGAGGGATTGAATGGAAAATTGTTTTGATTTAGAGGGGAAAGTGGCAGTTGTAACCGGTGCTTCCGGTGGTCTTGGAGCAGATGCAGCAATGGCATATGCACAAAATGGTGCTGATGTTGCTCTTCTAGCCAGAAGAAAAGACAGATTAGAAGCACTGGCAAAAGAAATTGAATCTACCGGACGAAAAGCCCTTGCAGTTCAGTGTGATGTAGCCAATGAAGAAAGTGTTGAAAATGCAATTGAAGAAGTCATCAACTATTTTGGAAAAATTGATATTCTCCTGAACAATGCTGGTGTGGCAATCCGTGGGGGTGTATGTGATTTGTGCGTTGAAGACTGGGATAAGGGAATGGATGTAAATGTTAAAGGAATCTATCTGGTCTCAAAACACGTCATCCCACACATGATTGAAAATAACTATGGAAAAATTGTGAATACCAGTTCCATCAATTCTGTGGCCGGTGATAAGAATGATGTCTTCATACGTCACGTTTACAATGCATCAAAAGCAGCTGTTCGTGGTCTGACTATGGGTATGGCCTGTTCCTATGGTAAATATGGAATTACCATCAATGCGGTTGGACCAGGTTTATTTGAATCTGAAATGACAGCAGATACCTTATTCAAATCTGATGATTTCCTGGAAGCCTACAGCAGGATTGTACCACTCAACCGTCCAGCTCAAAAAGGAGAATTAAACGGACCAATCCTGTTCCTTTCATCAGAAGCATCCTCATATGTAACCGGACAAACCATCTTTGTTGATGGTGGTTTCTCAGTGGTTTGATTTATCAAAAGAGTTCAAATTGTCATGAATTGGATTGAATAGAACAAGATGAATGGAATCATAGAAAGATGGTTGCAATCATAAAATAAGTTTAAAGATGAATCATGAAATAAATTAAAGGAGGAATGACCTAATGATCATAGTAACAGCTACTATAACCGCTAAACCAGGTAAACGAGATGAACTCATTTCCAAATCCCAGGATCTGATTAAAGCCACCCGTTTAGAACCAGGATGCATCAGCTACAATCTATATGCCAGTATTGAAAATGAGGATGCACTGGTAATGATTGAACAATGGGAAAACAAAGAAGTATTGGACACCCACATGCAAACCGACCATTTTAAAGCATTTTGTGGGGCTGCTGCAGATATTTTGGCCGAAGAAATGGGTGTTGACATATATTCAGCTGAGAAAGTTTCAGCTGAAAAGGCATAGTTTCGGGAAATAAGCATAATTTAAGGAGTTTCAGGAGAGATTTAATTTCCCTTATACTCCTTTTTTCCATTCTTTAAATTCAACAATTTAAATTCAAATGGTGATCTGTAATTATTTTAAGATTCCACCAGAAATGAAACACCATCTTCCTTTTCGATCTTCATAATGTTATCCGCAGCATCCTCCAGGTCTACGTCATGGGTAACGATGATCATCTGGGGTATAATGGACATCTTCTTGAGTAGATCAATTAGTTCCTGTCTTCTGTAGGCATCAAGGTGAATGGTGGGTTCATCCAGCATTATCATCTCTAAATTGCCTCCTGAGAGCACCTGGGTTATCCCTAATCTCAGGGCAAGGGCAACTGCTATTTTTTCCCCGCCACTGATCATGTCTAGGCTGCTTTCACCGCTGGGGCCGTAGATGGTCACGTCGTAATCCTCATCCAACCTCACATCAGAGTATTCAAAGTTGAATCTTTCAAATAACTCCCTTGTTTTTTCCTCAATAAGTGGCCTGGATATATTCCGTAAATCCTTCTGAACACCATCTTTACCGTAAAGATCCCTTATGATGTTTAAAAGCTTTAAAAAGTCTTTAAGATTCTTTAATTCCTTTTCATATTTTTTAAGGGAATCCAGTTTCTGTTCTATCTCCTGGATGGAGTTTGATAGTTGATCAAGTTGTCCGACCAGCAACTGTTTCTGACCACTCAGCTCCATTAATTCTTCATTTTTCAATTTCCATTCATTTTTAACCCTTTCATGGGCTTCCTCATTGTAATTTAAATCATCAATCACTTTTTGGATTTGGTCCAATTCTTCATTGATTTCCCGAATCTGCCTCTGATTTTCATCAATTCTCTGAATTAGGGACTCTTTCTGACTGACTTGCCCCAGTAAGTGCTGATGTTCTCGGCTCAATTGTTCAAGGTAGGCTATTTCTCCGGGGAGGTCTTCCACGCTGTCCCCTGCAATTTCCATCAGTGCACTGATATTTTTCTTCAAATCCCTTATCGCTGCATTGATCTCATCTAACCTTGCCCTGTGTTCTTCATAATCGCCCAGGGACTCTAAAGACCCAAGAGCAGTGAGATATTTCTCATAATTACCTTTGATGGCAGCCAGTTTAGATCTATTGTTCTGAATATCCTTTTCAATATTCTCCAGGATAACTATCTTCTTTTGAAGTTCCTGGAGACTAGAGTTAATGTTGTCAATTTCCTGTTGATGATCATTTCCTGATTTTAAGTATTCCTTCAGGATTCCCAGATTTATACTCTGAATGTTGGATTGTTGGGAATCTAAAATTCTCTTCTTGCTTTCAAGTTCATCTAATCTTACCTTCAAAGTCCCTGATATTTCCTGGTTATCCTCTATTTCTGATTGATAATCTGTTAATAGTTCTTCCCTTTTCTGGGGAGTTATATCTGATTTACAGATGGGGCACTGGTCTTTAACCTGCTCCAACTCATTTATGGGTTTTTCCAGATTCTCATTTTTGACCTGTAGGTTAGACAGTTCCCTTTTAATATCCTGAATAGAATCAGAAGCTTCCCTGATCTGTGCCTCTAACTGTGGTTTAAACGTTGATAAGTGATTTTCAAACTCTTCCACCGAAGCAAAACTAGTGCCTAAAACCTGATTGGATTTTTCAAGAACATCCCTTATTTTTTTGAGGGATTGCTTCATTTTTCCTTCAATTTTAGACTTTCTTTCTGTGTACTGCTGAATCAGCATCCTGCTTCCCTCAAACTGATCCTTAGCATACTGTAAATTGTTAATTTCACTGTCTAACTCAGAATACTCATTATAAAACTGTTCATTTTCATTTAAAACTTTTTCAAAACGTTCAATATCGTTTAAAATAGTGATTATTCCTTTTTTATCTTTCTGTAAAACTTTTAACTCTTTACTTTTCTCGGCAAGACTTTTTAAAACGTTCAATTTCTTTAACCGAGGTTCTATTCTGGTAATTTCTTCTTCTTTAAGGATAATTTCATTTAACTGACCTTCAAGATCTTTCCTGCTTTTTTCCAGCTGATCCTGGAAATCTTTTTTGGATTTAAGGAGTGTATTGGCATTTTCAAATTCCATACTCCTCTTATCCAGAATCTCCTTCTTCTCCTGGAGAAGATCAGATTCAATAATATTTTCATCTCTTTTAAGGTTGATATCCTTAATTTTCAGTGCCAGTGCACGTTTTCTGTCTTTTTTGACAGTAAATTCAGTTTCAAAGTCCTCAAATGATTCTATTTTTCCTTCCAATCTTATATTTCGTTCGTTGTACTTATCCAGGATGACTTTTAAATTTTTCCAGGCCTTTTCAAGGGAATCAATACCAAGAAGTCTTCCAATCATCTGTTTTTTTTCAGAAGAGGTTTTATCAATGAGATCTGCTATTTCTCCCTGCCTGACATAGACTGCATTGAGGAACAGGTCCCCATCCATCTCCAGAAGGTTTTGAACTTCCAGAGTCACCTGTTTATCCCCTGAAACCAACGATTGGAATCTTCCGCCCTCTTTAATCTTCATAATGGCCTTAGAAGATGTTTTTGTCCGTTCCCTCAGTACCCGGTAGGTCCGGCCATTGGCAGTAAACTGGATCTCAACTGACATCCTCTTCTGGCCAATGGTTATAAGCTGTTCAATTCTCTTACTGGTGTGCTGTTTAAACAATGCAAAACTCACTGCTTCAAGGATACTGGACTTACCCGCACCATTTCCACCTATTATTATGGATATCCCGGTATCAAACTCGATACGTGTGTCCCGGTGAGATTTAAAGTTACTAATGTGAAGACTTTCAATGATCATATAAATCCTCGTAGAAATTCTGGGCAATGGTTTGGGCAGTCTTGAAATCTCCATCAGACAGTTCTTTCAGGAGCCCGGTTGCCAGTTGGTTAACTTTTTCGCTGTTAAAATCCTTAAGATTATGCTCAATCATTTTTTTAATATTTAAAGCCTCTTTCCCATTTTCAAAAGGATTTGGTTCACTTTCAATGGTTGTTGGATGATAATTG
Organism: Methanobacterium formicicum DSM 3637; assembly: GCF_000302455.1. Classification (NCBI taxonomy): domain Archaea; kingdom Methanobacteriati; phylum Methanobacteriota; class Methanobacteria; order Methanobacteriales; family Methanobacteriaceae; genus Methanobacterium; species Methanobacterium formicicum. The sequence continues at coordinate 185,489 of NZ_AMPO01000003.1, forward strand.
GGCCGTACTGTAAGACAGGAGTCAGATAATGTTTGGTTTAAAGTTTCATACACCTCAGAACGGTTGAAATTTCCTCCTTCCACAGTCACCATGAGTATGGGTTTTTCCTGGAGACTGCTGATGTACTGATTAATCCGGGATAACTCTTCTTGAAGTTTACTGGCCAGAATGGTTTTTTTTATAAACTCACGGGGGAGTTTGAGGTTGATATTTTCAATTTCAGGAATATCACCACTGATATCCACCAGATAAAATCCTTTACCATTCTTTTTATAACCTTCAACCTCGTTGGAGCGCCATATCTCAGTAGAACCTGGATAGGCCAGTTTGCCCGCTCCAAAGTCATCAACCACCCTTTCATGAATATGTCCAAATGCACAGTAGTTGAAACTCTGGGGCACATCACCAATTTTAAGCTCATATTCATAGGGGATATAACGGTCAATCCCCTGGTGTAAGACCAGAATTCTTTTTTCATAATTCTGGGATGATTTTTCAATACTTTCCAGTCGTTCAATCAATGCCTTTGAATGATATTTCGATGTGTAGGGTGATCCACCTATAAAAACGTCATCTATCACGTAAAATGGATTATTGGGGCTTATGAGTTTTAAACCAAAGTCCTTGTATAAAATTTGGGGTGGTAGTGCATTTTTACGCATTACAACATCATGATTACCTGCTATGGCATAAATTGGAATTTTTGCTTCTTTTAACTTTAAAATACCATGTTGCGCGGTGAGTAATGCCCTGGTTGGGGGTCTCGAGTATTCAAACAGATCTCCAGAGTGAATGGCAAAGTCAGGCCTTTCACTAATTATCTCCTCAATAGCCTGGTCGAAAACTTCAAAAAAGTCAGTTTCCCTCTCAGTAAGTCCGTACTGGCGGTAACCCATATGGGTATCAGCTAAATGGGCAAATTGCATCAGTAGTCTCCTCCCAGATCATCATATTCTCTTTTCTGTTCTTCAAGGAGTTTTTCCTGATTTTGGTGGGATTTTGACCATTCTTCCACAATGTTAAGGTCTCCTCCTGTGATCTTCCCCTGGAATTCATCTATCTTAACCAGAGTGGGGATGCGAGTCATTAAACCCAGCACTATGGCTTCCCCAATATTCAGGGAAGGAAGCTGAGCTATCAAATCATCACTCAAGCTTTCACTGGCACGCTGCACATGATTCTGGTCAGTTGGTTCCACCAAGCGTAATATTATCATGTTGTTAGCCTGTGACAGGGCATCAGAGTCCAGTGATTTGGGGCTCTGGCTCACCAGGCACAGTCCCACTGAAAACTTACGCCCTTCCCGGGCTATTCTGCTTATCCACAGTTTCGATTCTGTTTTCCTATTTTGAGGAGCTAAAATATGTGCTTCTTCCAGGATCAAAAATATTGGGAATTCCAGACCCTCTCCAGTTCTTAAAAACTCTTTCCGACTGGCCAGGACATTCCGGAGGATATGACTAACCACCACATCCGATGCAAATTCATCCACAGGTCCCAGGTCCAATATATTGGCTTTGCCCACTTTCAAACTGTCAATTATATCCTTTGCTTCCAGGCTGAGTATGTTCCCGTACTTATCCCGCATGTGTTCCAGTTTGTTTAAAACATCGGCTATTGATTTTTTATCTGCGGAATTGGTGGATTTAGCATCTGGATCCTCGGATTCAGCTAACCAACCTTCCAGTTTACTCTGAATCAATCCAATGAAATCTTTTCCAGTGGGTGACCCCTGCATGAGGCTTTTCCGTGCGGATTTATACGCTTTTAAGAAGTATCTTTCCTGAACGTAGGCATTGGGTGGTATGTTCGATAATTTTTTGATTTCACCAAATGACAGGTAGAGGGGGTTGATCTGGGGTATTATTACATTGACTTTATCAGTACCAAAATCAGTGTTCACGTACTCCGAATGCATATCAAATATCAGAACACTACCATTAACATTCAAAAGACCATCCACAATGACTGATACCGTATTTGACTTTCCTGCACCGGTCATTGCCAGAACTGCCAGGTGCCTGGACACCATCCTGTTGATGTCAACTTCTACACCCACTTCTTCCTGGCTTATTAACTTCCCCAGTTTTAAACCGTATTTATCCACTTTGAATATTTTCTTCAAAACCTCAGAATCTGCCACCTGTATCTCGGTTCCAGGGGGAGCAGGTGTTCGAGGAATGCGCAGGTCATCATCAATATCTCCCAGTATTTTAACACTACCCTTAACGTAATGGTCGTCCCCTTCAATGGCTTTGATTTTTTCAATGGTCAGGGGGTCGTATATCTGATCGTTAATGGAAACACTACCTCTCACCAGGGATTCGATCATCCCCAGTACGTTCTTCCCATCATATTTTAAGGAGACGTATTCACCTACCCTGGGCATTTTTTTGGAGATAAAACTCACATTAACCAGGGATGTTTCTCCTATGCATCTTCCAATGATTTCATTCATTTAGCATCTCCCTCCCACTCTTTTCCATGAATCCCATTATCTTGGAAAGGTTTTTCAGGTCATTTTTACGGATTACAACATCGTTATGTGCTTTTTTTAAGAGTAATGGATATCCTTCTGCACTTATATTTTTAATGGACTTCAATAAATCTCTTATATCTTCTTCTGTGGCATGGTACGGTAATTCAAATTTTAAAATGTTTTTATGGTCCTCTAATCTGGCGTAGAAAATGGTGAAGATCAAGCTCTTTAGAACATCATTTCTAACCGGGAAATCCCTTTTAACCTCGGAAACATTGGAATACCTTGGTTTAGAATACCCCTGTTTTTTACTGTGCATATCAAATATAGCTATATCCGGTATTTTTCTATCGAAATATTCAGTACTGGTGGATGTTTTGGATATAGCCACGATTTTTTTGTTTTCTTTCATCAAGTCACTGATTACCCGGAGGTTCTCCAGGTTTTCCAGGTAAATCATTGCCTCAGTATCATCTTTAAATTCATTGGAAATTTTAGAAGCAAATTTAGATGAAGTAATTTCAACGTCGGGAGAGTTATTCAATTTTTTCTCGAGAAGGGGCAAATATTTTTCCCTAATTATCTCTTTAACCTGTTCTTTAAGTTCTTTTTCAATAGGGAACGGTCGTATGAGATTGCCCAGGATCGATCCATCGAAGAGGAATAAATCAACATGGTGTTGATTGAACATTTTCAGGGCATTTTTAATTTCAAATATCCCCATATAACTCCTTAAACGGTCTTCAACATATTTATGGTGGGATATGATGTCAATTTCAGAGCTTTCAATCTTTTTAAGACCCTCTGATGAGTGAATTATTCCTTCAGCATCAATGGCGTAAAATATGAATGGCAGGAATTTGCGTTTATTTATACTGCCATCCCCTGCACCAATATTCACATCCCGGCCAATTTCTGCTAGGGGATAATCAATCCACTGTTGGGAAGCATCTACCAGGGAATATTCAATTCCTTCTAATTTTTGATGGATGTTATCTCTCTTTTTTAAAGCTTTTTCATAGAGTGAATCCAGCATTTAATCCCTCAAAATCAATATAAATCTCATTCAATCATTTTTTATCATAAATAAGCGGGTAATGATCATTATAACCTATATTTTATTCCCATTGATTTAAACTTTATTTTAATATATGGAGATAACCAATCTATATTTATGAACATCCTCACATCCCAACAAAAAAGGGTCTTAAACGGCATTAAATATTTCAGTGCAGAATACCAGGGAGGAGTTCCATACAATATCCTGAAACTGGACCTGGACACTTCTGAAGACGATCTTAACCCAATTTTAGAACACCTGGAGAATGAAAATTACATATCCCTCCAGGATGGGATCATCACTCTGGAGAAGAACAGGGGAAGTAAAAGTAATGAGAAAAGTGATGATGTTCTGGAAAAAACACATTTAGATGAATCTATAGAGGGAACAGTTGAAAATAATCCGGATTTACTTGATGATGTTAATGATTTTAACTCTTCTGCTGATGTTGTGGATGTTGGGAATATTGGTTCTGAGGTTAGTGATACTCCTATTGAAGATATGAAGGACACTCCTACTGAAAATATGAATGACATTCCTACTGAGAATATGAATGGCACTCCTATTGAGGATAGGGATGATACTGAGCAAACAGAAGAAGTGGAAGTAATTGAAAAGTTCTCTGAAGCTGAACTGGAATCATTGGAAATAATTAAAAAATTGGTGGATGATTCCGGGAACATTTCCAGAACAATTTTAGAGGGTAATCTACTCTACGGGGAGCTGGGATTAAGCAGCATCGCCATGTACAACCTTATAACCTCTCTGGAGTATAAAGGAGTCTTAAAGAAGATTAAGCTTATAGATGGGGAATATTATAAATTCAGCCCTTGATTTTATTTTAAAAGCCAATTTGGCATTATTCCAATTACATTTATTATATTATATCTTCAAAATCTTATCATTTTTCAAATTTACCAACATCTACTAAATCATAACCAGCTATACGGATTAAACTCCGAGGGTGGAATGTACATAACCTCAGCATAACCCTTCTTCAAGAGCTCCTGGTTGAGATTCACGCCATCAACATACACCACTGCCAGGGCACGGTCATATTTATCCTTATTTTTGGTATTATCAATGTCCAGTCCCACTGTTTTACCCAGACACATGCGGGTTACATAGTCCTTGGCAGTTTGATATCCTGCTTGTCCTTTCTCGGGGGTGTTAACTCCCACAAATCTCACTCTGCCCACTCCTTCCACATCAATGGTGTCTCCATCCACCACTTTGTAACACTTACCACTCACCTCAGCGTGATCACTGGAACCAGTAGAAGTAGTGGTTGAGGGAACTGAGGTGGTGCTGTTGTTTAAAGAAGAGAATGATGAATTGTTTACTGGATTCCCTTCATGACTGGTACAACCGGAAACAGCCAGTACCATGATGCAAATGATAATTAAAAGATATTTCAAGCGCATTTTATCCCTTTAATAATAATCTTAATCTTAAACTAATCCTATTTTAATCTGTCAGAATCAATTTATTTCTTATTAATAAGGTTTTTTTAAAAGATTAAAAATATTCTTTTATTATAATACTGGGGTTTTTAAAGGAACTCATTTTAACATACACTTATCTCTTTTACTCCTTGAGAATTTGCTGGGATGATCCTTATGCAGTAAAATTCAGTACACGATGCAATTAAATGTAATAAAATCTAACCTTTATCCATGATACTGGTAACTGGAGGGGCAGGATACATTGGCTCCCATGCAAATAAGGAGCTTAACCTGGCAGGATACGAAACAGTGGTACTGGATAACATGAGCTACGGACACCAGGACTTCCTGAAGTGGGGAGTCTTTGAAGAAGTGGATTTAGGGGACACAGAAGCAATCAGAGATGTGTTCAGGAAATATGAGATAGAAGCAGTGATGCATTTTGCAGCATTCACCTATGTAGGGGAATCAGTGGAAGACCCCCAGAAATACTACCTCAACAACCTCCGAAACACCTTAAACCTCTTCCAGGTGATGAATGAATTCGAAGTGAAGAAGCTGGTCTTCTCATCAACATGTGCCACCTATGGAAACCCCCAGAAAATCCCCCTAACCGAAGACCATCCTCAAAACCCCATAAACCCCTACGGCCAGGGAAAACTAATGGTGGAAAAGATTTTAAAGGATTACAGCCAGGCCTATGATCTTCGATACGTATCCCTCCGTTACTTCAACGCAGCAGGTGCAGACCCAGAACAGGACGTAGGGGAAAGGCACGATCCTGAGACACACCTGATACCACTCATACTGGACGCTGCTGCAGGTAAAAGAGAAGATATTAAGATTTTTGGAACAGACTATCCCACACCGGACGGTACCTGCATCAGGGATTATATACACGTAACCGATCTGGCAGATGCCCATATAAAAGCCCTTAAATACTTGGAAACAGGGGGTAAGAGTGAAGTTTTCAACCTGGGAAATGGAAACGGATTTTCAGTCCGTGAAGTAATTGAAGAAGCGAAAAAAGTCACAGGTAACCAAATAAAAGCTACAGAAATAGAAAGAAGACCGGGAGATCCGCCCATCCTGGTTGGAAGTTCAAAGAAAGCCCGAGAAATCCTGAAATGGCAACCAAAATATGATGATTTAACCAAAATCATCACCACTGCCTGGGAATGGTATAAAAAAGATAATGAGGTTGGAATGTAGTTAGAGTAAACATCAAAACAAAACTTGTAATGACTGATTAGATTATATATTTATAAAATAAAGGTTCATTGGATGCAGAATCATGGTAAATGTGACAAATGCAACTTCAGCTGCAATTGCAACCACTACCAATAACAACAACTCAATTATTCATAGGTTTACTTGTTTTTTTAGTACTCTTATTGGTAATTATATGGTTAATCAGAAAATATGATAAAAAATCACAAAAGAAATAAAATAGATTCCTTCAGAGATTTATTCACTGAAAAATATTTTTTTTAAAATTAGGAATAGGTTAGGTTATTTATGAGGATTAAAGAGATACTAACTGATTCTTTGGCTTATCCTTTTTCTAATGGGATAAGATTTTTTGTTTTTGGAATTATTATATTGATTAGTCTTTCTCAATACACTGTTTTATATCTGGATAACATGAATTATCTGATCTTTATTTGTTTAGATGTTATTGGATTTTTAGTTGTAGGATCATTTGTAAGGGGTTATTTGTTTAGGATTATAAGTGAGTCCTTAACGGATGTTGATGAGCTTCCTGATTTCAAAGATTGGCAAAAAATGTTTATTGATGGTATTAAAGTGTTTATAGTTAATTTTATTTATTTAATTCCTGTTATTTTGATAAGTATTTCAGTATTAAGATATTCTGGATTAGCAGATTTAAAAACTATCTTTGCAGGTTTATCCTATTTAAATTTCGATTTATTGTCATATGAGGTGTTTTCTCATTTTATTCCTGTGGTAATTGCACTGTTATATCTCGTGATGATCATTCCAGTGATTTTAATGGCGGTTTCGAATATGGCTTATACTAATGGAAAACTCAGTGCAGCTTTTAAATTCAGGGAAATTATTAGTAACCTTGCAAAATTGTCTTGGAATAGATCCACAGGGTTTATGTGGTATTTTTGTTATGATTTAATTCCAATTATTATTGGATTCTTTGTATTGGATGAAATTCTTGAAAAAATTTACAGCATAGGGTGGAAAAAGCTTATAATTTGGTATATTGCAACGGGTACTATTTTTTTAATCATAACCTTTATTGGATACTTTATGGTTAATATCAGTTCAATTTCAATCTTGTTTGGCCTACATCTATGCACAATTTCAAATTACAATATTTTACGTACACTAATTATGCCCTTAGTTTTATTTCCCTATCTTTCGATATTCCTTTCAAGATCAACTGCATTAATTTATGATTCTGCAATTAAGAGTTATTTAGGCAGCGAAAACTACATAAACTATCAATCACACGAAGAATCTCCTTGATTCCAAGAATAATGAAAATCACAAACAAGTAAGGCATGATTTAAAAGGAGTTTGATGAATAATGATTGGTAAGGTTATAAAATGGTTAGAAAGACTACATTAAAGATATCGCATCAGATTAATCGAATGGCGAGTCACAGTAATATCAATGTGAAAAAATTAGTATTATATCTTATGGTAGGTATTTTTCACGATTTTACTCACATTCCAATTATTGTCTAAATTTTTTGATTTCCAAAGTTCAGGGAACCCTCTATTTTTAATATATGTTTCTTAGGAGTCTTCATTATCCTAATGTTTATTTCTATTTTAACTCCATTAAAAAGGATGATTCCACTTATTTTATTATTATTCACAGTATTATCTGGAGCAATTTTACTTTATATATTCATAATATTACCCCAATATATTTCAGACATTGGATTTTTATGTGGAAGTGGCATATTCATGATTTATTTGGCTATTTTTTGTTTTTTAATATATTTACACCTATCTTAATTCCTAAATCTTTTCTTTAAGTTAAATTGACTCCAATTAGGGGATTCAGCGCCATATATTAGTAATATAAAACCTTTAGGGTTTATTTTTGCTATTACAAGTTTTTTTAACATTTATAGATGTTTATTATTGTTACTAAAATGAGATAGGGCACCGGTCAGGTCTGTTTTAGTTCTACCCTTCACAAAAAAATTTAAGAAGTTTAAGTACCTGTGAAAAAACAGAATAGGTGTCTAAAATTGGTTAAATTTTATCATATGAACTATTCTGGGGAGTAATATGGGTTATCTGGGAGAACTAAAGGAAGCCTTGAGATATAAGGAAGTCCGTAAGTGGTCTATTTTTTTGCTCGCTGTAATGGCCATTGTTGGTTCTTACATGATCTTTTTTGCCTATGAAAATACCTATCAAGAATTTGATACCTTCAAATACGAGATAGCCCCTAATGAAACTCTCACCCCTGGAGAAATGGCAATTCCAGACAGTGCACAGAAAGTATACACTGGCATTTATATTGATAGGATCAAATCAGCCTCCTTAAAAGACAATATCTATTCTGCAGATTTCTATGTATGGTTCAGATGGACGGGAGATAGGAATCCTGGTGATAATTTTCAGGTATCTAGTGGAACCATAGAAAAAAAGGAGTTGATTAACAACTCTACCCATGGTGATGAGAAATTTGCACTTTACAAGGTTTCGGCTACCATATCTGATAATTCAGAACTGTTCAGATTCCCTGAAGATGATCAGTTACTTCTTTTGAATATTCAGGATAAAAGTTATGGAAGGGATGAACTGGTTTACGTGCCGGATAATGAAAGTTCAGAAAACATTTTCAATGTAGTATTGTCAGGATACCATTATTTAGGATTAATAGTTGCAGAAAAACCATTATACTATGATTCTGCCATGGGTAACAATATTGAAGAAGATAACACCTTTTCTCAGTTTAGTGCAGGCATGTTCTTCAGCAGAGAAGAACTAACTGTACTCCTGTTTTCATTGATTGGTTCATTTGCAGCAGTTTTCGCAGCGTTGATATCCCTCACCATACCCTATAAAAACCGTTACACGGTATCAGTCAGTGCTTTGTTTGTAGGAATAGTGAACATGGTTCTCATAACTGGTTTAGTGCCCAACGGAGTAATTAGCATTGCACATCTCATCAGTTCTTTCGGATTATTCATTATAGTTTTAACCCTTTTAGAATCAATAGCCTACCACCGGTTTGAATATAAAAGTGATAGATTTAAGGATAAAGGTGAAAAGGATAGGGTAAAACGGTATAAGAAAGTATCTAAAATGCAAGATAAAGTCTCTTTGATTATTTTGGCCACTGGTTACTTCCTAATAGTATCTACTATAATTATAATTGCCTGGTTTAATCCTGCTTTAAATTATTTACCCTAAAAACTAAAATAAATAAAAATAAATCAAAAACCCCACAACAATTGAAATAATCCGGTCCTTTTAATTCATTCAAAGACTATTTACATTGATGATTGGTATCAGTGAGTCTTTACCACGGTAATTCATTTAAGAATTTTATAAATATAATTTTCAAGGATTTTTATTTCAGGGATTCTTTAAAAAAAGAGAATAGTTATTTCAGAATATTCTTTAAATATTCTCTTAGCTCTCCATTGACATCAGGATCCTGTAGGGCAATCTCCAGGGAGCTTTTCAGCCATTCCACATTGTTTCCGATGTCATAAATCTTCCCATCGAATATGTGGCCGTAGATACTATCCAGCTGCCTCATGGCATCGGTTAGCTGTATCTCTCCACCCACACCAGGTTCTACCTCTGCAATATGGTCAAAAATATCAGATTCCAGTACGTAACGTCCGGTTATTGCCAGATCAGATGGTGCTTCTTCAGGACGAGGTTTTTCCACCATGTCCTCGATATGGTAAACAGAATCTTCAACCTGCTGCCCTTTAATTATTCCGTAACGTTCAATTTTATCCCTGGGCACTCTTTCGATAGCAATAGCTGATGCACCATACTTTTCATGAACATCCAGCAATTGTTTGGTGCAGGGAACCTGTGACTGGCTTATTGTATCACCTAAAAGCACGGCAAAGGGCTGACCATCGATATGTTTCTTGGCACAGTGTATGGCATCCCCCAGTCCCTTCTGCTGCTTCTGTCTAACGTAATAAATATCAGCCATTTCAGATATGGCTTCCACTTCCACCAGGTAATCCATTTTACCGCAATTACGAAGGGAATATTCCAGTTCAAAGGAACGGTCGAAGTGGTCTTCAATGGATCTTTTCCCCTTACCAGTGATAATCAGTATGTCATCAATTCCAGAGGCAACAGCCTCCTCCACCACGTACTGTATGGTTGGTTTGTTGTAAACTGGTAACATTTCTTTTGGCTGGGCTTTGGTGGCCGGTAAAAACCGGGTTCCGAGTCCTGCAGCAGGTATAACCGCTTTCATAATTCTGCCTCCTTATTTGCACTGTAATTATTCCAGTTGCCCAGCATGTACTCTTTTTACTGGGACTTGATTTAATGGATAATAATAAATTTTTAATTTTTCATTTCAAGCCATTTATATTTAAAAACCACATCAATTATTAAAATAACCTTTTTATATTAATATTCTTTTTTATAAAACCACTATCTTGAAGGCACTGTTTCAGGCAGCTTTGATAAGTATATGATGGTCTCACCAGATATTCTTTAATTTAGAGCATGATAATTCATTACATCAATCTACCCAAAACCATTGATAGTAATGGTTAATAAGAGAGAGATATATAAAGCTTTCCAAGAAGGAATAAACGGTGTATCTATGATTGACGGCGTAAAAGTAAAGAAACTTAAAGTCATTCCCGATGAAAGGGGATGGCTCATGGAAATATTAAGATGTGATGATGATATTTATCAGGAATTCGGACAGGTTTACCTGACCACAGCCTATCCGGGGGTGGTGAAGGCGTGGCATTTCCATAAAAAACAGACTGACAACTTCACCTGTGTCAACGGCATGATGAAGGTTGCATTGTATGATAGTCGGGAAGATTCACCAACTTATGGTGAGGTCAACGAATTCTTTGTTGGAGACAGAAATCCAATGCTCATAAGTGTCCCCCCACTGGTTTACCATGGATTTAAAGCAGTTGGTACTGAAACAGCCTTTTTTGTAAGTGTGCCCACATTACCATTTAACTATGATGAACCTGATGAGTACCGTCTTGACCCTGATACCGATGAAATCCCATATGACTGGATACTGGATAAGAGTAAAAAACATGGGTAATATGGGATAATAGCTTAAATAAGGATAATTGGTGATTTTATGAAGATAATGATTACAGGTGGTGCAGGATTCATAGGATCCAACTTCGTACATCACCTTTGTACTAACGATGATTATGAAGTGATGGTCCTGGACAAGCTGACCTATGCCGGGGACATGGAAAACCTCAAGGAAATCCGTGACAAGGTCGAATTTGTCAAAGGGGATATAGCAGATGAGGAACTGGTCTCCAAAATAATGCAAGACTGTGACATGGTGGTTAACTTCGCTGCTGAGACCCACGTGGACCGATCCATAGAGGACCCAGGCCTGTTCGTTAAAACAGATGTTATTGGGACCTACAACCTCCTGGAAAACGTTCGCAAATACGATGTGGAACGTTACCTGCAGATATCAACTGATGAAGTTTACGGGAGCATAGAATCAGGATCATTCACTGAAAGTAGCAACATTGACCCATCCAGCCCGTATTCTGCCAGTAAAGCCGGTGGTGACCTTCTGGTAGGGGCATACTGGAAGACATACGGCACACCAATCATCCTCACCAGAAGCAGTAACAACTTCGGACCCCGCCAGTACCCTGAAAAGTTGATACCACTTTTCATCTTAAACGCAATGCAGGATAAACCGTTACCAGTCTACGGTGATGGGAAGAATGTCAGAGACTGGATCTATGTGATGGATAACTGTAAAGGAATAGAAACAGCTCTACTTAAGGGTGAACTGGGAGAAGTATACAACATTGGTGGAGGAAACGAGAAAAATAATCTGGAAATAACCCACCTAATATTGGAGTTATTAAACAAACCAGAAAGCCTTATAACATTCGTTGATGACCGGCTGGGCCATGACCGCCGTTACTCACTGGACTCTGCTAAAGCAATGAAACTGGGCTGGAAACCAGAATATTCATTCGAAGAAGCATTAAAAGAGACTGTGAAATGGTATAAAGAGAATTACTCCCGATATTTGAAGTAATTCTGATTTATTTTACCCGATAATTATTCGTATCCTTTTTTATTTTAAAATCTCACTTTTTTTTATTAGAGTAAACCTATAATCTATTAAATTTTAATTCAACTTTTCAAAATAAAAACTAGATTTCAAAATACTAGATTTCAGAATATAAAACTAAATTTCAGAATAAAAAACTAGATCAAACCCTCTAAAATCTTATAAAACTCTTTTTCATCCATATCATGTATGAGCAGGGTTTTCTGACGACTTTTATGTCCCGAGATGATATCTGTGGGGTGGCCGGTCAGTGCAGAAAATTCTTTCATTAGTTCTTTGTTGGCTTTCCCTTTGGTTGGAGGAGACTTGAGTTTCACTTCCAGTGTCTTCCGCCACTGGTTGTAACCAGCTATCTGGAACTTGGCTGATTTAGGGGATACTTCTATCATTACTGTTATCCCCTGGGGAGTTGTGTGAACTGCCTGCATAATGAAAACATCCAGATTATCTATTATTCTTATTGAATGGCTCTTAATTTTTATTATATTGTTATTTTGAATCCTAATAATAGTTTTCAATACTTAAAAATACTTTGTAATAATTATAAGTTTTTTCTTCTTCATATAAACTGCTTTTAAACCATTTAAATACTGTTACAATCAGTAACGGTAACCTTTAAATAGTGTAAGCAAGAGAAGATGGTATGCTTCACTCTCTTGTGTGAGAATCAGCACAGCAGGGGTGGTCGAGCGGTCAAAGGCGCTAGGTTGAGGGCCTAGTGAGTGAGTCTCTTCGCGGGTTCGAATCCCGTCCCCTGCACTTCTATTGGACTTCTTTTATTCTTTATTTTTATTTTTAGACAATTATAGTAACTTTTAATGTTTTTCCAGAGGCAAGTTCGTCTATTAAATCACTATCCAGATCCACTGCTGCCTTGTCTGCATGTATCATCAGGGTGCGACTGCAAGTATAATCACTCTTACGGCATACCATATCGGTGGGATGATCCAAAGTCAGTGTAGAATGCCCGTATCCTGTAATAATATCTTCAGCATTTTCTGTTTTAAGAACAACTTTAATTTCTGTATTTTCATCCTGAATAGCCTCTCGCATCTTGAGAGGAAGATCATTTAAGGATACATTAGATGATACTCCCACAATACAATCTGCTGCCAATCTAATTTCAGCTTCCTGGGTTACTTCGAAGGTGGTTTTATGTTTAGAGGTTACGTTGTGATGTCCCTTGGCCTTGAATGTGTATTTCATTTAATCACCGTGATTTCGTTATCATTGATTATCATAAACCTGGTGCCTGTGAATTAGTTTTTGACTTGGATAAAGATTGATTTTCAAATAATGGTTGATTCATTTCATCAGGATTATGCTTATAAATAAGATTTGGTTTTAATATATTCAAATGAATATTAGTGTGTAAGAATGGTGTTTGAAATATAACTATATTAAGAATAAGTTTAGAAAGCAAATAAAATGTTCCCGGTGTTTCCATGAAGATCAGATGTATAGTCGATAACAGGGCAGGACTCAAATCAAATTTATATGCAGAGCATGGCTTTTCATTACTGGTAGAGGGCAATGACCAGAATTTCATGGTAGATACCGGACAGACACCCCTAGTTTTAGAACATAACCTGGATTCCATGGGAATCACAGCAGTGGATGGGGTACTGATGAGTCATGGTCACAACGACCACACAGGAGGTATTTTTGCAATTAAAGACACTATGGGCATTAATGGTGTCAAAACCAAATTTTACATGCATCCTGGGGTATTAGGTCAGAAATTTGCATTATTGGATGGTAAACAACGTTATATTGGTTTCCCCACAAGTATTGATGTAGAAACTCTTAACCTGGAATGGATCAGTGAAAATACCAGGATCAGTGATGATATGTGGATTTTCAACCAGGTTGAAGATCATTCTGGGTTTGAGCCAATACCTGAATATTTGAAGGTTATGGAAAATGGAAAGTGCTCACCAGATAAATTCAAGGATGAATTAAATCTGGTAATTAAAACTGAAAAGGGACTGGTTGTAATTTCTGGATGCGCCCACAAGGGTATTGTTAACATCTTGAATTCGGTCAGTGAATACTTTCAGGATGATATATATGGAGTTATTGGAGGATCACATCTCATGGATGCACCTCGGGAGAGGATTCAAAAAACAGTGGAATCCTTTAAAAAATTAAACCCGGAAATCATTGCCCTGGGGCATTGCACAGGTTTTGATGCATTATGTTTATTTAAAAAGGAATTTGGGGAAAAATTCATCCCACTGGAGTCTGGTGCAGAACTTTCGATTTAAACTGGGAATGTGAGCAGCTCATGGTCAAAAAAACTATTTTAAAGGGAACTTACTGTCTTTTAATAAATTTAAACCAAAATCAATCCCTAAAAATTGGTAAAAAAGGAGAGATCCAGTTTAAAAAGGGTTGTTATATTTATGTGGGGTCTGCCCTTAACTCACTGGAGGGTAGGATCAAAAGACACCTCCGGCAAAATAAAAAAATGCACTGGCACGTGGATTACCTCCTGGACAGCCCCAAAACTCAGGTAACAGAAGTATTTTACAGTGATGATGGTTTTAAACATGAATGTGAGCTGGCAACCCAAATAGCTAGAAAAAGTGAAGGAATAACTGGTTTTGGTTGTTCTGACTGCAACTGCCCTGCACACCTATTCTATTTTCAAAATGAGTCCCAAGCCACTTTAAACTGCCTGGAAGGGTTTAAAAAATTAAAATTAGAGGTTAAAACCCTTGAAGATCTGGGTGGGGTTTGAGTTTACTGAAATCCCCTGAAAAATTCATCAAATTCATCAGCACCCATGGGTTCAGGGATAACAAAGCCCTGGTTATCTAAAATGGCTGATGAAAGTTTACGGTATTTTTGTGCCTGTTCTGATTCTGGGAACTTTTCCATAACTGTTTTGGCATCAATTTCACTTTCCTGAACCAGTTCACTGCGAGGAATTACCCCTATAACCTTACTCCCAATACGGTGAGCGAATTCTTCCACGATCTCCAGTTCTCTGTTGATACCCCTGCAGTTGCAGATAATACCACCCAGGTTACTTTTAAGTTTTTTAATGCCCTTAGAGATGTTATTGGCTGCGTAAAGGGCCATGTACTCTCCAGAAGTCACGATGTAAACTTCATCGGCAAAGTTCTCCCGGAGGGGTACTGCGAATCCTCCGCAAACCACGTCCCCTAGTACGTCATAGATGATAACTTCTGGGTCCTGGCTGAAGACCTCCAGGTTCTCCAGGAGTTTCATGGCCACGATAACACCCCTTCCTGCACAGCCCACACCCGGTTCAGGGCCTCCGCTTTCCACGCACATCACATTACCATATCCCTGGAAGAGGACATCTTCCTCCTGGGCGCCCTTTTTTTCTTTTAAGATGTCCAGGATGGTGGGGATTCTTCTCCCCACCAGAGTGCGGGTGGTGTCTGCCTTGGGGTCGCAGCCAATTACCAGAACGTTTTTATCTTCTGAGTAGGCTGCAGCCAGGTTGGAGACAATGGTGGATTTACCAATACCACCCTTACCATAAATGGCAATGTGCTTGCTACTCATCCCCTCACCATAGCTCCGATAATATCTCCTCTGGTGATTATACCCACCATTTTTCCATCAGAATCCACAACTGGTAGTCTTTTAACATCATGGGTGTCCATGAGCTGGGCAGCATCACTGATATCTGAATCGGGGTCGATGGTCACCACTTTTTTGGTCATAATTTCACCGATAAGCACGGAAGCAGCTTTGTTCATGTCTTCAGCTATCTCATCCATTTCATATTTCATACGTACCGGTAGTTCGATTAAGTCCAGTGGAGATGGCAGGATCAGTCTAATGTGGGGGGAGTGAATCTCAAGGAGTCGCATGATATCACCTTCACTGATGATTCCCACCAGCTGGTCTTCCTTATTCATCACTGGTGCTCCACTGATCTTGTTCTCACGTAGGCTTCCAGCCACATCAACGATGCGATCGTCCACTTGGAATTTGATTACTTCTTTTTCCATGGCATCCTGAATTTTCATCATATCAACTCCTTCCCTGAGAATTCTCAGATTACTATAATAAAATATTACTGTTAATCTAGCACATTCTCTTACTTACAATCTAACACATATCTCCTAATTAGTATAACCTTATAGGGAATAAATTTTTTCTATTTTATTTAGTATTGGGTTATCTAGTATTTGGGTTTCTGAATATTTTGTAGATATTTTTTTTTAAACAGTCCAGAATTATAAACGAAAGGTTTAAATAATGAATAATTCATTTAATTAATAGTTCATATAATTAATAATTCAGAAATTTAACTATTATTTTTAAGTTAATCATTTCTGGATTAATTATGGCATGGATTTTTCCCTTCGGTTGTGATGGTGAATATGGAATTAAAGGGGGATAATGGGATAAAAACTTTTAATAATTATTAAATTTGAAATTAGGGAGTTTTAACATGGTGAATGAAAACGTGAAAATGGAAACAATGTTGGATGATCTTTTGATTTATTTCCCCATCTTTTACCAGAAGGTTCGCACCTCAAAGGATTTTAAGGAAAAACAAACTTCAGCAGCCTACTATCAGATTATGGGACTGTTAATGGATCTTGGGAGCCTTCCCATATCAGTTATTGGTGATTATCTATATATTTCCCGACCTAACATGACCTCTCATATTGATAAACTAGTCTTAGATGGGATGGTGGAACGTAAAGGAGATGAAAAAGACCGAAGGATAACTTTGATCTCTATTACTCCTGAAGGGAGGGATTTCATGAAAAAAGCACGGGTCAAAGTTGAGGAAAACATGTTGAATAATCTCTCTTCCCTGAGTGATGCTGAAATGGAAGAACTCTTCACGGCAGTAAAAACCATTAAAAAACTCTTATTTAAAATAAAGGACGTTAAAAATGAATAAATTCAAATAAGGCGGTTAAAACTGAATAAATTCAAATAATGGGGTCAAAATTGAATAAATTCAAATAAGGATATTAAAACTGAATAAAAATAAATAATTGATGTAAAATGAGAATAAATTTAAATAAGGATGTTAAAAATGACTAATAAAGATATTAACGTTAACAATGGTAGTTCAGGTGGAAAACTCGCACCTGGCGAGGTAAAGGTGCTTATGGCGGGGCTGATGATCAGTCTTCTGGTGGGTGCCCTGGATAACTCCATCATGAGTACGGCCATGCCACAGGTCATCAGTAGCCTGGGAGGTATGGCTTACTATGTATGGCCCTTCACCATTTACCTGTTATGTTCAACCATGGCCATAATACTTTCAGGAAAGCTTTCAGATATCTATGGTCGTAAGAGGATCCTGGTCTTAGGTATTGCATTATTCATAGCTGCTTCAACTCTTTGTGGTTTTGCAGGAGACATGTTGCAACTTACCTTCTTCCGGGGAATTCAGGGAATTGGTGGTGGAATACTCATGACCATACCATTCATAGTGGTTGCTGAAGTTTTCCCACCCCGCCAAAGGGGAAAATATGCAGGAATCCTTTCATCCGTATTCGGCCTGGCCAACGTCCTGGGACCAGTACTGGGGGGAGTTATCACGGGTTTCATGGGATGGAGATGGGTGTTCTTCATCAACATACCAGTGGGCATAGCTGCCATCTACATCCTTCGCTCCTACTTCCCACACATGGAAGAGGTGGTCAAGGAGAGGATAATAGACTACGGTGGAATAATCACATTAACTGCAGCTTTAAGTTCTCTGTTTTTGGCTTTAACATTCATCCGGGACCCAGCCATACCTCCATATCTCCTGGCAGCTCTGTTTATATTCGCAGGGGTCATGGTTGTTGCATTTGCCTATGTTGAGAAAAGATCAAGGGAGCCTATTTTACCACTGCATTTATTTAAAAACTCCATATTCAATGTTTCAGCAGTGGCCATGTTCCTAGCCAGTGCAGTTATGTTCTGTGGAATTATTTACCTGCCCCTTTTCATGCAGGGTGTTCAAAATTTAAGCCCTGCCATTTCAGGAGTGCTAATAACTCCCATGCTTCTAAGTTTGACATTTTCATCCATTATTGCCGGGCAGATAATCTCCAAAACCGGTACCTATAAAAAACTGGCAGTAGGGGCATTCGTACTCCTAACAGGAGGTATGGCATTGCTTTCAACCATGGGAATTGGTACGGGTATCCTGGAAGTGGTAATTTACTCGGCAATACTGGGGGCAGGTACTGGTATGACCTATCCCATATTCAACGTGGCAGTGCAGAATGCAGTATCCAAACGGGAAATAGCAGTGGGAACTGCATCAATGCAGTTTTTCCGGAACATTGGGGCCACAGTTGCCTTACCCATATTCGGGGTAATAGTGAATCTCACCATTAACATGGACATCAACATGGCCAGTAAAATTCCCGCAAATCTCATGAACTTGGCTGTACACAATGTATACCTGACTGGACTGGTTATAAGCATACTGGGAGTTATATCATGCTTCTTCCTCAAGGATGCTGTTTTAAGCAATCGAATGGAAGGAGAAACTCCTTCAAAGGAGTTAAAAAACAGTAATGGTGATAAAATGGAACTTGGTGAAAATGCCAAGTAATTTTTATTTATTTTTTCAAATCCCACAATGAATCCTATATTAATTCAGTTACATATAAAACCAATTTTAAGGATATGAATTAATGATTTTCAATGTAAAACTAGATTAATTTTTATAAATCTAGTCCGAAAATGTTATTTTTATTCAGAAAGTGTTATTTTATTCTTTCAACACGCAGGTAAACCAGATCTCCGGGTCTGACTTTATCTTCAATGAAGATTCCCACATTTTCTCTTCCTTCTGATTTTTCAATGTTTTTCCCCATTATCTGCATTGATTTTACCGGTTGAATAATGGAGCCAGTGGTTGGTCCCTGTATTATAATTTCATCACCCACTTCCAGAGGGTTCCAGAGCCTTATCTCCGCAGCATTCACTTTAGAATAATAATTAACCACCTCACCTACGTCCTGTTTGGAATGAGTGGCCTGGTTGTAGCTGCTGGTTTTGTAAGGAGTCTGGAAGAAGAATCCAGTATCAAATCCACGGTTGTATACTTTCTTAAGTTCATCTAACCAGCGGTCCTGGAATTTCCACTGACTATTCTCATAGGAATCAATTGCTTCCCGGTAGACCCTGGTTACGGTGGCCACATAATCAGCAGGTCTGGCCCTCCCTTCAATCTTAAATGAAGAAATGCCAGCATCTATAAGTTCACCGATGTGTTCCACCATGCAAAGATCACGTGGACTTAAAATATGGCCCTTAAATCCACCATCCCCCTGTTCGTTTGTTGGAGTATTCTCCCCTAAACTAACTGAGATTTCATTATCCTTTTTTATCCCATTATCATCTCTTATTTCATTATCCTCTTTTGAATCTGGAGAAAATTCATTTTCATCCTGACATATAAGTTTCCATTCTTTTCTGCAGGGTTGCAGACACTCCCCGCAGTTGGCATTCTTCTGATAAAGGTAGGAACTTAAAAAACATCTCCCTGAGATTGCCAGGCACATGGCTCCGTGGATAAAAACCTCTACTTCAATGGGACTTTCACTGTTGAGTTCTTTTATCTCATTTAAGGATAGTTCTCGGGATAAAATCACCCTTTTAACTCCCAGTTCATGGAGGAGTTTTAAAGATTCCAGATTGGATATGTTAGCTTGAACACTCAGATGAACATCAACATCCTCATCCCTGGCGATCTTAAGAACTCCAAGGTCTGATGCAATTATAGCATCAGCTCTCGCAGCTTTGATTTTAGGTAAAACAGTTTTTAGATGATTTATATCACTATCTCGCATGACAGTGTTGGTGCAAACATAAAGACGAGCTCCTTGCTGATGACAGCGTTCTGCAGCATCACCCAGGTTATCTAAAGAGAAGTTGTCAGTGTGGGCGCGCATGTTGTAATTTTCTAACCCTATGTAAACTGCATCTGCCCCATTTTTCAGGGCAGATTCAAGGGCTGCAAAGTCCCGGGCCGGTGCCAGTAATTCGACCATAAAATCACCTTATCTTGTATAAAAAAATCAGCAGTACAAATTTGAATGTTTGATGAGGTTAAATCAATAATATGATAGTTAAATGAATCTTATGGGGGGTGAATCATTCATATGATGATTTAAATAATTTTAATGAGGTTTAAATAATCACATTGCGATTAAAGTGATCAATTAAACCCTCAAATAATTTTATATCTATAGATGGTTAAGTCTCTGGGTTAAATTGGAATTACTAATAAATCAATGTTATATTAATAAAAAATTAAACCTGCAGAACTCATTAACACCTGCAGGATTCATATTCATCAATATCAGCTGGTAACTCTGTTGGATATTCTCCAGTGAGACATCCCAGACACAGTTCATTCCTTTTGATTCCAATACATTCCACCAGGGAGTCTATACTGAGGTATCCCAGTGAATCAACACCCAGGGTTTCCCTTATCTTTTCCACCTTTTTATCTGATGCTATGAGTTCCTTACGGGTGGCCATGGCAATACCATAGTAACAGGGGGAAGTTATGGGTGGTGATCCTACACGTAAATGGATTTCTTTCACTCCTGCTTCACGAAGCACGTTCACCAGGGCTTTAGATGTAGTTCCTCGCACTATACTGTCATCCACCAGTACTATGCTTTTACCCTCTAGCTCAGACCGTATTGGATTCATTTTGAGTTTGACGGATGTTTCCCGCTCTTCCTGGGTGGGCATGATGAAAGTACGTCCTATGTAACGGTTTTTAATCAGCCCTTCTCCATAAGGAATTCCCGAAGCACGAGAGTAACCTATGGCCGCAGTAATAGCTGAATCCGGTACGGGAATGACCACATCTGCCTCCACGGGGTGTTCCTTAAATAAGGCTTTGCCAATGTTCTTCCGTACCCGGTAAACAACCTTCCCATCCAGTATACTATCCGGACGGGCAAAATAAACGTATTCAAACATACAGTGGGCACGGGGTGTACCTGGGGTTTTGGGGATTTTGAAGCTGTGCACTTCATCATTGATAAGCAGTATTTCCCCTGGTTCCACGTCACGGATGTATTCTGCCCCTACCACATCAAAAGCAACTGTTTCTGAGGCAACCATGGTAATTCCTTCTTTCTGTCCCAGTGATAATGGTTTGATGCCGATTGGGTCTCTTACCACCATCAGGTCATCATTAACCAGTAAAACCAGTGAGTAGGAACCAATTAATTTTTTGGAAACATTTTTAATGGATTCCACCATGTCATGGTTTTTGGAGTACTCCCTGGTTAAAAGGTGGCAGATTACTTCAGAATCAGTGGATGATTGGAATTTTATTCCTTCCTTCTCCAGATCCCTCCTGAGTTCCATGGAGTTAATAATATCTCCGTTATGAGCTATAGCAATGTTTCCCATGTCAAATTTGCTTATAAATGGCTGGGAATTCTGAATTTGTGATTCACCTGTTGTAGAGTAACGTACATGGCCTATTCCCACATTCCCATCCAATCCTTCGATGTTGCCGTTGTTGAAAACGTCGCAGACCAGTCCCATACCTCGGTAGGTACGCATTTCCTCACCATTATGGGCGGATATGCCTGCAGATTCTTGTCCACGGTGTTGTAAAGCATATAAACCGTAATATATCTCTCTAGAAATGTTATGGGACTTATTATGAGAATAAGCACCTACAATACCACATTTATCCTGCACTTGGAATTCTCCCTTATTATCTTTAGGTATAGGTTATTTTTTTTAAAAAGAGATGGAAAAATTCATTATATTTACACTACTCCTTGAGTAGGTGCGGGTTGAATTTCTCATCACCTATTTCTTCCTTAAGATCTTCAATTTTTGAATCGTAAAAAATGAGCACCGTACGAATAACCTTTAACCAGTCCACTGCATCTTTCCGAGATGGGGCAGCTATGAAACCTTGCCCTAAAGTGATGTTATCTGGTTTAAATTCGCTGGTAATAAAAGTAATATGTTCTTCGTCATTTAAGGTTTCATTAAAGGTTTCCTTCCACAGTTCACTGAGAGAAAATCTTTCGTACAAATTTTTATTTATTAAAATTCCGTACTGGTTCTTCACATCCGCGTAGCGCTGTTTAGTAACCTTTAAATCTTCCTGTAAATCATTTTGCTTTAATTTCAGCCTTTCCTGGGAATCAGTCAGTTCCTGATTCTCTGAGATGAGTTCATCCTTTTGTGAAGACAGATCTTGAATTTCTTTATCCAATTCCTTAATTTTGGCATCAGATTCTCTGAGCTTGTCTTTAGTTTCTTGGAAACGTCCCAGGTTAGCAATGGATAATAATCCAGAACGAATTATGGCGTTTTTAATTTCCCTTCTGATAAGTACTGGATCAATGTACTCCACGTCATGACCGAAGGGGAGTTTCATCCTTTCTATGTGACCCACTTCTTTTTTAAGAACTTTCTGGAATTTTTCAGCCAGTTCTCTTCCAGGGGCATCCACATCAGTGGCGATTAAAAGAATATCTGCACCATTAACTGCTTTTTTTGCTATTTCTATGTTGGTGGTGGGTATAATGGAGGAGATGGTTATGTGGTACTCCGCTCCCAGGGCAATGTTTTGTAATGCCCGGGAGACGTTTTCCACGTCTGAAGCTCCTTCCACAATGATACGCACATCGATGGGATTTCTGATTTCCATCTATTTCAACCTGTAGCCATTAAGTTTCTTGTTCTGCCAGTTGTAGGTCCTGACCCTTTTGGTTCTTCCGAATCCACAGGCTGAACAGTATCGCTTCCTGGCATTGTACGAATTTTTCCCACATCTTCTACAACGGATATGGGTTTTTTTATTACGTTTACCAAATGATGGTGTACCTTTCAATTTAATATCCTCCTAATAATATCTCCCGGTTCATTTAACCGGTACTTATTTTTATCCTGGTGATATGTATACTATGTTATCCCCACGTATGAGGACGACGCCTAATCTTCTTGATGATTCGCCGCTTTCTAATTCTTCAGCGTCATTCAGAACTAAATTCATATGCATATCAAAGCTTTCAAGAACTCCACGGAATTCTCTGCCGCCTTTAAGTTTAATTAACACTTGAGAGTTAAGGGCTCGACCTAAAACATCTAATGGTCGTGATGTATTTACATTCTTCTGTACACTCACTATTATCACCTTTCCTATACCATCAATGTTGGTAAGATTTATATTTAAATGTACCGCCATCAAAAATATAAAAGTGAGAATGGAAACTAAAATCAGGGTGAATTATAATTGAAAATAAAAAAAAGATATCATCTGAAAAAAAAGAAGCTAAAAGATTTTCAAGACAAACTAGGTCCTTATGGTTCATTAATACCTTTTAAATCTAAGGTAGAGATATTAGAAAGTGATCTGCCCGATCTGATCCTGGTAGATGGTGATCCCCTTATTATAATCCTGGATGGTGAACCATTTCCCACCCTGAAGGGAGCCCTGAAACACCCCATCCAAAGTCACATGGTGGTGGTGGATATGGGGGCAGTGAAATTCATGACCAGTGGAGCCGATGTAATGTCCCCAGGTATTGTGGAGGCAGACCCCCAGATCCAGGAGGGAGATACAGTCATAGTGGTTGATGAAAACCATCGCAAACCCCTGGCCATGGGAACCGCTATCATATCTGGAGAAGAAATGGTGGATAAAGATAAGGGAAAGGCAGTGAAGACATTACACTATGTTGGGGATAAGATCTGGAATCTTGATGTTTAACTAAAAATCTTGATGTTCAATTAATCTTGATGTTCAATTAAAAATAGGTGCTTGATAATGGTAGAACTAAGATACTCCTCAGGCAAGATACTTTCACCGGGTGTTCATAGAATCGGAATCATGGCCATTGGTTCACACCTGGAAAACCATGGTGCAGCACTTCCCATTGACACTGATTCTAAAATAGCATCTTACCTGGCATTTCAGGCCTCAATCCGCACAGGAGCCAAATTTTTGGGTATATTATATGCTGCAACCGAGTATGATTATGTTAAACATGGCATCCATTTACCTGTAGATATTCTGGTTGAAAAAGAACTTATTCCCACTTTAAAAAATGCCCGAAATAATTTGAATCTGGAAGCAGTGGTTCTGGTTAATGGTCATGGGGGAAATGTACCCATCAAAGATTATCTGAATGGTATTGAAGAGGAAACTGGCCTTAAACTCATCTTCAACAACAAGATTGTGGAAATTGAGGGCCCCCACGCAGGCACAGGGGAGCTTTCCATGGGTGTGATCATTGGAATGGCCGATGAATCCCGCCTTAGTGAACACTGTCAGTTTGATACATACCCTGAAGTGGGAATGGTTGGCCTTCACAAGGCACGCCATCAGAATAAGGGTATTGATGAAGGTGCATCTATCGTTCAAGAGCATGGTGTTTGTTTGGACCGTGAATTAGGAGAATCCTTGCTTGAAAATGCTATTTGTGACATTATAAATGATATTAAAATTTTGCTGAGTTAATTATGCAACACTATTCTAATTTTGGGGGACATTAATCTTTATTTATTAAACAATACAAACTAAGAGTGGATAATTCATTATTTAACTAACAAAAAAAGAGATTATCAAAAAAATAGATTATTATATTAAGAACTTAATTTAAGTGGTAATTAATTGAATTTTTCTATAGAGGTGTGAAGAATGTTTTGTCCCAACTGTGGAACTGAAGTTAATGGAAAATTTTGCCCAAACTGTGGTGAATCAATGGAAACAACCATAGAGGAACCTGTTCAAACTCCTGAAATACAACCCGCAGCAACCGCTGCACCAGTTACTGGTTCATCCAGTAAATATTCGGTCAATGATTTCATCAACAAAACCATGGAGAAAGTTGATACTGGTGAAACATTCGAGATTGAAAACAACTACTTACTGAACATAAACCTCAATGGTAAGGTTTGGTCAAAAAAAGGAGCAATGGTAGCATATACTGGCGATGTTCGCTTTAAAAGAGAGGGAACTTTAGAACATGGGATTGACCGGTTCGTTAAAAAAGCAGTGACCGGGGAATCCAGCACCTTAATGAAAATGGAAGGTAGGGGTAAAGTTTTCCTGGCAGATCAGGGGAAAGAGATCGTTGTTTTAAACCTTCAAAATGAAAGGATTTACGTTAATGGAAATGATCTGCTGGCCTTTGAAGAACAGATTGACTGGGACATAACCATGATGAGCTCTGGTGTGGGAATGTCAGCTGGCGGGTTGTTCCACGTGAAACTGGAAGGAACCGGCATGGTAGCCATAACCACCCATTTCACACCCATCACCCTGGTGGTAACTCCAGATCAACCGGTGTACACCGATCCCAATGCCACAGTGGCCTGGTCTGGTGGTTTAAGCCCCTCTGTTAAAACAGACATGGACTTTAAAACACTTTTAGGGAAAGATAGTGGTGAAACATTCCAGTTAAAATTCCAGGGCCAGGGATTTGTAATAGTACAACCATTCGAAGAGTATTAAGAAAAGAATTTAACACATAAATTCTTTTTTTATCCTTTTTACTTAATCATCTTTTTTTAAATTAATACGGTGTATTTCTCGGTATTTTTACAATCATATCTTTCTAATAATATTTTCATTTACAGTTTCCATGAATCTCAGTCAATAATTCCAATCAGCCATTTTCATTAAGTTCTAGGGCTAATCTTGACCTTTCAAGAGCCAAACCCAGCTGTAATCCAATGGAACTAAGATTTTCAAGGCTGGTTTGGTTATAGGTTTTCACATTTCTACTTCCCATGTTAAGAAGTCCAATGATCTTTTCCCCACTTTTTATTGGTAGTATCAGGAGAGTTTTCACACCATTCTTTTTTATAGATGGGTCTATCAGGTCATAATCAGCAGATTCGGATGTAATGTAAACTAAAGTTTGATTCTCAAGTGTTTTCTTAAAGAGATCCTTGAAAATTCCGGCTATACACATGTTTCTCAGGTTTTCGGGCAAATTTTCATGGACCTTTAAGGCCAGTTCCTCCTTATCATCAGTAAGATAAATGCATCCCATATCAAAACCAAGCTTATCTATGGTGCTGGTCACTGATTTTGTTAAAATCTCATCTTCCACTGTGGTGGAGTTAAGTACTGATGAAACATTATTCATGGCCACCAAGGTGTTAATATACTCATTTTTTTCATGGGTTAACCTTTTTATCTTAAAAAACCCGGACAATTCATCTGAGGCCATTTCCAAATTCTCAATATTAACAGAATTCACAGATTTAGATTGGGTTAATAGAACTATGGCACCAATGGCATGATCTTCACTTATAATTGGAACGGAGAGCATCATGAATAATGAACTATTTTTTAGGTGGGATTTAACCTTTTCAAAGTTTAAATCACCGTTTACAGCAGATACAGTCTCCAGAGAATCCATACTTTTAGATACGAATTCTTCCAGGGTCCCCACTATTGGTGCGCTGTTTTCAAGTGCTGGAATCTGGTACTGGAGATTCAATCTACCTCCATTTTTAAGGAATATTCCACAGTATTCAGTGGGAAGTAACCTGTTAAGTCCCCCAACCACTTCTTTAAGGGTTTGTTCTCCACCTTCCCTTGAACTGGTGGAACGAGCAATGGATAAAAGAATTTCTAATTCGCGCTTGGTGCGTTTTGATTGGGAAAGATCATCTCCAATGATTGTGGTTCCGGTGATTTTATTATTTTCCCCTACTATGGGATGTATGGAAATTTTATATGGCCGGTATACATTTGATTTTTCCATAAAATCAATTTCAAGACTGGTACTGTGACCTGCTTTCAGAGAATTAATGGCATTGTCAACTACAATTCTTTCCCTGGGATTAACCATTTCCTGAAGGTTATTTTTTCCATTAAAGAAAGTCTCAAAGGTGTCATTGGTTGCGATGATGTCCTGATAACTATTAAGGGTAAACACTAAAGTTTCAGGGTTGTCAATAAATTTTTTAAGGTCTGACTCTTTGTAAATCAAGTTATGCAGTTGGGATGCAACACTCGCAAGCGTGTCAGTGTTCCTGGTTATGATTTCTGACTTAATTATTGGTCCAGGCTTAATATCTGTTTTGGAAAATTCAGTAAGACTCCATAACTTGCTACGCCCCACGAAACGGTAGTTGATAATTCCCTTAGCATTTAGTATTTCCAGATACTTTAAAACTGTGGCCCGGCTCCTGCTGGTGCCTCTGGTGATTTTATCTAACATACACTCCTCTGGAGGATGGGAATTAATGTAAGATATGATCAGTCTCTCAGTATCAGTTAATTCTGGGCCAGGTTTAGTCATCTCTTTCGCACTTCCCCTTTTTATACTATATAGTATAATGTTTGGCAAACAGTATATAAGTTTTACAGTTATTCAAAAAAATTTATCCATTGAGTAGAACTATTTGAATCAAAATTATCAAGGTTTTGTTATTTTTATAGGACTTTTTTATCATTTCCAGGCTTTTTATCATTTCCAAACATTATTTTTTTATTTTTGGGTTTCTGCAGATGAACTGGATTTTTCTCATTGTAACCTGATGATCAGCGTTTTTGTTAATTGGGTCTACTATTGGCTTTATTATTTTTCTATTGATGTCCCTTATTTTCATGTTTGGGTTTGGAAAGATTTATAAGGAGTAAGTTATACTATACCTTATAGTTATACTATAAAGTATAGATTTTGGAGATGAAAAGATGTACTATGAAACTGAAGCAAAAGAACTGATTCAAGTACTGGGACTTAAAGGAAGCCCAGTAGCAGTTAAAATGGTTAAAACACAGGAAGACATACCTGAGGGTCATGAAAAAATTCCTGAAACCAAAAGGCACTGTGAATTCATCCAGGATGCCAGACTCAAAGGCGACACAGGTTACGCCACAGCTTTAGAACATATGTGTAAAGGTGGAGCTGGAGTCATGGGAATTGGTCAGCTACCCCCCAGCGTAGCTGATGGCACCATGTACCACAAGTTAGGAAACTTCAAAACACCAGAGGGGGCTCTAGATACAGTGGAAGCCATACCTAAATCAAGCGAAGAATACTACGCATCACTGTACGCACCATTAGAATCAGCAAACTATGAACCCGATGTTGTGGTCCTAATACTCAACCCCAAACAGGCATTAAGAGTCAGTCAAGCATATCTTAACGCTAAAGGTGGCCGAATATCCAGTGACTACTCAGGAATACAATCACTATGTGCTGATGCTGTGGTTGCAGTGAAAGAGCGGGGCGTGCCAAATATGACTCTGGGATGTAATGGATCACGAGGATACGCTGGTGTTGCAGAAGAAGAAGTGGTTATTGGAATCCCACCTGAAAACCTCAAAGACATACTGGGAGCTCTAAAAACATTCCAGGAAAAATGGGGATGAACACAACATCTTATCCAATCTTAAACTCATTATAATGAAATTAATGAGCATTCAACAGATTAGAAGAGTGTAAAATTAGAAGGGTGTAAAAGTATGAAAACAATCAAACTCCTTGGAATAAAAGCCCCAAACGCATCTATAATGGTAGATAACATCTTAAAACAGGATCCTACTGGTGGACTTATAATCATTCTCAGCCCAGGTACAGAAGAAGGTTTGGAAAAAGTTGCAAGTAAATATGGACTTGTAATAGAAGCAGAGCACAAAGAAAAGGAAGTAGTGATAAGATTGGTTGAAAATTCAGGGGGACTGGAAACGTTGGAAGAACTTGATGTTACAGGCCAAACCTGTCCCGGACCAATCATCATTGCCGGTGACAAACTGGGTTCTATGGCAAACGGAGACCGGGTGAAGATAAAAAACAACAACCTGGAAACCATTGAAGACATAGCCATAGCCATGCCTGAAATGGGTGGAAAAGTGCTGGATCAAGGAACCGATGGCGAAAAACATTATCTCGTAATCGAAAAAGTCGATAAGAAAGACTCGAAAGAGACTACAACTTCAGTCAAGCGGGATAAAGTTCTGGTGGTTCAGAGTAATGGAATTGGCAATGCAGAACGAGCATATGCTACTTTCATATTCGCCAAAGCTGCTTTGAGTATGGGTAAAAAAGTCGGCATATTTTTACTAATGGATGGAGTAAGCATAGCCCGTAAAGGCAATGCAGCTACAGTGAAACATCCTGCCTTTGACCGCTTGGATCACCTGATGACCGAAGCAATTGATGCTGGTGCAACCATCTACGTTTGTGAGTTAAGTGCAAATTTCAGGGGAATCAAACAAAAAGACCTTGAAAAGGGTTGCAAACTGGCAGGTGCAGCAACCTATGTTACATTACTTTCAGATCCCACCTATGCGGTGGTTAACTTTTAAATAAAGAATTAAAAATATATTGAGAGATTTAAACTGAAAGATAATTACTGGAAGATCAAATCGTCAAATGATAAATGAGTTTTGAGATTTTATAGTTCAATTAATTAATATTTTACAAATCAGTATTAAAAATTTAAAAAGGTGAAAAGAATGCAGGTTACCTATCCCGTTATTATTCTGGCCATACTGGCAAGTGGACTTGTAAGTGGGTTTATAACATTCAGGATGCATGGAATGAGACTGGCACCACATTTTGTGGTACTGATCCTAGCTCTGGTGGCTACACTAATATCCATCATCAATGGAAATAGTTACATACTCTACTGTGCTGTTTTACTACAGATTCTGACTACCATAACCGCATTTACCCAGACATGGGCCACATTAAAGTATAACTTTCAAACTGCACCGGCATACGCCCCGCACTTGACTTTAATGACCATGTTACCAGTACTTGCAGTGGCATCCATGATTTAATTTATTTTTTTATTTTTTTTGAAAAGAGAGAGTCTCTACTGTATTTTACATCTAATGCCTAATTTTAATCTTTAATTAACTTTTTACATCCATTATTAAATCTATCTTCCTATTAACTCAGTTTAATTTATCTAAATTTATTTTAAAATTACATTTTTATTTAATAAATCAATTAACTATTTAATAGGCTACAAATAGGTCACACCTTAAATTTTAAGACTTACTTCATCTTAAGAAAAATTATAATTGGTATTAAAATTAATATTTTAACCAGATGTCATGAAAAAAATTCCAAAATCAAATTACCCGTTTCAATGTTTAAAATAGTTTCGTTTCCAGTGCTATTTAATAAGGTGTGACATCTGTAGAATGTGAACTAGTATGTGTCAATTATAAAAATTACAAACTCTAAAAAATATAAACAGTGGTCATATTAATAGAGGAGGGGTGGCATGACTAAAGTTCTAAAAAAGAAAGGCAAAATCGAATCATTTAATCCAAATAAAATTAAAGGTTCACTCCAAAAAGCAACTATAGATGCAGGATACAGTCTGGATGAGAAAAAGGATATTATAAACCAGGTTTTTAATAATATCAATAAAAAGATCGACGAGGAAAAAGAGATTAAAAGTGAAACCATTAAAATGTGTCTTTTAACAGAATTAGATAAATGCGAACCATATATTGCTAAATCATGGCGTAGATTTGATGATAAATACAAATCAAGATAAAAATTTATTATTTTTAACCCATTTTTAACCATATTTTTCAATGAAGATAATAAATGGAGATGGAAAACATGGTCATGGTTGATCTTTATACTCAAATATTCAAGAGAAAATCCATTAGAGATTATGATCTTACTCCAATGGAGAGTGTTGCTCTTGAAAAGGTTGTTGAACAGATTAAGAATTTAAAACCATTATATGATGATATTAATGTAGAGTTTAAGATTGTATCTCAAAATGATGTTAATCAACGGATGATGAAGAAAGCACCCCACTACATTGTAGTATTCTCTGAAAATAAAGAGGGTTATAAAACCAATGTGGGGTTTATGCTTCAGCAGATGGATCTTTTCTTTTCAGCCAGTGGCTTGGGTAGTTGCTGGCAGGGGATACCCAAGCCAAAAAAACAGGTTTTGGAAAGTTCAGATCTAGAATTCGTCATTTTAATGGCATTTGGAAGGACAAATACGCAGTTGCACCGAACCAGTAATTTAGAATTCAAGAGAAAACCTCTCTCTAAGATAAGTGATATTAAAACTGAAGGAGACTTGGGTGAATTATTGGAGGCAGCACGTCTGGCTCCCTCGGCAACCAATAGTCAACCATGGTTTTTTAAAGGTGATAATCACATAATCCATGCTTATGCAGTCAAACCAAACATTTTAAGGGCTATTATGCTTAAAAAATATATTTTGATTGACATGGGTATTGCACTTTACCATTTAAAGCTGGCAGCAGAACATTTAGAGAAAACAAACCAGATTATTTTTGATGAAACCGGTAGTAAAAGCACACCCCCAAGATATGAATATGTGGCCAGTTTGAAAATTGATTAAATTAAAAAGTTGACATTTAAAAAGTAGTTGACATTCAAGTGGGATATTCTTTTTTTATTAAAAAAAATAAAAAAACCTATTCGACACTTTCCAGGAAAACTTTAACCTCTCCTGCTATTTTTTCCCCCTGCTTGTGTCCAGCTTCAGCAGATGCGCCACGGAAAGTGGCATCTAGAGGGTTGGGTCCTTTAGCTTCAATTGACTCTGTATCTGGGCTTATAACCATAACCTGGGAACCAGATTCTTTTAGTTGGGCCAGTTCCTCTTGAAAAGTGATGCGATGCATGGTGGGGCCCATTGCCGGTGCAATCATACTGGGTTCGGCAACAATTATGAGTACCAGATCATAACCCTGCGCTACATCGGCGTTAGTCCCTGAACTCATACCTCCATCAATGTATCTGCGATTATTAATGGTAGTGGGGGGATAAATACCTGGAACTGCTGAACTGGCAGATACAGCAAGTAAAAGAGGAACACCTGAATCCTGATCAAATTTAACCCATTCACCAGTTTCGGCGTCAACGGCATTTAATACCAACTTTCTCTCTGGATTCCATTCATGAACTGGTAAACGTGAGGCCATTATTTCCAGTCTTTCTTCCTCGCCCATGGTGGGTGCGGCCAGTGCTGCTTCTCCAATAAGTGCCCTTGCAGTTTGTGAATCAGGGGAGCTCATAATAGCTGCAGCCATCATCTGACGGAATTTATGCCCATCGAAATCAACAGGCCTTTCTTTGGTTTCATGGACTGGTTTTAACTGTCTATGGTAAAGTTCTTCCAGGCTGAGGCCACTGGTGATCTGAGCCCCCACACTGGAACCAGCAGATGTCCCAACAATGAGTTCCGCATCGATTACATTTAATCCACTTTCTTCAAGTGCAAAAAGCAAACCCAACTCCCATGCAGTTCCGGTAATTCCTCCGCCACTTAAAACCAGTGCTTTTGATGGTTTATCCTTTTTAGCCATTATTTACCTCCTGTCACGATTTTAATAACTTAATGACTGTTATCATAAATCACCATAATCCTTCAACCTAAGATCCCTAATTTCAATACAATCCCTTATTTCCAAATATTATCCTTTATTTTTAAATATTATCCCTTAATTCCAAGATGATTCTTATTTTCAAAAGCATAAATATTAGGTCACAGGGGACCATTGAATTGTAGTTAAGTTACCTAATGTTTAGTCTGCCATTTCTTTGTATTTAGTGGCAATTTCAGCAAAGGAATTTGCTATGTAGTGTACCTGTTCCTGACTGTAACCGTAAACACTGCACTTGAACCACTGGGTCTGTCCCCTTTTGATCCCCACAATATTCCTTTTTTTAAGTTCTTCATAAAGATAAAAACCTTTACGTGGATGTTTATCTGCAATCCTATGGAAAAATGGAGTTTCAAACCGAACCAGATCATGTTCAGTGGGACGCACGCCGATCTGCCTGACTCCGCCTATTTTTTCCATTTCAGAAACGAAGTAGCGGCTTTTTTCTACTTCAACATCCCACTTGTTAACCCGGTGAATTATGTGGGGTAAAGATGCCATTAATGTTGCAATGGGAGCTCCACGGCTAGTGCATCCTAGCATTTCAAGTTCTTTAACCTGATGCAGTGATGATCTTTTTAAAATCAGATCTGCCCATTCTTCCTGCACTCCCAGAATACCTATGGGTCCAGAGGCAGCCATGCTTTTATGACCACTACCCACCACGAAATCCACATTCCACCGCTTGGCATCTATGGGCATTCTTCCCATAGAGTATGCGCAGTTTAAAAGGAAGGGAATACCTGCGTCATGGGCAACTTTACCAATAGCTTGTGCATCAGTCACATTACCATAATTACCATCCACATGGGTTAAAAGAACCAGACTAACATCTTCGCCCATATCATTGAGTTCATCAAGGGTTTCACGGTACCCTTCTGCGTTAATACGATATTCTGGATCATCACTGCTGGGAACTTCCACGATGTTAAGTCCGTTACGTTCTGCTGCTAGGTGACTGGTGTAATGGGCATTACCATCCATCACAACGGTATCTCCGGGTCTGCAAAGAGCATGCATTACTGCGAATTTACCTTCTCTTGCTCCATGAACAGTTCTAGCATAATCAGCACCAATAAAACGGGCCATATCCTCCAGGAAACTATTTATGGATGGTTTTGATATTTCGTCCAGACGACCTGCACAGTAATCACAGACACTGTACCCATCGGAAAATTCGTATAATGCTTGTCGGGATTCGGGGGGAAGCACCCCTCCACGTTGAAGTGGATTAAGATTAAGATTTTCTCTTTCTGTTTGGCGATTAAGGGAGTAATCTTGACATTTCATATAAATTCACCAGTATTGGTTAATCTTGATATTTATTCATTAAGTTGAGATTTATCTACGATAACTTAATCTTGGATAATACTTTCTCTTTTGTCAAAAACTTAAATCCAATTTAACTTAACTATTTATATTATTTAATTTATTTTTTGGTTCTCATATATTTTCTCCAGAATAATGGATAGGATCCCCTGAATAATGGATTGTTTATCTCAATAATGGATGGTGAAGATAACAAAATTATAACTTGTAATGTAAATGAAAATAAGTTAATTTAAGATGCAAATAAAATAACCCTGTGCAAATACTAATTAAACCATGGAAAAGGAGTTAAGTTGAATTTTTACCAGGTAAGAAACTACTTTTTTTAAAATATTATGCCTCTTAAAACTAACAGCAAGATACAAAACGATTAATCACCTGAATTGGTTCTTCTTTAGTATTTTAACTGCCTTGGTGAGTCCTAGATTTAGGGGAGATGTTTTCCGGCCAAAAGTTTCCAAATTACCTTTTTCAAAGCCTTTTCTCAGGTCATCTTCCTGTATGAACACCCCAGCATTACCTATTTCACTGGCAAAGTGAGCGTCACTACCTGCCAGTCCATTTAATCCATTTTTTTTGGCATATTTTTCTGCCTGGATATTGTACTTGTTTAGTAAGCAACGGGAATTGAATATCTCCACATAATCCACCAGTTTAGCATCTTCCTGGTTGGGTTTAATTCCATTTCCCCGAATATTATCGAAGGGATGTGGGAGAACTATGATACCATCCTGTTCCCTTATCTGTGAAATTACCTCTTCAAATTTTCTGGAACGTATTTCTTCAGATAAGAATAATCCAATTACTTCCCCCCTTTCTGTACTTATTTCAGAGCCAACAATCACCTTAAACTTCTCACTTTCTAGTTTTTTGGCTTTCAATGCTCCTTTAATGGTGTTATGGTCGGTTAAGGCTATTCCGGATATGCCTTTTTTAATGGCTATTTTTACCATTTTTTCTACATTTACCCAACCATCCCGGGAATAGTTAGAGTGAGTGTGAAGGTCGTATTTCATATAATTGCCTTTTTTGTGATTGAATCAATTTATTGGCCCTCTTTAATGATTATCTTAAACCTAATATCTTTAAACCTCTTAAAATGATTGTCTTTAAATAATTATCTTAAGATGATTATCATATTATGTAAAGCACACATACCACTACAATAACCCATAAAACTATGCTTATAACCATTCCTCTATCTTTGAATATCATTTCAGGTTCGCCCCCCATGTTTCTGGCGTGAACCAGGAAAATGTAGCGGAAAAGTCCGTAAAAAGCGAAGGGAATTGTGATCATTATATAAATATTGCCTGAAAAGAAGGTGTAGAGTGAATAGGACATGATCAGTGCGGATGTGGTGATGTTGATCATCTGATCCAGCATATCTGTGGAATATTCGCCTAATATTTTCCGGTGATTGGATGCATTTTCTTTTAGTAAAACTAATTCATGCCTTCGTTTTCCAAGTGCCAGGAATAGTGCCAGTAGGAATGCGCATATTATCAACCAGGGGGATACATAAACTCCTATAGCTAAGGCTCCAGCCATGGCTCTTAGCACAAAACCGATTGATATAACCATTATGTCCACGATGATAATCTCCTTCAGGAAGAAGGAGTAGACAAGCATAAGGATGAAAAATGCTACAGATACCATGAAAAACTGTAAATTCAATAGATAGGCCCCAGTAAGGGCTATGAATATTAATATTATAGCAGAGGTTAATGCATGGGATACTTTCAAACGTCCTGAAGCAAGAGGGCGATTCTTTTTTTTAGGGTGATTTTTATCTTTTTCAAGGTCTAAAATATCATTAAGTACGTATATGCTTCCTGAAAGTATGCAAAAGATTGTGAATGCAGCTATTACCTCAATCCAGAGGTTTAAATTTAAAAGATTTATTGAAAATATGATTCCAATGAATATAACCAGGTTCTTATACCACTGTTTTGGGCGCATGGATACTAAAATATCTTTTAACATTTTATCACTTAACTGCATTAACCTATTTGGTATTAAAACACTCTAAAAATCCTTATCAGAATAATTTACTTCTTATTTACTCTATTATTTAACTTCTTATCTATTTTCATATCTAACTTCTTATATTAACCGATTTAGGTATTTTAGGAATTATCAAGCAGTATGATCCTTATTTACATTGTGTAATATAACATGATTAGTGTAATTTTATCGTTTGATCTTATAAGCTTATTAATTATGGATTTATTCTTTATTTGAATGTAAATTTATGGGAATTTTATAAACAGAATATTAACTTCAATGGTAATTTAGGATATAACTCTCTGTTTGATGTATAAGTGAACATATAAGTCTTTTATTGAAAAAATAGTTTATTAAATAGGTTTATTGAGGTTGAAATGGATCAAATTCGATGAAAATGTTCATGATTGGATTATTTTCAATATTATCTAAAAAATGAATGGAGTTTTAATACACTAGTTAAAGTTAAGGAAGGAATGTCCTTAACTTATTCCCATATTTTTATTGGTTTTGGCAATGGATTTAGCTGGATCTTCTTCCATTTCCAGCATGGCACGAATACAGTCAACATTTTCAGGTACCACATCAGATTCCTGGTGTATGGCCTGCATGTAGAAGAGTTCTCCATCTTTGATGTTCAAAGATTCCTTCCAAACTGCTATTTCATTCAGATCACTTCTAGGTCGACCTAAATCTCGTGCACATTCCATTATCTCTGCAGTTGAACCCAGTCCCTTACCAGCTTCCACTAACATAACTCTGGGGGTTGCTTCCAGTGTGGCAATAACTTCATCCAGTGAAGCTGGATTTTCCAGTTCTACCATCATGTTGTGCTGGTGCATGAGTGTGGTGGGTACTAAAAGGGCCATGGTGGTGATGTCCAGGTCATACATTACAGTCTGCACATCCGGGCCGTGGTGGCTGGGTACTGTGGGTGGGTTGGGAACAATGGCATTTATGGGGCCTGATTTTACCTGTCCTGGGTCTGCTCCACGGCGTACCATAACTGCCCTAACTTTTTTAATACCGCAAAGGTCATCAATTGGTTTTAGTGTTCGGCAGAGGCCGGTGGTGTTACAGCTGACCACTCTGGAGTAGTCTGCGCCCCAGTTGTCTTTGTAGTTGGCAAATGAGTTGAAGGATTTTCCAATGAGTTCGTGTTTTTCTCCACCCTGGAATATGCCTTTGACTCCTTTTTCAGAGTAAACTTCCTTGTTTTTAGCACCTATTCCTCCGGGTGTGCAGTCTACCATAACATCCACTTTATCGTAGAGATCATCAATGGTACCAGTCACTTTTATTCCTGCTTCTTCAAAGAGCCCTTCTCTTTCTGGTGCACTTATATATAGTGGAAATCCCTTTTCCACTGCCATTTGGGCTTCGAAGTTAGGAGTTCTCTTGGTTACTCCCACGATCTGCATGTCGTCCTGACAGGCGACTGCATCAGCTACTCTTTTTCCAATAGTACCGTATCCGTTTATCCCTACGTTTTTCATAATAAAATCCCCGTTATAGTATCATATTAAGTTTATCTTTCTTTTTTAGAATATAATAAATTTTATGATTTAATCTTTGGGAAAACTAAGTAATATTGATTTCTTCATTTTTTAAAGTACTACTTAATCTTTTAAAATATTTGTTTAAGGTAGTGATTAATATTTTAAACTAACTAATGATTATTTTTTTTAAAGAACTAATTAACCCTGTTCACTGTAAATATTATTTAAAATTAATTAAATTACTTAAAATACAATAAATATTATTTAAAAATTGAAAAAATAGGTAATCAGCCTTTTTTAACAAAAGGCTGTGTATGTATAGAGTTTATTCCATTGACTCAAGTTTTTCAGGTAAGTAAGTGTCAACAACGTATTCCAGTCCATACTTGGAGAAAGACTGCTGTTCTGCTTTTTTCCCGATTTTGAGCATCTTCTTGATCTCCATCTGCCATGCTTCGTCCTTGTAACGGGGGTCTTTGGAGAGTTCTTTAAGCCTTAAAACATCAATATCTTTGAGGGGGTCAGTGGGAAGGTCGTAATTGATGATGTCGGAGGCGGTAACGCCCAGGAATTTGGCATCAGGTGTTGCCAGCTGGTGATTTACGTGGGCCAGTTTGGCACTTCCACTGATGATAACCATGGCAATGTGAAATCCCCATGGGTCTCCGTCGTTACAAATGTAAACCGGAAGGTTAAGTTCTTCATTAACTCTTTTAAGGAAACGTCTTGTTGCACGGGCGGCCTGTCCTTTCAAACCCACAATTAAGGAGTCAAATTTTTTGTAGGCATTTTCCTGGACCATCCTGTGGAACATACCCATGGTTTCCACGGCAATAACCCTTCGCACATCGTGATCCACAAAGTCTACCTCATCAATGGTGGGAGATATGGTGTAACCTGATTTACCTGCTCTGAGTGCGTTTATTTCCACGTCATCATCCTGGAATGTGATGTTTCCATAGACTGATGCTCCGTCTTCTTCTGGCATGAGGCCCAGGTCTTCACGGGTCATTCCCAGGGTAACTTCCAGGTCCTCACCCACGATGTTGGATTCCTGCTGGTCTCCGAAATCAACATCCCATCCTTCGGAAACGTAGTACATCTCCCTTAAGGTGGCAGTTTTTCCCCGGCGAACCAGGTCCTTGCAGAAGTTGGCAACGTAAACCATCTGGGCTATTTTGGTGATTTGTTTAACGTTACCCAGGGATCTTTTCCCGTATCGGTCCCCTAAGACGTAGTAACGTTTATCAGTATCGTAGACTATGTTGGATGTTCCTCGGGAGGGAACTTTAATTGCTGGGACATTGTTCTGGTGTACATCTTCCAGTATTATGTCGCCCAGGCTTTTAAGTTTGTTAACGGCAATATCTTTCTTATTCATCTTGAACCACGCCTTCGTATTTGGCTCTGCGAGTAACTTTAGCTAACACTGCATCATATTCCGGAACATCCTTCTCAGCAAGTATTGCTGATTCACGGATTATAACTGGAACCAGGTTTTCAAAGACCTTGGAACGCATTGCTTCTTCTTTAGCAGCTTTTTTAGCGCGTATGTACTTCTGCATGCTCCTGGCAATTTTCATGGTGGCCTGACGCACTTCATGGAGAATTTCTGGTTCAGGAGCCACACTCTGCTTACCTGTGGATAAGTAAGGCACATTGGTGGATATAATATTCACAAAAACAGTTATAGGAGCGTTATCAAGGTCTCTTATACCGTAACGTTTCCAGTCAACACTTTTGAGTGCTTCGGTAATGGCACAGCTTCCCTGGTCAAAGGCCAGTGGAACCCGGTTAGCAAAACGCATTATCTCTGCTTTTCTCTGATCACCAACCATTCTTCCAGAGTCTCCACCATAGGAGATACCTGCTTCTATGATGAATGAAACTCCTCCACGGAATGTTTTTGGTTTTCGGGTGGTGGTGGCCACGAATTCAGGATTCAAAATTTCCCTTATACCCTTTTCTATCTGTTCTTTACCAATGGGTATGAGACCAGAGGTAGGTGGTGCCATGAAATCCATTTTGGCGAAAGTTTCCACGATCTGTTCTGCTTCTTCCCATTTCATGTCCTTGGGACGTTTGTTAAGGTCAATGCCAGTGATTTCCTGAATATCATTCACCCGTTTAGTGGACATTCTGGACAAATTGCTGGTCAAAAGACTCCTGAAACGGCGTTTATCGGTGTGTTTGGCCATGAATATCAGGTCATCAGCGGTAACTCCTTTAGGATGAGGGAGCACTTCCTTGGGTAATGGTGGTATGATATCTGCGGCTCTTTTGAAGATGTATTTATGTCCAGTAGGATCCCTGAAGGTGATCTTGGTATGAGGGTTGGCGATCATGGTTCGGCGGATGTACTCGTAGGCTCCCTGTTCTGAGAGGGAATATGAGACATCTTTAAAGGGTAGTTCAATGGAAACCCCGGTGTTTTGCACTTCCACATCTTTCCTTTCTAAGACCAGCCCCCGGTTGGTTTTCACATCCATCTTAAAGGTCATCTCAACTCCTTTAAGCTTGTCACCTTCATAGTAACCGGACACAACTTTTGCTGGTTTCCCAGTGGTCATCTGTGATAATAAGACACAACCACTGCACCCCAATCCCTGCTGACCCCTGGACTGGATGTTCCTGAACTTGGAACCAGCGAACATGGTACAGTATACCTTGGTAATGTATGGTTCGGGTATTCCCGGCCCACTATCGGTGTGTCTGAGTATGTAATGATCTTTATCCAAACGTTTGAGGTCTATTTTTATCTCTGGAAGTATTCCTGCCTCTTCTGAAGCATCCAGACTGTTGGTTATCAGTTCGTGGAATACCATGGTCAGGGACCGGATTTTACCGGAAAAACCCAGCATCTGTTTGTTCCTTCTGAAAAATTCTGATGCGGTGAGTTCTTTAAATTCCTCAAATAGTTCAGCTGCTTCTCGCTCCAAACTATGCCTCCTTTAACTATTTTCAATATTCCATTTATTTAATGGATTTTTATTAT
The DNA here is from genome assembly GCF_000302455.1 of Methanobacterium formicicum DSM 3637. Taxonomy (NCBI): domain Archaea; kingdom Methanobacteriati; phylum Methanobacteriota; class Methanobacteria; order Methanobacteriales; family Methanobacteriaceae; genus Methanobacterium; species Methanobacterium formicicum. The sequence continues at coordinate 225,958 of NZ_AMPO01000003.1, forward strand.
TTTTCAATTAGTTTTAAAATTATTCAACCAATCACAATTTAATTAGTTTTAGGATTTTTCAATTAAATAAGTGATATTATTAATCTTTGAGTATATATGATGGTCCCATCTTTATTTCTCTCAGTTTCATTTCCTGTTTTTTTCGTTCCAGGAAAGAATAGACTGTTTTGTGCCTAGCACCATCTAGAATCATCTCCACGGCCTCCTTGGCAATTTGAAGATGTTCCATTTCTCCAATGATGGACACAGTTTTACCGTAGATGGACACATAAGTGCCAGTCATTTCCGTGATTATATCACGGGTTTTACCATCTTTACCAATAATACGTCCTTTTTGCCTTAAAACAGCTTTTTTAGACTTTCCAACGTAATCTGGCAAGTTGATGATTTCCAGCATCACATCATCATCAATTAATTTAAGGGCTATTTCTGGGTTAAAACCTCTGCCTATGGCTTTAACCATGTAACGGGCTTTCCAAACTGCTAAAGGATCTTTAGCATCTTCTTGTGGGGATATAGCTATGCTTCCAGCTTCACTATCCACTTCAATAATTGTTTCGGTGGTTTTTTCAATGGTCTCTTTGGTTTTTCCGTGTGGTCCAATAAGTACTCCCACTCTCTCTTTGGGGATCTTCAGATATTCTGTGTTGGGCAAAATTTCACCTCTACTCTAAATGATTATTTACGTTATCCTTTAAGATATACTTTTCTATCCTCATAAATCGATAATCTTTCTCTTAATCTCGTCATGGGATATTTCAATACCCATTTTTTTAAAATCTTTACTTAAGTTCTCTATATCTCTGTTTAGAAGCTCCCCTGATAAGGGATGATCAACAACCAAACCCTGGGACAAGTCAATTATAACTGGTTCGCCATCCTGTATAAGAATGTTAAAACCAGAAAGGTCTCCATGAACCAGTTCTGCATCCTTATATAACTTTTTAACGTAATCTATTATTTTATCAGAAACATATTCTGGGTTGGAAATGTGGGACTGTCTCATAAGACGGGCCGGGCTTCCATCTTTATCTCCAATGAATTCCATGACCAGTACGTTATTTTTAGCTACAATTGGTCTGGGTACTCGCACCCCTGCTTCACATGCTCGGTTAAGGTTTTTAAATTCCTTTAAAACCCAGTTATTAATGAGTTGACGCTTACTGTTGCTCCTTACATTGAAACGTGGGTCTCCCTGGATGTAATACTGCATTTTCTTGAAATCAGAGGTGGTGACCCTGTAGATCTTAACTGCAACAATTTTACCATCCTCATCTGCTCCTTTAAAGACATTCGCCTCTTTTCCAGTACTTATGGCTCCATTTAAAAGGTGAATATAACCCTGATTAGCCAGCTTGTACAGAGTTTTTAGAGTGATCCTATCAAAGACTTCACTACCCACCCTTTTGTCTTCCACGCTTTTAATACGCTTTACTTCCCGCATTTTCTGCAGGTTGATGTCTGATTTGGTTATCTGGGATTCCATATGATGCACATCAATTGTTTTGCTTGGAAAATGGGCAGAGATATTCAATTCACCCATTTATAAAATTAGATGGAAACTTTAGGAATAAAATTTGTGAAAATAAATTATAACTCAAAATTAAGTTAGAAATCTTTTTTTCACTTGCGTATCCCAAAAATATGATTAGATATATTTTATTAAATTGAAATCTTTATGGAAAAATGAGGATGCGCTCATTACCGGGTAATGAACATGTGTTTATAGTTTGAGGAATCCGCGACGTTCCAGGTAGTTGGATTCAGTTCTGGTATATCTCCAAATAACGTCTGCTTTTTCATCACTCTGGAAGGCCCATGGTTTGACCAGGACAACATCACCTTCTCTAATCCAGATCCTTTTCTTCATCTTTCCAGGAATACGGCAAAGCCTGATTTTACCATCGGCACATCGTACCTTAAGTTTACCATGACCCATAATTTGTTCCACCACTCCTGGTATTTCTCCCCTTCTGGGGGACCTGACCCTTCTTACTTCTTGTGTTTGCGGACCGCGACTATTTCCTCTGCTCAAATACTCTCCTCCTTTTATTAAAATGATGACATAGGTAAAAGATCAACAGATAATCAGATTACATAGATTAACATGGCCTAATAATTTTTATAGGCATCATGAACTAACTCATCAATAACATTACCATTTTGATCATTTAACGTTTAACTTTCGTTTTTATATTAGTATTTTGATGTATATAAAAAAGTGCATTTGCTTTTTTTAAATAGATGTGAATGAAATATGATATAAATAGGATATATGAGTGTATGTATCCATAAAAAAATATTGAACTATTGAACTACTTTAAATACTTAACAAATTCTTTATTAGACTCATTAAAAATCTGAAGAATTTAAAAATTTAATTATGAAACACGACAAGATGGATTAAAATAGTGAACCATTAGAAATGAGGTATTAATATGTCAATTCGCTTAAACCTCAAAAACATGTTAAAATTTGATTAATAAACATGTAATATTGATTTTTATTGAAGAAATTAATACAGGAAAAAATCTTTTTTTAAAGGACATTATTTTTTAAAGGGCATTAACAAATTATATATAAGTTATATACTAAATATCAAAAAAATATTGGTGATCTCGTATTTCAAGTGAGTGCTTATAAAATAATATTTTTAATGTTTGATTGCATACAGTCAGTTGTTATTAATTCATTTTAAAAACAATAATGGATTAAATTAATGTCAGTGCACGCTAAGTTAAATTGTATCTAATTTTTCTTAGTAAAATCATTCAATACAATAAAAGCCATTTAATACAATAGATCAATACAATTCAATACCAATAAATAAAATCAATAACTAATAAAAATAAGAGTTGAGAAAATGGCAAAAGTGAAAGGAACTAAAAAAAGAACCAGAGCAAAACATGCAAAACCAGGAAATAAAAGAGGAAGAGGAGTTAAACATTAATTAAGTACTTATGGGCCGTTAGCGTTTAGATCTGCAATGTTTAATATCTAAACTGTTACAGGAAAATCCGCTAGAAAACGGTTTTTAAAAATTCCAAAATTATTCCTCATTCTTCATGTAAGTTTATCCTGAGCAGAATCAGTTATCTGCTCTCATCATAACTTACATTTGAATTACTAATTAATGTATTTAAAGCTAATTTTAATTAAATAATTTATTAAAGTCTTAATTTGTATTTAACTAATTCATAAAATTATAATCTATGATTAAATTTCATTTGAAATATTAATCGCTTTTTAATTTAAATATGCAGTTTATAATTTCCTTTTTTTGCGAGTTTTTAACAATTTTTCCAAATAAATTCAGGATATCACTAGATTCAAGATATTTATTTTAAATTAAGATTCATTCAAACTCCATTAGAAGTATTATTTTTTGTTAAATCAATCTTCCGGTTGAAATATTAATCTATGGATTAATGATAATGGAGGAGGGGGTGGGTTTATTTATAAACAAAAATAATATAAGTCACAAAAAACACTATTAAATCCCTTTTTTGAGGTTTTATTCATGGGCAAAGAATTCTTAAATCTAATGGATCCAGACGATGTGAAAAAGGTCATAGACTCTCTGAACATAGAACGGAAGATTGAAATGGTTACTTTGAGTGATGCCTATCAACGAGTTCTGGCGGAAGATGTTTATGCAGCTATTGATCTTCCTCCCTTTGACCGGGCATCAATGGATGGATATGCAGTACAGGCTCAGGATACTTTTGGAGCTTCAGAGGATGACCCCATCACTTTAGATTTAATAGAAAAAATCAGAGCAGGGGATGACCCTTCCCAAAAAGTTAGAAAAGGAACTTGTAGTGAAGTGGGTACCGGTGCTCCCATGCCAGAGGGTTCTGATGCAGTGGTAATGGTTGAAGTTACCGATATCCAGGAGAACAAGGTCCAGATATTGGAGGCAGTTACCCCAGGAACTAACCGGGCCCTCAGGGGATCTGACATTCAAAAGGGTAAATTCCTTTTGGCAAAAGGTACTCTTTTAACCGCTGATAAGATCGGTGCTTTAAGTGCAATTGGCCTGGAAAAAATCCCAGTTTTTGCCAAGCCAACCGTGGCAGTTATCTCCACTGGAAATGAATTAATAAAACCAGATGAGGAACTTCGGCACGGTAAACTCTACGATATCAATTCAGAATCCATAGCAAATGCAGTTAAATCATGTGGGTGCATACCGTTAGCTTCCACAATAGCCAAAGATGATTATGATTCTATAAAAAACAAAATTGATGAATATAAACATGCTGATGTAATAATTACCTCGGGAGGAACATCGGCTGGTGCGGGGGATGTTCTGCGCCAGGTGGTGGAAGATATGGGAGAAGTTCTGGTCCATGGAATTTCAGTAAAACCAGGTAAACCCACTTTAATCGGTACTTTACCTGATGAAGATGTTGATATTATTTTGTTTGGACTTCCAGGATATCCTGTATCTGCTTTGATGATTTTTCATGGATTTGTAGCCCCCTTTTTAAGAGGAGTTGCGGGTGTTAAAAAATTCATGGAGAAACAAAAGGTATCTACACTTAAATTGTCACGAAGGTATCATTCTGCCAGGGGAAGAAGCCACCTTGTGCTGGTAAAAATAGAAGAAAATATTGCTCATCCAATATTAAAGGATTCTGGGGCAATAACTGCCCTTGCTGATGCAGATGGTTACTTTGAAGTTCCCAAGAATGTAGAGATCATTGAAAAAGGTGAAGAAATAGAAGTATTGCCCTTATCAGGGCTCTAGTTTTTTTTTGAACTAATCAATTTCTCATAAAAATAATTAGTTCTCAATAATAATTAATTCTCAATGAAAAAATAATTAGCTTTCAGTACTAATAATTTGCAATAATAATAAATTATTAGTTCTCAATAATTAATTAGTTCTCATAAAAACAATAATTCATTGAATCTTATAAAAGATGTCAGTAAACATCGAAAAGATCCCCTAAAACTACTTTTTTATTGGTTTCCACCATATCAGGAATTTTCCCCACTGTGCCAGCTGATTCTCCAACCACCACCAGAACACCCCGCAGGTATTCTCGAAAATTCTCTGCTTTTCCCAGGCAATTCTCCACCTGTTCAACTTCATTATTTCCGGTGGCATGATTGGCAATGGAGGTAGCCAGTGCATCAGCCACACTCGCTGAAGAAGCAAAAACTGTAACTGAGTCTGCGTGACCAAAACTGATGGAATGGCCCACAGTACCGGAGGATGTGCAGATTCCCATGGGGGTATTGCGAGGCCTGATCTTAAATCCAATCCGTCCTGAAAGGGATGATTCCCCTGCATATAATCCCATAATAACATCTTTACTGGTTTTGAGGGCAATATCTCCCCCGTTATCCACAATGACATTCTGAGCCTCATGATTCAGTAAAAAGTTAAGGATAAGCTGGGATATGGTCCCAGCCACTGCTGCCATAGGCCCCACATCAGCTATTTCAGCAGATTCCACCATCATCTTCACAATTAGAGGTGCTTTACCAACTTTCAATGGTTCTAAACTTGTTTGAAATTCAGGATTCATTCGAATGTAATTTTTCAGTTCTCCCCTACATTTATTAATAAAACCAAGGAGGTATTGGGGTTCAACATCGGATGTGAGTATTATGTTGGTTTCCTGGATATGGATCCTTTTTTTTATCATTAACTAAAGATTAGTTTAATGATGCAGATAAACTATTTAGATTGTGAAGTTTATACTAGAAAATAGTTATAATAAGATGAAAAGTTGTCATAATGAATGGTGGTACCGTATAATGTTTAACAGAAAGACTAATTCAAATCCAGGGGAAAGGGTAGTATTCCAGACCAGACCCCGATTTTTGGCCAGCCTGAAATCGACCATTCTTAAATTAATAATCCTTCTGGTGATACTTTACTTTTTCAGGAGTATAATGGCATTAGCATTCACCTTACAGGAATATGCGGTGCAGATGGTACAGATTCCTCTGATTCAAGCCACATTTTACATTCTTATACTTATAATTGCCCTTTTGATACTATCCATGCTCTTAGATATTGTATCCTGGAGGCGGAAGGAGTATCAACTCACCAACCAGCGGGTAATAGTAAAAAGTGGATTGGTTAGGAGAAAAAAATCTTACATACATTACAGTAAGATTCAGGATATTGATGTTTATCAGGGTGTAGTTGACCGGATATTTTCAGCAGGAGACATAGAGATTTATGGAGGTCATGAACACACTAACATCCTTTTGGAGGATGTTCCTAATCCACGTGAAGTAGAGGATATTATTGATCGGGTTATGGTTGGTGAAGAAGTGGGTTTCAAACCCCCGCGTAGTAAAACCCCCAGAAAATCAATTATCGATGAATATGACCAAAAGTTTAAAAGATAGTCGGATAATATTAGAATGAGAATAATGGAGTAATATGCCGTTATAGGTGGAAAATTCCAATCCATTCCGAATTTTTGATGCACATAGAACTGCAAATAATAATTATTTAAATTGCCAATATAATTCCTGATCTGAGATTAACATGAAAAACTACGATGTGGCAGTGGTTGGCGCAGGGCCAGTGGGCTCAACCTTTGCCAGGCATATGGCAGAAAAAGGCTTTGAAGTAGCTATCCTTGAGAAAAAAAGGGAAATCGGCGTTCCACTTCAATGTGCAGGGCTTTTAGGTAAAAAAATCAAAAAAATAAATATTTTACCTGATGAATTCATAATTAACCCTGTGAACGGAGCATTCCTCCACTCTCCAGAGGATACTGTGCTTTCAGTCAGTAAAGAAAAACCAGAAGCATATGTTGTGGATAGAATAGGGTATGATAAGTTTTTAGCACAACTTGCCATTGATTCTGGTGCTGAATTATTTTTAAATCACAGGGTTGAAACAGTAGATTCAGTTAATGGTGTTATAACTCTTAAAAATAATGAAAACACTAAAATATCAGCAGATGTGGTGGTGGGGGCTGATGGTCATTCATCAGTTGTATCTGAAGCGTTTAATCCTCATGTAGAATCGTTCCAGGCAGCCCAATATCTCATAGATGTGGGTGCAAAACGTTTTCAAAAGGACTATGTTCATCTTTATGTTGATTCCAGGGTATCTCCTGGTTTTTTATGGGCTATTCCTTTATCAGAAAGCACAGCCCGGGTGGGACTCTTTTCAGATGTCAATTATCATCAATCAACTGTAATTCTAAATGAATTACTGGCCAAACGCTCAGAACTTAAAGGAGCAACTATTTTAAAGAAGTATTATGGTGTAATCCCCAAATATAACTCTCAAAAGCAGCTGGTTAAAGACAAGGTCATCCTTCTGGGGGATGCCGCATCCCAGGTTAAACCCACCACTGGTGGTGGTCTTATAATGGGCTTTTCCTGTGCAGAAATAGCATCACAATCAGTAACAACTGCTCTGGAAAATGAAAACACGGAAATGCTTATGAATTATTATAAAGATTACCAGAATCAATTTAAAAACGAGCTTAAAGTTCAGTTAATGGTACACAGGATTTTCAAATCCCTCACTGACGCTGATCTGGAGTACATGTTCATGAAATTAAAACAAGTTGGAGCAGAAGAGATAATCTCCCAGTACGGAGATATGGATTCACAATCACCACTGGTTAAAGAAATGTTCAAAAGAGGCATTCTTTTCTCTATTCTTCCTAAAATGCTATCCTGGAGGATATCCAGCTTATGGAAATAGCTCTACTGTTATCTAAGGAACATACCACCCTTCCCCTGGCAGAAGTGGAAGCTGTTCTAGAATGTGAGGGAATAAACTATCACATTAAAGAAGAGGGTGAAGGACTTCTTATTCTGGACATTCCCCATGAAACTCCGGATATAATGATGAAAGTAATCAAAAGACTTTCATTCACTCATGAAGCGTTTCAAATTCTCTTACAAAATGATGAAGATAAATTAATCAGTGAAATGGAAAAATATCCATGGAAAGATATTGTCAAATCTGATTATGCGGTTAGAGTTAAGAAGATGGATAAAAAATCCCAGTTCAACACTTCCAAACTGGAATGGGAAATGGGAAGCATTATCAATGAAGCAACACCCGGTGTTAAGGTAAATCTGGAGGATCCTTCTATCTTTATCCGGACCATTTTAAAAGATGGTAAAGTTATTGTTGGGCAGCGTATAGGTAAAATATCTAAAAAACACTTCTTCAACCTTAAACCTCACAAAAGACCCTTTTTTTATCCAGGATCAATGAGTCCTAAACTGGCCCGTTGTATGGTAAATTTGACTCGAATCAAAAAGGGTCAAACTCTGCTGGACCCCTTCTGTGGAACTGGCGGAATACTCATCGAAGCAGGAATTGTTGGTGCCAGAGTTATAGGGACCGATATAGATTATAAAATGGTTAAAGGAACCAAAGAAAATCTTGAACACTGTGGAATTAGTGATTATGAGGTTTTCAGGGAGGATGCCCGGAAACTGGAACTTCCCAGTAAAGTTGATGCTATTGTCACTGATCCTCCTTATGGTATTTCTGCATCAACCGGTGGGGAAAAGAGTGAGGATTTATACCAGCAATCAATGCGGTCTTTACAGGGATTACTAAAGGATGATGGTCGTATGTGTCTGGCAACTCCCCATTACTTAGATCTGGATGAGGTGCTTGAGGGTACAAAATTTAAAATAATAGAACAGCACCACATAAAAATGCATAAAAGTTTAACCAGGGTTATATCAGTGTTGACCATAAGTTAATAGGCTCAAATTCCGTCATCTTTTAACGGAAACCTTTTATATGGGCACTTAATTGAAATTATAACTTTAATTGAGCTTAATATTATGGTTTGTGTAAAAAGGGTAAGTTTGAATAAACAGACGCAAGTGAATGGCTGATTTAATCAAGTTTTACTGGTTAATTTAATCACGCTGCACTACTGATATAATGAAATATTTTAAAAAAACATCTTAAAATCTTTAAAAAACTTTTATAAACCATTTAATTAATTTTATAAGTCCATATGATTTGTTGGTGATTCTATGAAAGCCAAAATTTTTGATACCACCCTTCGTGATGGTGAACAGACTCCGGGAATATCTTTAACACCGGATGAAAAGCGTTTAATAGCCAGAAAACTCGATGAACTAGGAGTTGATGTAATTGAGGCAGGATCTGCTATTACATCAGAAGGAGAAAGGGAAGGTATTAAAAAAGTAACTTCAGAAGGTCTTTCTGCAGAGATATGCAGTTTTACCAGGGCAGTTCAGGTAGACATTGACGCAGCCCTGGAATGCGATGTGGACAGCATCCACCTGGTGGTTCCCACATCCGACCTGCACCTGGAATACAAATTACGCAAATCCCGCGAAGAAGTGAAGACCATGGCGATAGAATCAACCCAGTACGCAGTTGATCATGGGCTAATAGTGGAATTATCTGCAGAAGACTCCACTCGTAGCGACATGGGATACTTAAAGGAGGTATTCCAGGCAGGTATAGATACCGGGGCAAAACGTATCTGCGCCTGTGACACCGTGGGAATGCTCACTCCAGAACGGGCTTATGATTTTTACAGCCAGCTGGCTGAATTAAAAGCTCCATTAAGTGTGCACTGTCACAACGACTTTGGACTGGCTGTTGCCAACTCCCTAAGTGGATTAAGGGCAGGTGCAAGCCAGGCCCATGTCACAGTTAATGGAATAGGGGAAAGAGCAGGTAATGCATCCCTGGAAGAATTGGTAGTTTCATTGTACTCCCTATATAATGTAAAGACCAAAGTAAATCTGGAAATGTTATATGAAGTTTCTAAAACAGTGGCCAGGATAACTGGGATGTACTTACAACCCAATAAGGCAATTGTTGGTGAAAATGCCTTTGCCCATGAATCCGGAATCCATGCTGATGGAGTAATGAAGAAAGCTGAAACATACGAACCTATAACTCCAGAACTCGTAGGGCACAAGCGTCGTTTCGTGATGGGTAAACACGTTGGTTCTCACATCATCAAAGAACGGATACATGAAATGGGCTTCCAGGTTGATCAGGAAAAATTCTCCCAGATATTCAATAGAATAAAAGCACTTGGTGACATGGGAAAATGTGTCACTGACGTGGATTTACAGGCAATAGCCGAGGATGTTATGGGAGTAATGAGTGAAAAACCAGTGGAACTCCAGGAATTAACCATAGTATCCGGAAATAGGGTCACACCCACTGCATCGGTAAAACTAAAAATAGGTGATGTGGAGAAATTAGAAGCCGGTATAGGTGTTGGTCCTGTTGACGCAGCCATAGTGGCCATTAAAAAAACCATCGAAGATGTCACTGATATAGAATTTGAAGAATACCACGTGGATGCCATAACCGGGGGAACAGATGCCCTTATTGATGTGGTGGTAAAGCTCAAACACGAGGGTAAGGTTGTAAGTGCCAGAAGCACCCAGCCCGATATTATAAACGCCAGTGTAGAAGCATTCCTTGGTGGTATAAATAAAGTTTTAACCGATAAAAAGCTTAATGAGTCTAAAAAACTCTTATAATTGACTAAAACTTTATTTTTTTAGCACTTTATTTTTTTAATGAAGGTATATTCTTCAAAAATATTTGAATGGCCTCCTGTTAGAATGGTTTATAATTAATAGGTTTATTTTAGAACTTGAATCTGGATAATTAGTTTAGGTAGTGATGTAATGGATCAGTACGATTTCATGGATCATAAAATACAAATTAGTGGTTTTGAAGCTGAAATAAATGATACCCATCAAATAATGAAGTTTATAAAAGATATAAGTGGAGAATGTAGCAGTGGCAGATGTATCATCCAATTATTACATGCCAGGGCAATAGCCGGTGAAAAACACATCTTGCAGGCAACATTGCAGGCCATTAAATCATTTGAAATGAATAATAACACGGCAAAAGATTTAGGATTGGAAATATGCCTTAGGGCTTCGTCCCAGAGGCAAATATCCAGAGCTCTTAAAATTTTAGGCATAGCAAACGGTAAGATGGATATCTGTATGGTGGCGGTGGATTGTGATGAAGATATCCGAAAAAAGGTGGGTAATGCTCTGGGCAAACGAAATGATAAAGTACTCCAGGCTGATGTAAGTACACTGCAAGAGGTGTATGAAATCTCTCCTCAAGAAATAACAAGTGCAGGAAACATTGAAAGGGTTATGGTGGAAAGAACAGCTCTTTTAAATCTAGAAATTTAATTCCGGGTTATGATAGTTAAATCGTTAACAAGTTAAATTGTGTAGTTTACAATATCCACTATTTCCCTAAGATTTTCCTTTTTTAGGCAGTGAATATCCAAATTTTTCACCTCTAAACAAATTGCTGGTTGATTAATTCTATCATAACGTGGGCAGGTGGTGATCATACCCCCACCATTGACTTGAAGCTTGTTTCTAAGCAAACGGGCCACAGATTTTGGTTCATCATGTGGAATTGCAATGTTTATTCCCCGTTTTTTAGGGTGCAAAGCAGATTCAATTTCTTTTTTTATAAATTCACAGGCATTGATGGTTTTAACCAGACTTTCAGGGGCCCTTTTAATTTCTTCTACTAGGCCTGCACAGGTAACTGGACTACCTTGGAGGGTTTTCAGGATGAAACTCATATCATTAACCATTCCCTGATCACTGGTGGATATAAAACCACCATTACCCACATTAACCATTTTAGGGGAACCAGTGGAGGCCACCAGAACATGGGAATGATCACCACAGGCAAGTTTCTTCTGTGGATCACCAACTGATCCAGAAGCATCCTCCACCAGAATCACCCTGTTATCCTCACAGATATCATAAATCCCCTTAACTGGTTGTTCGGCCATGTAACCAGCAAAACTGGTAAAGAAAAGGGACTCAGGACTTTTTAGTTTCACCAGTTCATCCAGTGTCTCCAGATGGATAACCCCCATTTCAGTAGGCAAATTTACTAATTCAAGCCCATAAAACTCGCAAATCTTTTTAAAACCACTCCAACCGCCCTGGTCTGGAATCATAACCGGTCCCTTCATGGTACTCATGGCAGCCATAATAGCAGCATTACCACTACTCAGCACCCTGGCGTGGTCATGACTTGTAGTCTTTATTATAGCCTCTTCAGCATTTTTTTTATACTCATTACCTCTGAACCGGTTTCCAAGTTCTAAGGAAGCATCGCTCATGGCGGTTCTAGCTTCCTTTGAAGGCATTTTAAAGAAAAGTTCCATTTAATCACGTAGTTTTAATATTTTTGTTTATAATCATTTAGTTTCATATATGCTCCTTAGATTATATCTTTAACTTCTTTAATCCTCATAATCATGGAAATTAAGTCATTTAAAGTATGAATCCAGGGTGGTCTGTCTGGAACGGAGGATATCCTGAAGGAGATCACTTCTTTTGATGAAACTATTTATGGGAAGCTTCAAACGGGTGTCAATATATGCTAGGGCAGTTTTCATATCTTCAAATTCCAGGTAAGGTTGTGCCATTGCGTTTCTAACATTTTCCCGTACGTTAAATACTCCCAGAGGAACGTATCCTGAATAAGCTTCTCTCAGTACAATAACTCCAGCTTGACGTTTTTCCTGGGCCAGTGATTCTAAAACTGCCATTTTACAGGTGTAATAACAGCCACCAACCCTGGAATATTCTTTTTTACCATTGTAATTCTCATAATCTGAAAATATTAGTTTTTCTTTTCCTAAAACTTCTAAAAAGGCTTCCATCCATTCATACTGCCATGGGGTAGGTAATAAGAGTACAGCATAATAGTTTTGTAGACTCTGGAACTGGTAAACCCGGTGAACATCCAGTGGCTCGTAATGCTTCACTTCTCTAAGTAACTGATCTGCAATGGTAGTGTCACAGGCAGTTATGGACCAGCGGGTGGGAACCAGGCGTCTGCGTTTATCCACACCCATGGTACCCACAGAAAAAGCCTTCTGCATATGAGAAAAGGGTACATCCTTCCGGTGCAGATCCATAAGTGCTTCTTTGGCTCTCAGATCAGTGTCATAGTATACCTTTTCCAGTTCACGGTCCCAGCGGACGTTATCAATTTCGAACTTCTCCAGAATGGCACTGGGGCCATGTGGGGCCTGGTATTCACTGAATGAAACTCCTCTTGGTTTTTTCCAGAACTCGGCTTCACTATCAATGGATCCCGATGCCAGGGAGATCTCCTGAAGTTTCTCCACCATTCGATTATCCAGATCAGTGATTCCAATCATCTTTTTACCCCTAACCAGACTCATGCGGTAGGAAATAATATCCTCCTGGCTTTTAGCTCCAGGGATCCATGCCTCTGGGGTGTCCATAATAGCAGTGTCTCCGGATACCGGAGAGATCATGGGACCAGCATACACTTTAGGATAATTCCAGCTACCAATGAATACTGAAGGGGGTGTACTGCCCTCTAATTCTTTACCAACCTCAACTGAGGGAATCTGAAACTTGGATGTCAGTTTTTTAAGGTAAGTTTTCTTACCCATCATAGTATTTGATTATCTCCTCTTTTTTAAAAGACTTTAGCCAGCAAATGAGAACTAATTATCAAAGTTATCCTGTTAAACAATAAGTAAATTGTTAAATAATCCATTATTCTGTTAAGCATACAGAAGTTGCTAAACAATTCAGTTATCTGTTAAGCAATAGGTAGTTGTTAAATAATCCATTATTCTGTTAAGCATACAGAAGTTGCTAAACAATTCAGTTATCTGTTAAGCAATAGGTAGGTTAAATAATCCATTTATCCTGTTAAGCATACTGAAGTTGTTAAACAATCAGTTATCTGTTAACCATAGATTTTTTAACAATCCATTTGTCTTGTTAAACCATAGGTAAGTTGTTAAAAAGTCAAATCTGGTGTTAATACTAACTCTGTTTGAGTGTTTAATGAAATTAACTTCCTACTTCCGAAAGATCATGGAATTCGTTTAACAAGGTTGAGTGATGCTGAATTCATACAGTAACGCAGGCCAGTTGGTGCAGGGCCATCATCAAAGACATGACCAAGATGGGCATGACAACGGGCACAGAGCACCTCGGTGCGCACCATTAACAGACTCCGGTCAGTTTTGGTGGTTATGTTTTCATCTGCCACCGGTGCCCAGAAACTGGGCCAACCTGTTCCTGAATCAAACTTGGTCTGGGAGTCAAATAGATCAGTGCCACAGCATACACACTGGTAAATACCATCCTCATGGCAATCATGATACTTACCAGTAAAAGCAAGTTCTGTTCCCTTTTTACGGGCAACATCAAACTGTTTCGGAGTTAAAATTTCCTTCCACTCTTCATCAGTCTTAACAACTCTTTCAACCAGTTTTATCCCATTCAAATTCGTAAAATAAATAGGGACAAAATCCTTTTCAGAGGTTTCTTTTTTCATATTATCATCATGGATTTATACATCTCATCGATTATACCTAATTCATCCACAATATCACTGGATTAATATAAAAGTGTTTTATATTTCTATAACTTTAAAGACTTAAATTAAACGAAATTAATCAATTAATATTTATAATGAATTTATTCTATAATGAATTTATTCCGGTTTAATTGTTAAATGGACGAGAAGCGATTATGACATCAATGAATGTTAATGAAGATGGAAATACTAATTAAATTTACTAATTGAAAAGGTTTTTTTTAAGAACACATTTTTTAAAGTCCAGAACATGGTTTTATGAATTCTAATGAAAAAAAGAAGAAAAATCGGGAAAAAAGAGGGCAGATTTCTCCGAATGATACAGTACCCTATGCTGATTTTTCAACAGAAGATTTAATTGAAATGTTAAGCGCAGAAAATCCTCAGGAAAGAACAATTTCTGCAGTTTTACTGGGGAATAGGAATAGTAAAATGGTAATAATGCCGCTTTGCATTGCACTTAAAAATGAAAGATCGCTTTACTCACGGATAGCCATTTCGGAAGCATTATCTCAAATAGGAGAACCTGCTACGCCCTGTTTAATCCAGCTTTTGGGTGAAATTGGTAAAAATCAGGAAACAGAGCTTCCTCTTAAATATTTTAAGAAAAAGAGTTTTCCCCTGGTAAGGGATATGGCAGCAAGGACTCTGGTAAAAATAGGAGAACCAGCAACTCCCTATTTGATTGAGGTATTAGGAACTGGTAATAAATTTAAAGTTCAACAGGCAATTGATGCAATAGGTGCAATTTCGGCCAAAACAGGAGATAAAAGGGCATTAAATGTTTTAATTGCCCTCATGAAGCAAGTGGAAAACTTG
Source organism: Methanobacterium formicicum DSM 3637 (assembly GCF_000302455.1). Lineage (NCBI taxonomy): Archaea > Methanobacteriati > Methanobacteriota > Methanobacteria > Methanobacteriales > Methanobacteriaceae > Methanobacterium > Methanobacterium formicicum. Next base: position 241,166 of record NZ_AMPO01000003.1, read on the forward strand.
AGTGCTGTGGAAAGTGATCGGGATCAGCTAACACTGTGGAAAATCACCAGGGCCTTAAGCGGATTTCAAAACAGCAAGGAAGCTACTTACCCCCTGATTGCAATATTAAAAAGTGATTATGAACCCCCAATAATATGGGAAGCATTGAGGAGTCTTGGACAGATTCAAATTACAACTCCTGAGGTTTTGAGTCTAGTTGAAAGTTTCATAGATGACAAACAACCTGAAATAAGAATTGCCGCTTTAAATGCGTTAAATCTCCTTAATAAACAAATTTGATTGATCATTAAAAATTAAATTAAATTTAAAAACTTATTTTTAACAGCTTTATTTTAACAGTTTTTCATTTTTTCATACCAATATAATAAAAACCATTGGATTTGTTACCATTCATAGTATCAAAAATGGTATTTTCAAAGTACAACTTTTCATAATCTTCAGTTAACTTTAAAACATGTGGGATGGTGTGATGTCTTAAAACAGCACCTTCCGGAAGTTCAAAAACTCCATAAATTTCATATTTGTCTTTGAATTTTTGGTAACGCTGGAGGTTTCTTTCATCAGTATTCAAGAGAAAATCACTAATATAAATCAATCCATTATCCTTTAAAACTCTTGAAATTTCCGATAATAATTCTTTTTGCTTCTCAGTTTGGATGTTACTGGTTAAAACTCCAATGAGAAGTACTGCATCAAATGAATTATCTGGAAATGGAAGATCATCTCCATTATTTTTAATGAGCTTAAAATTTGGATGTAATCTCAAACCCCGCTTTATCATCTGCTCGGAATAATCGACCCCTGTTAAGTTCTTAAAACCATTTTCATCTAGTTCACTTAAAGTTCTACCATAACCACAACCTAAATCAAGGATATTCATTTCAGGACGGATATGTTTTTTAAATTCTTCCAGTGGAAATGGTGTAGGGAATTCCTTTTCTTCTGCAACTTCATCCCAGTATTTTTCCTGATGAGAAACCTTTTTATTAATGTTCATTTATTCCACCCACTTCAATTATTTCCCAGTATTTACTTAACTTATCAAGAGATTATATTCCTATTTAAAGAGGGTAATATTAGGGGATTACGATGATAAACGCAGTATTCGATTTAAAGTTAATTTTTTAGTCAGGTTATAAAATCAAAATCGTTTATTATATTGTAATTCCTTGAACTTAAGGGTGAAAGTGGTTCCATTATTGGTGTCCATTTTCATCTGACCATCTAGCTGGTTAACCAGACTGTTTATCAGTTGAAATCCTAAAGTGTCTGCCTTTTTAAAGTCAATGTCCTGAGGGATGCCAACACCATTATCACTCGTTTTCAGGATGAATGCATCACCATCCCTTTTAAGATCCACAATTATCTCCCCTTTCAGGTCATTGGGAAATGCATGGTTAACTGAATTGGCAACGATCTCGTTAATGAGAAGTCCCAGGGGTATGGCGGTTTCTAATTCCATACTAACATCTTCAACATTAACTGTAAGCTTAACTCGTCCAGGGTCTTCAATATGTGATGTTAATAGTTCTTTGGTAAGATTCTGGATGTACTCAGAAAGTTTGATATGTGAAAAATCCTGGGAACTGTAAAGTTCTTCATGGATCAATGACATTGTTTTCACACGGTTCTGACTGCTTTCGAAAATTTTCAGATCCCTCTCATCCTTAATGTGTGGGATCTGAAGACTCAGGAGACTGGAAATGATCTGCATGTTGTTTTTAACTCGATGATGAAGTTCACGTAGCAGGATTTCCTTCTCCTCCAGGGAGGTTTTGAATTTTTCCTCTGCGACTTTCAGGGAATTAATATCAACCATGCTAAATACTACACCCTCATACTGGTTTTCATCATTGAATAGGGGGTTTCCTAATGATTCAACCCATATGTAATGTCCTTGGACATGTTTAAACCGGTGCTGTACTCTTCCGGGTATGTAAGAAATATTGGATTCCATGAAAGCAGAACTGACCTTGAGTTGATCATCAGGATGAACTAAATTAATAAATGTTAGAACGTTTGCACCCAGGATTTCTTCAGGCTCATAACCAAGAATAGTTTTTATGGAAGGGCTGATATATTGAAAAGTTCCTTCTGCGTCCACCTGGCCCACTACATTTAACATGTTGTCAGTAACCAGAGTTAAAAGTTTTTCACGTTTTTTAAGTTCTTTTTCTGCCATTTTGTTCTGTAAAACAACCGAAGCGATGTTAAGGATGGTTTCCACTGTGTTGATGTTTAAAGGTTTGCCCTTTTTTTGGTTATTATATTCACACTGCCGAACATCTCTCCCTTAAAAGAAAAACCCATCACATAGATTTCATCAACACCAAATGCCCTTTCAATCATACTGTATGTTTTTGAAGGTAATTTATCTGCAGTGATATAGTGCAACCCATTATCCACCCTTTGTAACTTACCACTTGAAAGGAAATTATTTGATTCCTGATCTAAGGTATCCCGGGGGAAGTAAAAATCGTCTATTTTAACCCCTGTTAATTTTTCAGCAAGATCAACCATTCTGGGGGTAATCCCCACCAGGTCTCGAACTTTAAAACTATCAGAATCGTCATCATAGGTAGAAATAATGATGTAAGCATCTGTTATTACTTCTTGAAGTTTTTCCAGTACAAAATCATATATATCTGATTCGGTAGGTAGACTCAACAGATCCATTACCAGGGGGGATAAAAATTTCAAAGCATCCTGAAAAGGTTTGTTCTCAGGTTTCATCAAATTAAAATCAGCCATATGACTTTCTAATTCAGAATACAAATTCCTATATTTCTTTATTTCATTAATTAACTGTTCTTTAGATTTTTTTTCATCATTCATGATGATCAGTCTAATTGATGAGGTCTAATTGATGAGTTAATCAAAATCTATAGTTAATTTATATTCTATGGATATTATAACTATCGCGCCTCTTAAAAAAAACGGTTATCAAGGGTATTATGTGAAATAGATTTATAAAATCAATGTAATGAAGATAAATCTGATGAAATGAGGAATTTCCGGAATAGGAGTAAATTCTTAGAAGGATAGAAGTAAATTAATGGAATGGGAGTAAATTCAGTGGAATGAAGGTAAATCCAATATAATGGGGATAATTTCTGTTAAAATTTTTTTAAAAATATTAGAGAATCGATTAATTTACATTAATCGACGGCATTTTCCCCTCTTTCACTTGTACTAATTCGTATAACGTCTTCTACTGGAGATATGAATAGTTTTTCACTTATATCTTCGTTTTTAATAGCTTCAAGAGCCTGAATAACATATTCAATTTCTTCCTTTTTGATGACCATCATCATCTCTATTTTTGGAGGCAATTCCAGAGCATAACTACTGCAGCGGTATGTTTCCATTTTTTCAGTACCATAATTCTGATATTTAATATCTATGATAGTTATATTGGAAAATCCAAATTTTGCAAGGGAATTTTTTACATTATCCAGTTCAATAGGGTGGAAAAAAAATCTTAATTTGTAAAATTCTGAGTTAAATGAGGATGAAGGTTCCGGATCAGTGGATTCTTCGTATGCTTCATAGATTTCTTTAGATTCACCCATTTCTTCTGTTTCGTAGGTTTCTTCAGATTCATATGTTCCTTCGGTTTCGTATATTTCTGTGGTTTCTTCGGATTCTGTGGTTTTTTGAACGGCGTCTGCTTCCTGGTTTTTTATTGCACTGCTTTTGAGGGATGATTTTTCTCTTTCATATTTATCTATTAGTTTCAATAACATTTTCAGGCCGTCGTTTATCCCAATTCCATCCTGTGCAATGGTGGGAATACTCAGGACTCCTTCAACGTGGGTATCCATTTCAAATTCACTAAAATCATCTCTATTTGCAAATAAAACATGGGGTATGTTTTCACTGGCAATTAAATTAATTATCTCCAGGTCTGTTTCAAAAATACCAATACTGGTCTCTATAAAAACAATCACTCCATCCACTTCTTCAGATAATACCTGTTTTATGGACATGAATTCAGGATAGCCCGGTGGATTGAATAAATAATTTTTCCCACCATCAATGAGTATCCTCCGATAATTGATAATTGATAATTCGATATTCTTATTCGGGGGGATATTATCATTAAAATAATCTATTATAGTTTCGGAATTGTCCTTAGTAGAATTATAATTGCATAAAATAACGATTTTTTTATCATTACTATGGGTTTCATTTTCCAATGCTAATCACCTTAATTTGGATTAACTATTATTTTAAACATTTTTTTAAAGATATATTTAATTTTGTGAGGATAATAAATTTTTAATTGGTTATTCAACCTTATTTTAATTGATGTTTGAGTTAACATCGGTTAAACATCTAAAATGTTTAATTATAAAATTGAAAATAAATATAAAAATGTAAAAACATCAACAGCTAACTGCTGTGATCTTGCTGATGTATTCTGGTTCCATTAATTCTAATAATATGTTCAGACCTTCCGAAATCCCTTTACCTGAAATCGCCTGGGTTGGTATTATAATAGCATCTGGATACTGAGTATAGATGGGAATATCGCTTAAATCTTGTTTATTGGCAAATATGATATAAGGAACACCCCTTTCTTCCACAAAATCAATCATTTCTTCACAGTTGGGAGTAATCCCCTGAGTATTATCGATTACTATGATTGCCCCGTCCATGTTTTTGGATAATATTTCTTTCATAAACTTGAATCTCTCTGCACTAGATGGGCTGAATATTTGAAGCTTTTTAGTGTTTATTGTGGTTTTTCCATAGCTTGCAGCTTCAGTTTCTATCAAAGTATTGCATACATGTTTCAGAGCAGTCCTTTTACCAGAATCAGAATCTCCCAATACTAAAATTTTTTTAGTTTCCATAATATCACTTACCAACATTCACCAGATGTAGGAATACGGAATCCTACTTCCGATCATAAGTTTGGATTTTTTTACTTATAAACTTATCCAAAACATTCATTCAAAATTTTCAGAAAAAATTCACAATATGACCAATGAAATAGTTGTATTCCTTGAAATTTTCAAGTAGTGCAGGTTTTATGATATTTTTTTGGGATTTAAGGAATTATAATAATGTCCTGAACTACTGTAGTGTAACCAGTGTTGAAGGTTATGTTACTATTGGATGGGGCTGATAGTTACTATTGGATCTGAGTGAAATTTTTAGTTATCTAGGGATAAATAGAAAATAAAAAAAGTTAGAAAGGATTTTAAAAGGGTATATTCAGTAATATCCTTTTTTCAATGGATTTAAGCAAGTTCAATAGTGCTTGGAGGTTTATCACTCACTGAAAGAGATACATGGGTGACTTCTGGAATCTCCGCTGTTATCCTACGGGACATTGTCTTAACCATTTCCCAGGGTAATTCAGGAACATCTGCAGTCATGGCATCCAATGATTCTACCATTCTTAGTACAACCAGGTATCCATAGTCTCTAATGTCCCCTTTAACTCCAGTCACCTTAGTATCAGTTAAAACTGCGAAATATTGCCATAAAGTTTTATCAAGGCCCACTTTTTGCACTTCTTCCTCGACAATGGCGTTGGCCTTGCGGCATATTTCTATTCTTTTGGGGGTTATTTTCCCTGCAATACGCACAGCTAGACCCGGGCCAGGGTAAGGTTGCCGGTTCACCATCTCAGCAGGTAAACCCATTTCGGCTCCAATAATTCTTACTTCATCTTTATAAAGTTCCCTGATGGGTTCCACAAGCTCTAAAACCATTCCATGGGGAAGAGCAACGTTGTGATGGGATTTGATATCACCCTGGCTTTCGATCCAGTCAGGGGCAATGGTGCCCTGCACCAGAAACTCAGCACCTACTTTCTCTGCTTCCCTTTCAAAGACCCTTATGAACACTTCACCAATGATCTTTCGCTTCTCTTCAGGGTCTTCTACTCCTTCCAGTTTACCCAGAAACTCTTCACTGGCATTGATGTACTTCAAGTTGAGCCTGCTCTGGAAAGTATTTTGAACGTAATCTGCTTCTCCTTCCCTTAAAAGCCCATGATCCACAAACACGGCGGTTAAATTTTTGCCAATGGCATTTGAAACCAGAACTGATGCCACAGAACTATCAACACCACCAGAAAGTGCGATTATAGCTTTTTTATCCCCAATGGCATTTTTTATAGTATCTATTGTTTCTTGAATAAAAGAAGACGGATCTAACATGTTTATCAACCTGTAATGCTTTTTTTGATTAAATAACCCCTAAAAATTCTTTAATCAGTTTAATATCTTTAATCTATTTATATGGTGATCTTTTTTTTCAATGATTATTTATTTTCCATTGGAATTTTAATCCTTTCCAAGAAAATCTTAACCCTTCACAATGTAATAATCATTTGCAATGTAATTTTATTCAGTTTTATTATATTTTTTGCAAACTTCATAAAAATTCTCAAAAACTTTAGGTCCCTCTGGGGTGTGATAAACCTCGGGGTGGAATTGTATTCCGTATACAGGTTTTTCAGGGTGTTTCATGGCTTCAACATCACATATTGTGGATGAAGCGAGAACTTTAAATTCAGGGGGAAGTTGGGTTACTTCATCCTTGTGGGAAGCCCAAACATCTAGCTGTGGACCTAAACCTCTGAAAATGTCATTTTCATCCAGGATGTTGATCTGGATTTGAGCGTAACTTTCCGAAACCGCAGAACTGATTTGCCCGCCATAGGCCTGTGCTATGATTTGATGACCAAGACAGATGCCTAAAATAGGATAATCCAGTTTTTTAACGTATTCTATACTGTTACCTGATCTTTCCACCGATGGTCCACCTCCCAGAATAAGGCCCGATGGGTTTTTAGCTTCAATATCCTCTAGACTGGTGGTGTTGGGCACCAGCTCTGATGGTATTTTCAGGTAGTGCAGGGTCCGGTGAATCCGGTGATTGTACTGTCCATGATTGTTAATCACTAATATCATTTTAATTATCCTCTTATCTTATTTCCTTAAGTTATTCCTTTATTAATCCTCATTATCATTAATTCTATTTTTTTAATTCTATTTTCTCCACTTTACAATATGGAGTATATCCACTAACTATTTTATTAATTCCGCCCTTTTAGGGCTTGTAATTCTTATATGCAAATATTTTTATGTTAAAATGGTATAAGAATAAATATGGAACTTCGAGACATTCTACTCATACTGGTGGCTCTGGTGCTGGCAGTGGTTTTCTTCTATGTATTCATATGGTTGCTTCCAGTTATAATTATACTGGTGATAGCCTATATCATATATATATTTTTGAAGGGATCCTGAGAGTATAATGAGCATTTGACTTTTAATGTTCTTAAATTTTAGAATTCCCCTAGTTTAAACTTTTTATTAATTTTTTAAGCATTTGAATATTTTTTTTTAAGATAGAATATCGGTGATATAATGAGAGAAACAGAAAAGTTCAGAGGATTAAACGGCAACCTGATGGCTTTCAAGAGGGAAGTAGAGGGTGCACAAAAGGTTACTTTTGCAGGAATTCCCGGTGTTTGCAGTCCATTTGCAGAATTATTTGCCCATGTAATCAGAGATAAGGAATCAGTTTTCATACCCCGAACTGATATAGCCAGTGCCAGGAAATTAGAACGCACACCACTGGGCATGCAGTTTACAGAAGAAGCAGATCCACATAGTAATGTAGTAGCTCTTATGGGGGGACTTTCCCTGCCACAGTATGAAGTAGATGTGGCTGATGTTAAAAAGATGATCAACGATATCCTGGAACCAGGTGGAAAGCTCCTTGGCCTGTGTTACATGAACATGTTCGAAGACGCAGGTTGGGATGAAAAAATTGATTTTGACTGTATTATTAACGGTATTTTGACTGGAGAGGTTTATAAAAAGGATTAAACCAATTAAAAGTCTCCAAATTCAGGTGTAATAAAATTGACTAATGAATGAATTAAATTAATGAATTAAGGTATGATTTAACAACTTTCAGGGCTGGTTAAACAATGTTGGATCTGTATTCTGTGGGCATGGAACGTGGCCTCCTTTATGAGACTATAGTTACCACCCGAAACCCGGATGGAACTCCAAATGCTGCACCTATCGGTGTTATCTGTAAAGAAGCCCATGAGGTTGTTGTTTACCTTCACCAGGGATCCAGGACATTCGACAATGTGAGGCGTGAGAAACGTTTCTGTGTGAACATACTCAGGGATCCAATGATTTTTGTTGAAGCAACCATAGGAAACTTGGACCCTGCAAAATTCCAGACTCCGGGTCAGGATTTCAGTATCAAAGGGGCAGAAGCTTTTTTCTCTGTAGAGGTAACCAGTGAAAAACTGGTGCAACGTGAAGATCACATGGGCACTTCAACTTTAAATGTGGTGAGGGCCAGGGTTCAGGATGTGATTAAAAACCAGGAACACGTTAATCCATTAAATAGGGCTATTTATGGAATAATTGAGGCCCTGGTGTATCTTAGTCGGATAGATATTGTTTCTGAAGACGAGAGGAAATCATATCTGGAGAAGTTAAGTGAAACATCCCGGGTAGTAAATAAGGTGGGTTCAGAGGACCATAAAAAAGCCATGAAGAAGATTTTAGAATTCCTTGAAAAGTAAATTTGAATAATTGTATTCATGGAATAATTTTATTCTTGATTAATGTTATTCATAATTAAAACCTAATAATAAAACTTTTTTCTAAAAATAAAACTCTTTTCGCCTTGCTTCTAATAGATAAGGTTCTTTACCCAGAAGTTCCGATGCTACCAGTACCTCGCCTTTTGATTCTTCCTTAACTGTTTTTATAAAGTCAAAACAGCGAAGATCCCTTAAAAGATGATGATCAACTACCACTCTGGGGATTTTCCTGGCAATTTCAATTAAGTTCTTCTGTGCACGTACAATATCTCTCTTTTCAAGGATGAAACCCTCCAAATAGATGGGTGGACCACTTAAAATCAGAGTATCCGGGTTTTCATTAAGTATGAGTTCTCGGGCAGCATCCCCCATAGGTCCCTGCACATCTGATGCGTGCATTAACTTCTGATTCTCCCATTCTATGGTGGCGGTTATAACAAAACCCACACGACTGCCCTCTGCACCATGGGGAAGTGCTTTTGAAAATTTGAAAAGAGTATCTCCTACCTCAAATGAATTATCATCTGCATAATGGATGTCCCGAGTCCCTAAGTGTTTCAAATTATTTAAAAGATCTCTGGCTCTTTTCTGCTGGTTTTTATTTATATTTTCGGTGGGATGTTTAATAAACAGCTTTTTGTTCCGGTACATTTCCTCAGCATAACGGGGTGATGAGTCCAGATATCTTCCCAAACTAAATGGAGTGAAATGATCGTGATGGTAATGGCTGATGGTCAGGATGTTTGCTTTTTTAGCGTATTCCTGTACTCTTGCCCTGGTCTCATGTAATGCATCGAATTCATCCTTCCATGGTGGGAATCCGAACCTTTTAGGGGCGATGGATGTACCAGGGTCAATCAGTATCTTCAGATCAGTCTCTACGAATGTGGCCATGGAACGGACACCCATACTCTCAAAGGCCAGAGGTATAATCTTCACTCAAAAACTCCCATTTTTAGAATTCATTTCACATATACTCAAGTTTTACAGATATAAAATAATTAAAACTCATTTTAAAACATCTACAAACTGGAAACTCTCCACATCAAATAAGCCCTTATCACTTATTTTGAGTCTGGGAATCACCAGAAGAGCCATGAAAGACATGGTCATGAAGGGTGAGGTCAGCTTAGAACCCATATCCTCAACCACATCATGTAAATGAGTCAACTGGTTAGATACATCCTGGGCATTCATAGTACTCATGAGACCGGCTATTGGGAGTTTAAGTGAATGAACTTCATCGTCACGAACTGCAACCAGCCCTCCCCGGTTCTTTTTAAGGGTGTTAACCGCTACTGCCATGTCCTGGCTGTTGGTACCAACCACTATGATGTTATGGGAATCATGGGCAACACTGGATGCAATCGCCCCTTCTTTAAGTCCGAAACCATTTACAAATGCATTAAAAATATTGTTAGACCCGTATCTTTCCACCACTGCAATTTTCAGGATGTCTACTTCAAGATCAGGTTTTAAAATATTATCTTCAATCTTTAATGTCACTTCAGATTCCTCAGTAAGAAGCTGCCCTTCAATAACTTTAATAACTCTTACTTTGGCTTTATTGGTTGTGTTGGTTGTGTTGGTTGTGTTGGTTGTGTTGGTTGTGTTGGTTGTGTTGGTTGTGTTGGTTGTGTTGGTTGTGTTGGTTGTGTTGGTTGTGTTGGTTGTGTTGGATATGTTGGATATGTTGGATATGTTGGATATGTTGGATATGTTGGATATGTTGGATATGTTGGATATGTTGGATATGTTGGATATGTTGGATATGTTGGATATGTTGGATATGTTGGATATGTTGGAGTATATTTCAAAATCAGAGGGTTTGGTATCACTTAACTGGAACGTATTTTCAATCGGAGTAGGTTGAACTTTGAATAACACCTTCTCATCTTGAGCAACCAGCTTCCCGTCTATCAGAACTTTTTTAACCTTGAATTTTTCAAGATCATCCACCAGCACCAGGTCTGCTCTTTTACCAGGACTGATTGAACCTGTATTAAGCTGGTAATGGAGTGCTGGATTCACGGTAACCATCTGAATGGCTTCCACCGGGTCCATGCCAAGTTGAACTGCTTTTTGGAGGGTTTGGTCTAGATGTCCCTCCAGAAGGTCTTCTGGATGTCGGTCATCGGATACCAGGAACTCACCACCCACGCTCCACAGTTCCTCCAGGTTCTGGGCTGATGATCCTTCCCTGATCATTATCTTCATGCCCAGTTTCTTCTTCTCAAGCGCCTCCTCAAGTCTGCTGCACTCATGATCAGTGGATATTCCTGCAGCTATGTATTTACAAAGATCAACACCTGAAAGTAGAGGTGCATGGCCATCAATTGGCTTAGAATATTTGTGAGCGAGCTTAATCTTCTCCAGGACAATGGGGTCTTCACCTATAACTCCAGGGAAGTTCATCATCTCCCCCAGTGCCACCACATCATCCATCTGGAGGAGTTCCTCTATGTCTTCAGGCCCTAACACTGCTCCAGATGTTTCAAAGGGTGTGGCAGGTACGCATGAGGGGGCAGTGAAAAAAAAGCGGAGAGGAACTGTGCTGGCATCCTGCATCATATAATTGATACCCGCAAGTCCCAGAACATTGGCAATTTCATGGGGATCAGCCACCACTGCAGTGGTTCCATGGGGCACCACTGCCTCTGCAAAACGAGAAGGAGTTAACATGGAACTTTCAACGTGGATGTGTGAATCGATAAACCCTGGGAGGATGTAGTTTTTAAACTCCCCCTTGATTTCCCGGACACATTTAATCTTCCCATCCTGGATTTCCACCTCTGCAGGGTAAATTTCCTCTGTGAAAAGGTTTAATAGGTTTCCTTTTAACATTTACATCCACTCACAGCCCAATCAGTCCATGTCAAAGATAATTTATCTGGATTATATATTTATCTGGATTATATTAATTCCTTGATATGTTTAATTTTCCCAATAGGTATGTTTAATTTCGAAATAAAGGAATAGGGGATTTTTAATCATCTTTACCTGCATGGTTAATTTCATGATAAAGCATTGGTAAAAACGCCCCTACATCTGTTACAATGCCCAGTACCTGTGCACTACCTCGGTCACCTAGTTTAGTGACTGTTGCGGGGTTAATATCCACACAGATACTTTTAACCTGTGAGGGGAGGATGTTTCCAACGGCTATGGAGTGTAACATGGTGGCGATCATGATCACCATATCCACACCAGGAACGTACTTCCTCATTTCATCCTGGGCTTCAATTACATCGGTTATAACATCAGGAAGGGGTCCGTCATCCCTTATGGATCCGGCCAGCACGAATGGAACATCGTTCTTCACACATTCATACATAACTCCCTTGGTAAGAACACCCTGTTCCACTGCATCCCGTATGGAGCCAGCCTGGTTGATCTGGTTTATGGCGTAGATATGGTGGCGGTGTCCCCTTGCCACTGCTTCACCAGTCTTCACACAGATTCCCAGGGAAGTTCCGTAGAGTGCACTTTCAATATCGTGGGTGGCCAGGGCGTTACCGGCAAAGATAACATCAATCAATCCTTCTTTGATCATTTTAGCCAGCACAGGGCCAGATCCTGTGTGTATTATGGCAGGCCCGCCCACCACGGCGATCTTACCACCACGACTTTTAACTTCCCGTACTTCCTTGGCAATGCTTTTAATGAGTGTTCGAAGTGGTTTTTCTGAGGATGCTCCGCTTCCCATAAACTCGAACATTCCCTTTTTGCCCCTAGGTCTCTGGGGTGCCATAACCTTGATTCCTTCACGGCCAACCACAACCAGGTCACCTTTTTCTATCTGACCAATTGGTTTTATGATGGCTTTAGGGGTTTTAGGGTCAACCACAATCATACAATCCATTTCAATGTTTTCCACAGGTATCCACTCATTCTGGAAGTGGATAAAAGTGGGATGGTTGGTGGTGGAATAAAAGTCAGCTGGCAAAGTTTTATCCTTGGTGGCAGCTTCTAGATCAACTTCCCTGATCTCCACTACCATGGCCCCTATTTCCGCCAGTTCATCTAAAATTTCACCTAAAAGGGATTCACTATCTGCTGAAACTTTAATCCTGGCAAGACTGGTATCCTTTTTACGTTTACCCACATTAAATTCCAGTATCTGGAAGTCCCCTCCCATGTCCATAATCAGGTCCAGAGCCCTTGGAAGAGTAAGTGAATCAATAATATGTCCAGTAAGCTTGACTTCTCGGTTATACATAATAATCCTCCTATTTCAATCCAAGCCAAGGGATTTTTAAATGATTTAATAATATTGAATACCCCTGGAACACGTTTTACACTTGTGTTAAATTTGATAAATTCTAAACATCTCTAGTTTTGATGGGATATCTATAAATAATTATACAAAAAAAATATTCTGGAATAATCAGTTTCATATCTCTGGAAACAACCGTTATCTGTAAAGGGTTTATTTTTAAATGGTTATTTTAAAAAATTTTCTATTAAAAAAAGTTTAATGGGTTCCAGAAATGATTTTAAAAAGATTCACTGCAAAAACAGGAAGTCTAAAATTGTTTTGGCGGCATTGATTGACGTGATATCTCCAATGGAGTTTGATGAAACCTCAACTACATCCAAACCAATGACTTCCTTTCCTTCCAGGGAAAAGATAAGTCTCTCCAGATCACGCGGTTCCAGTCCTCCTGGTGTGGGAGTACCAACACTGGGAGCATAAGATGGATCAAGCACGTCCATATCCACAGTTACATAAACCGGACCCTTTATCTGGTGGATGATCTTTTCCATCCCCTGTATATCTTCTTTTATCTCGGGAGGAGTGTAGTAATCAATTCCTTCATCCTGAGCAAATTCTGTTTCCGATTGGGAAGCAGACCGGATTCCCATCTGAATCATATGTCCTGGTTTAAGATCATGTATACGTCGCATAACCGTGGCATGGGAAAACTTTTCCCCCATATAATCGTCCCTGAGGTCCATATGGGCATCAAAATGGAGAATAGTAACCTCCTGCATATCCAGGGTCCCGGTTTTGCTAAAGGATTTTACAACACCATAACTTATGCTGTGTTCCCCTCCAATGGTTATGGGGGTAGTTCCTTCCTCTAAAAGGGAGGATATAACAGATTCCAGATTTAAACAGGTTTTATTAAAGTTTCCAGGAACAGATTCCAGGTTTCCAATATCCTGGACAGTTGTGTTAAGAATTTTATTTAAAAATATGTTGTATTTTTCAAAATTATAGGAGGCCTCCCTTACAAAAAGGGGGCCGTATCTTGCCCCGGCTTGGTATGTGGTGGTGCTGTCAAAGGGCACCCCTAAAATACCAAAAGAGGGTTTATCTTCATTTAGATCGGAGTACTCACACTCCGTCTGGGAAAAAGCGAATTTAAGAGGATTTTCAGTGTATAAATGCATTTACCCAAATCCTCATTAAATTATTAAAATTAATCTTACCTCTCATGGAATTTATTTAATTCTCATGAGTTTCTTATTACCCATAGCTACAATGTAGCCAACTTCTGCCCCTTCAATCAGTTTATCACTTAGATCATCTGGTATTGGGACTTCGAAGGTTTCATAGGTTTCCAGGTCCATGAGCTGAATATCGCTGCCCATTAAAGCCAGTACCTGGGCGGTTCGTTTATCTATTATAGGGACTTCTATCTTGGCATCCACAGGTTTCACCAGACCTCTTTTCTGGTTGTCGAAAATTCCCACAGCATCTACCCTGGCCTTTGCTGCTCCGTGTTTACCTGGGGATGAAGTCTGAATACTCACTACTTTGGATGCTTCACCATCTAATACCACATATTTACCTACTTTAAGCGTTTTAACTTCCACTACCTTAGTCGACATGCTATTTACCTCCGTATTATACGTATAAACTTCAGATCCAATGTGTGGGATCCATAAATTTTTAGAACCTAAGAAATAGAATCTATATATGATTAATATAACTCTGCTACTAATAACTCTGCTTGCAGGTATAAATATATTTATAGATACCTCTCTCTGATATAGAAATGCCTATATTTTTTCCCTATTTAAATTTTTAAGTGAATTTTGAGTGATAATGATGAAAGTTTCAATAACCTCAGGAAGATCAGAAGGACCCAGCAGACTAAACGCCTTTGATAATGCCCTTTTAGATGCAGGCATTGGTGACGTGAACCTCATAACCGTATCCAGTATACTCCCTAAAGACACCCAGATAGTAGAACTTCCTCACATCCAGGAAGGTAAAATGGTAAATTGTGTACTGGCCTGTGCACATTCAGACCAGCCAGGGGATTTAATAACCGCTGCAGTGGCAGTGGCTACTTCAGATGATTTTGGATGTGTGGTGGAACACTCCGGAGTGAACCAGGACCCAGAAAAAATCAAAGAAGAAGCAGAAACCATGGTAAGGTACATGATGAAGGTGAGGGATCTTACCATCAGGGAAATTATCATAGTAAATGAAAGTCATAAAGTTAAAGAGGAAGGAGTGGCACTGGCTGCCGTGGTGTACCTGGAGTGATCCAGTAATGTAAATTAATAAATTAGACATTACTTGGCGATCTAGCTAAGACATTCTTGGCGATCTATAAGCTAATTAAAATATGAATAATGCAGATATCATCATATATTAACTATCAAGGCCTGTAGGAGGAGAATATCATGAATGGAGAAGATCAAGAATTTTGGGGCGAAGTCTGCCAGGATTTAATTGAAGAATCTCAAAGGGCAATATCCCCTCTTATAGGATCCCCCAAAGGAGGGGAAATAGTTAAAATGGGGGCTGATGGAACTCCTACCACTCTCATTGACCAGGTGGCCGAGAATAAGGTCATGGAAATTCTAAAAGGAGTTGAAAGGCCTTTAACCCTTATCAGCGAAGAAATTGGTGAAGTAAGGATTGGTAATGGTCCTTCTGAGGCCATAATGGTGGTGGACCCCCTGGATGGTACCAGTAATGCGGTGAAGAACATACCTGCCTATGGTATATCCGTGGCAGTAGCACCCATTCCACCAGACAAAGAAGGTCCTCTCACTATTCAAGATATCCAGATGGGTGTGGTGAAAAACTACGCTACAGATGATATATACAGTGCAGTTAAAGGTAAAGGAGCATTTCTCAATGGGAATGATCTAATTCCTTCCATTAAGGAGGATTTATCACAGATATCTCTGGGTGCTTACGTTTACAGAATGGACATGGGAAAAATAGAAATTCTATGCAAAAGTGTCAGAAGAATGCGAATTTTAGGGGCAGTGGCAATAGAACTTGCCTACGTTGCTGATGGTACCTATGATGCCTTTGTTGATGTGAGAAATAATCTGCGGATGGTTGATATTGCCGCAGCCAAGCTCATCCTGGAAGAAAGTGGGGGAAAGGTAACAGATTCTAATGGGGGTCTCCTTAATGGAAGATTAAACGTTCTGGAGAAAACTTCTATCATAGCTACCTGTAATGCAGTTATTCATGGAAAAATAAGGGAGATACTGGAGGGGATTTAATGATCATGGGTTTGGTGGCTCGTAGTGATGTAAAAGGCGCAGTGGAACTTGCACAGAAAATAGCTGACTTTTTAACCGAAAAAAATGTGGATATCCTTCTGGATACTCCTCTGGCCATGGAACTGGAAAAATATCAGGACCGGCACTGTGAACTGAAGGATATGGACGTGGATATGGTGGTAGCTATTGGGGGAGATGGAACTATCCTCCGTACCCAGAGCTTTATCAGCCACAAAAAAATTCCTCTAATTGGAATTAACATGGGAACAGTTGGATTTTTAACAGAAATAGACCCTGAAAACGCTTTTACGGCCATTGAAGAAATTCTTGCCGGGAATTATTTTGTGGAAAGAAGGAACCAGCTTCTAGTCTGGCACAAGCATGAACTGCCTCCTGCCTTAAATGAGGTGGTGCTCATGACCCGTAAACCTGCTAAAATGCTCCACATCCAGATCAGTGTGGATGATGAGATAATGGAGGAACTGCGTGCAGATGGGCTTATCATTGCCACGCCAAGTGGCTCCACTGCTTATTCAATGTCCGCAGGAGGTCCAATCATCGATCCCAGGGTTGAAGCATTTGTAATAGTTCCAATATGCCCATTTAAACTGGGGGCCAGACCAACAGTTGTTTCCGATGGAAGCACCATAAAAGTCAAACTCCTCAGAGAAGGTAAAAAGGCCATAGCAGTCATTGATGGTCAATTTGAGGAAGAGATAAACTACATGGATGAGATCGTCTTCCGCAAATCAGATAACTGCGCATATTTCGTGCGCCTTACCAAGGATTTCTACCGAAAAGTTCGAGAAAAGTTAACCCAGGGCGGAATCTATTAAATGAGAATTTTAGTAGTGGACATGACCCATGGAGGAACCATACTGGCCTCTGAATTTTCTAAAAGAAAAGATTGCAAAGTTTTTGCATGGGACATTTACCAAACGTTATCCGAAGAAGATAAATCACTACTGGAAGCTCAGGGAATAGAACTGGTTGGTGAATCATTCTATGAGAGTTATTTTCATGAAAATATTGTCCTGGAAAATGATATGTCCAGGAGCTCATTGAAAAATGATAAATCTAACTTAATGGTTGTAGCTCCGGTTCACTGTAATCTACCCCAACCTCCCCACATGACCCACCATCAGGCAGTGGGATTTCTCCTGAAAGACCAAATAAACGTACCAGTAATTGAAATAACTGGGGTGAAGGGAAAAACCAGCACCACTGCCATGCTCAAGGAGATATACCGTGATGAAAATCCGCTGATATTAAGCAGTCTGGGCGTTAAAGTTGTGGAAGATGGGCAGGAAATCACCCTCCAAAAAGATATCAGCATTACCCCCGCCAGTATCATAACTGCCTGGCAACTTTCACAGAAATTCTATAAAAATAAAGTTCATAATGTGGGCATCTGCATATTTGAAAGTTCCCTGGGAGGAACAGGACTGGCTGATGTGGGAGTTATCACCAATATTGCAGAGGATTACAGCATAGCCCGTGGAAGTAGCAGTGCCAGTAAAGCCAAGCTGCAGATGTTTAAAAGTAAAGTAACAGTCTGTGATAATGAATCTTACCAGAAAACTTATTCTCATCACTATTCATTAAACCATAAACCGAATACATTCTCAATTGATGGAATAGGGGATAACGTAAATGTTAAAGCACACATCATTAATTATGGGCTTCATAAGACTGTATTCCAGGTTAAAGTGATAGATCTTATAACCATAAATGGAACATCCATAAACACTTCCTTTGAAGTTTCCACATTTGCCCCTGCCCAACATCACCTTGAAAACACCCTTTCTGCAATAACTGCATCGTTATCCATGGGAACTCCCATTGAATCGATTAGTAATGGTTTAAAAAACTTTACAGGATTACCAGGCAGGACTTCCCTCAGTAAAGTGGGGGATATGGTAATTATTGAAGAGATCAATCCTGGAATAAATGTTACAGCCGTTAAAAAAGCAGTTAACATGATAAAAGGTTATGAAAAACCAGTTCTGATTGTGGGTGGAAGTTACGGTGTAACCTGTGAGGAGATTGATGAAACGTCTCTTTCAAACTTTTTAGCTGACCAGAGTGATGAAGTTTTCATGATATTAACTGGGGATCTAGGTCTTAGTCTATGGAAACAGATGGAAAAACAGTATAATTATTGTAACAGTATAGAACTGGCACTTAATAAATCAAAAAAGGTTGGGGCGAAAAATATATTGCTCATATATCGTTCCAATTTTTCGGAACTGGGTAGGAGATAACACCCGAGGAGATAACTTTAAATCTTGCCATGTTAAACAGAATAGATGATTAATTTCTATCATGACAACATTTATTAAAGATCATAGAAAATCATTCAACTAAGGATTTTTATATTAGTCTGCATCCAGCAGTATGCTTACTAAATGACAAACTTTTATGACTTAAATTCAGTAATTCGCCACACTCGGAGATGATGCATTGCAGGTAGGTACAAGAGGAAGCAGTCTGGCCATGGTTCAAACCAAGAATATAATTACCTCTTTATCAAAAATAACAGATGAGAAAATAGATATAACCGTAATAAAGACCACAGGAGATAAAATAAAAGATTCTCAACTTTATCAGATGGATGTTAAGGGAATATTCACCAAGGAACTGGACAGAGCAGTCTTAGAAGAAGAGGTTGATTTTGCAGTACACAGTTTAAAGGATCTTCCCAGTGAACTGGATGATGAACTGGAAATTGTAGCTATCCCACCACGGGAATCACCTCACGATGTTCTGGTATCATCTTACTCATGGGAGGATCTCCCTGAAGGAGCAACTTTAGGGACCAGTAGTGTCAGGAGAGAGGCATTCTGCAAATACCATCAGAAAAATGTGGATATTCAGCCTATCCGGGGCAACATCGAAACCAGGATAAAAAAAGTCACCAGTGGAGAATATCAGGCCACTTTACTGGCTGAAGCAGGTCTCAACAGATTAGGACTTACCGAACACCTACGGGAACGATTTTCTTTGGATTACATGACTCCTGCTGCAGGCCAGGGGGCACTGGCAGTTGTTTCTAGGAAGGATAGCAGTAACAAAAATATTTTAAAAGATTTAAATCACAAAGATTCTTATAATGAAATTATGGCTGAGAGAAAAGTTTTAGAAGAACTGGGTGTTGGTTGCCAGTGGCCTCTAGGAGTTTGTGCTCGTACACAAGGAGATAAATTGAAGCTTCAAGCTATTTTACTTAACAGAGAGGGTGAACTTATCTCTAAACATGACATGACCGGTTCAATAAATCAGGCTGAAAGTATAGGTCTTGAAATCGCCAGAAGCATTGGGGAGGATTGCTAGTGAAAAAATTAAACGTGGGAGTTGTTGGTGTAGGGGCCATGGGCCATAACCACGTAAGGGTATACACCCGATTAAAAAATGCTAACCTCATGGCAGTCTCTGATCTCATGAAAGGCACCCTTGCGGAAGTTTCCAAGAAATACAACACTGTGGGCTTTGTTGATTATGATAATGTACTTAAAATGCCAGAAATAGATGCAGTGAGTATCTGTGTCCCCACCACTTACCACTACGAAGTGGTGATGAGTGCCATAGAACAGGGAAAACACGTGCTGGTGGAAAAACCCATTGCATTCACCCTGAAGGAAGCAAAGGCCATGGTCCGAGCAGCCAGAAAGGAAGGAGTGAAACTGGCCACTGGCCACGTGGAACGGTTTAACCCGGCAGTTTTAGAAGCTAAAAAACTTTTAAGAGAAAAACTCATCGGGGAAGTGGTTTCAGTTTCAGCCAAAAGGGTGGGCCCATTCCCTCCACGAATAAAGGATGTGGGAGTAACTATAGATCTGGCCATCCACGAGGTGGATGTCATGGCTTACCTTATGGACAGTCCAGTTTCCAAGGTATACGCACACGTTGGCAGTAGACTGGAAAAATGTGAATACGAAGACCATGCCGAGATCATGATGGAGTTCTACAACAACGCCATCGGTATGCTGGAAGTGAACTGGCTCACACCCTATAAAAAGCGACAGTTGGAAGTCACTGGAACTGATGGTATAATCTCTCTGGATTACATAGACCAGACTGTGGAGATATTCGGGAAAAACGCCAGGAACGTCAGGGTACCTCATAATGAACCCCTAATGGTGGAATTGGACTCATTCTTAAACGCAATTATGCTGGATGAAAAACCAAAAATAACAGGGGAAGATGGAATACATGCCCTTAAAACAGTCTTGGCAGCAATGAAATCTGCTAAAGAGAAAGTTCCAGTTAAAATTGATATTGATTAATCTTAGTATATTGATAATTTTCATTTATTGATAATAATCACATAGATTAATCTAGTTTAATTTATACAGATATATCACAACAGCTGCACTGTATCAGACACTGTTGAACAATTCCGGAGGGGTATAATGAACCAAAAACTCATTGAAAAGGCTTATGAACTTAGAAGCAGGGGTTTTACCACAGGAGAAATAGCTGATGAACTCAATGTCTCAAAAGACACTGCCCGATGGCTCATACTCCAGGGAACCGATAAAACTAAAGAAAAAGCTCAGGAAAAAGCACCAGTTGATTTTGCCATTAACTGGAAAAGTCTGGGGGGCAGTTCAAGGAGAATGTCCTATGTTTCAGCAGCAATGGCAGACATGGCACAACAGCACGGTGATGTAGAAGTAGTAGTGGGAATCACGGTAAGTGGAATACCATTTGCCACCATGATGGCCGAATTTCTGGATGCAGATATGGCAGTGTTCCACCCCATTAAACACCGCAAGGAAGAGGATGCCCGGGGAGCAGTGAGCAGTAATTTCGCCTCGGTCGAGGGAAAAAGAGTGGTAATAGTGGACGATGTCATCACCAGCGGTGGAACCATTGGCGAAGCAATAAAAGTCTTCCGAAGCCTTGGAGCAGAACCACTGGCAGCAGTGGTACTCATCGACAAAAAAGGGCTATTAGAAGTGGAAAAAGTTCCAGTAGAATCACTTATACGTGTAAGCAGGCTGGGATAACTCTAATTATGGGATGAAATGCTATAATTCTCTTTGAAATTATTTTTTCCTTTAATTATTTTTTCCCCACTTTTTAGTTACCCTATTTTTTAGTTAAATAATTAAAAAATTCAAATTAAAAATTTAAAAAATTGATTAATTAGTTAATTTACAAAATGAGTCTACTTTTTCCATCTATTTTGGTATCTAAACAGCTATTTTGATTGTATAACTATTTTGTATAAATGAAATAAAAAAATAGTTTTAAGGTACTTGTATTCAATCAATTAAACTTATACTCTGTACCTTAATATGGCTCCAATACCTCCAAAGGCACGAAGTAGTTGCATTCCTTCTTCGGTTTCAGTGGATATGACCTCAACATCTGAACCAACTTCCTCAGCCAGCTTAACAAAGTCACTGATAATATCTTCAGAAGATGCAACCTTTATGGTTTCACCACAATTCTTACAGGTTTTCTCTTGGGCTTCACCCTCATTTTTAACGGTTTCCTCTTCCTGGCTTCCACATGAAGAACATTCATAGGTGTATCGTTTGGATTTAACATCCTCTGAAAGTAATAAAACTTCCACTGCGCCGTTAATCAGGTTCTGCCTGACTTCTGCTTCACCGTAGGATGCTAAACCATTTTCATCCACCAGTTCCGTGAGGAAACGTTGAACCAGTTTTTTCTCACGCATTATGTCAATCTCAGTGAGTATATCCATGGATTTGTCTATGACTTCCCTGATACCAAATTCCCCGGTGTAGGATGTGTCCACGGTGGTGATGATTTTTTGTTTGATCTCGTGGTGTAGGTAATCTCCATTAACGAAATCCTCTTTAGTATGCCCTGGACCTCCAATAATAACCCCTTTAAGGCCTTCAAGCTCTAAAAAGGCGTCGTTCATATGATCACCAATTCTTTTAAGGAATTCGTGGGCTGCAAGTTCAATCAATCGGTCAAAACGCCTCTGTGACTGACCACCTGCCTTATGTTTTCCAGGAACACCACTGGTAAGGTTTTTAACTATATCGATCCGTTTACCCTTCATAACGGCTATTGTAGCTTCTTTTCGGTCAATAACTGCCAATCCATAGATTTCCTTGTCCTCCAGGATTTCTTCCAGGGGTTCCAGGAAAAACTGGGAGTTACAATGATAAGTGTAGGTCTGAACCGGTTCTGGGGGTTCAAAAACATAAGTTTCCATCTTCTCGGTACCTGGACCTCCCTTGGGAATCATACCCACAAAGAGAACCAGACCCCTCTCTGGGGGCCGTGGGAAAAGCTTCATACGTTGCATTATAACTTCAATAGCAGATTGAACATTCTTTTTTGTCTGTTTACTTTTGATGTTAGCACTCTGGCTGAGTTCCTCTCTCATGTGCTTTACCACATCGCTGATCTGTTTATCTGGTGGGATGTAAACAGATACCAGCTCAGTACCCCGTCCTTTTTTATCGGAGAGTTCTTTCAGGGTGCGCTTAACCTCGTAAAGTTCGGTTGATGATGGTTCTGACATTTAATATCGCTCCTAAACTGGTAAAATTCATAATAAGTATGTTTATTTAATACAGATGAATTATTTATTCTCTTATCCTACTATAATTTTACTGATAATTCATCCTAAAAATTGTTTTTAATAGTCTTCTGTAAAATATTAGATATTATGTTATTTAGATATTCTATCTAAACTTTATAGTATATTATAGTTATTTCCAGTTATAGTGCATTATTATCATTCTATCTTTAAAAAAATAATTTATAAAACATAATTTTATTTTATTTTAAACATATAATATACCTTAATTTATTTTATAAAAAAAGTAGGGGTTTTCTCTGGCCAAATGTAGGAGTAGTATTCTGTGATTGGGACCATTATAAGAAAAGGAAGAACTTGTTACTGTCTGGGCTATTAAAATCAAAATCACGAAAAATTCACTTCACATCAGTAAGTTTTATGCACTTAAAAAACATTTCATGCGCTTAAAAAAACCAGTTTAATGCCTTTAACAGATCCTGAAGGTTTATAAAAAATCTTTGAAGAATATTAAAGGGATTTTTAAGCTTTAAAAGGTTATTTAAGCTTTAAAGGTTATTTGAGATTTAAAAATAAATTGAGATTTAAGAGGCTATTTAAAGATTTAATTGGGGGAGTAACATGGATGAACCTGGAAATATAAGGATTAAAGTCCCTGACTCAAAAGAAAACCGACAAAAATGCATATGCAGATTATGTAAAAGTTATCCTCATGATTGTAGTGGTGAAATCCTTTTCTGCGGTGTGAATGAAAGTAAATGTGATATTAATGCAAAAACTTGCCTCTGCAATAAATGCCCGGTATACAAGGAATATGGGCTTAAAGGACTTTACTACTGTGATAAAGTAAGTGTTGGGGAAAGTAACATTCTTATGCGCAAAAGAAGCAAGGAAGAAGATCCTGGCTTCTACCAAGAAGTAGTAAATATCAAGGATGAAAGCAAAACCGGCAAAAGTACAGTTGGTTCTATGGGTTCGCTGAAGAAATTCCCTTTTACCCTTGATGATATCTATTTTATACCTGCACAGGTGAATAAAATACCTTTAAACCTTGAAGAACCAGTTCAAACTTCGGTGGCCATTGGTCCTCACTCAAAAAAACCACTGCAAGTCTCATCACCCATAATGATTTCAGGAATGAGCTTTGGGGCGGTTTCCAAAAATGTGCGGATGGTGATTTCCAGTACCGCTTCAAAACTTGGAATCGGCTTTAATTCAGGTGAAGGTGGAATAATAAATGAAGAAAAAGATGTAGGGTTAAATTATCGTATTGTACAATACTCTACTGGAAGGTTTGGAGTAGATGAAAAGATCCTCGAATCAGCTGCAGCAGTTGAAATTAGATTTGGCCAGGGAGCTTATCCTGGTAAAGGTAGTTATTTGCCTGCAGAGAAGATCACCGATGAAATTGCAAGAACACGTAACTTGGAACCGGGTGAAGCATCTTACTCACCGGCCCACCACACGGACATGACTGACCATGATACTATGAAAGGAAAGGTGGAATGGCTACGTGAAATCACAGGAGGCGTACCAATAGGTGCTAAAATTGGGTGTGGAGATATCAAGTCGGATGTAAATCTATTAGCTGATATTGGTGTGGATTTCATTGCTCTTGATGGCTTTGGTGGGGGTACAGGAGCTACAGACCTGTATGTTAGAGATAATGTGGGAATACCAGTATTTGCTGCACTTCCACAGGCATACAAAACATTGCAAGAGTTAGGAGTTAAAGATAAAATATCGATTATAGCTGGAGGGGGATTGAGAACTTCGGCTGATTTTGCTAAATGTCTGGCATTAGGTGCTGATGCAGTATATATAGGTACTGCAGCATTAATAGCAATAAACTGCCAGCAATATCGGATATGTTACAGTGATCTTTGTCCCACTGGTATTGCCACCCAAGATCCTAAGCTTATGGAACAGTTAGATGTAGAAGAGGGAAGCCAAAAGCTAACCAATTTCATAGAATTAACCAATGAAGAGGTGGCTAATCTAACTCGGATAGTGGGTAAAAATAATGTGAATCAATTTTCCACTGATGATCTGATTTCTGTAAATAAAGATTTTGCCCAGATTACCGGTGTCAGGTGGCTAAATGGGGAATATATCCATTAAAAACTGGTTATTTGTCCATTAAATGCTGTTTAATATACATTGAAACCGTAAATTTATAATTTGGGTTAAATTTATAATTTGGGATTTACGGGTAGTAAAATCTAATATTCAATCAAGATCATAATATAAGTCAAGGAAAGAAGGGGATGATTAAATGGCTAAACTGGAATTTAATCTTGAAAACGTGCAAAAGTGTATCTGTAAAACCTGTCCTGTGCAAGCAAATAGTGCATGTGTCAAATCAAAACAAATGAAAGTTCAGGAAATGATGCCTAAATTAATAGCCGGTGAAATGGCACCTAAACCTGAAATGATCCCTGGTTTGTACTGTGCCCACGGAAAAACCATGTGTGCGGATGTGGACTTCGAAGAAATGTGCCAATGTAATGAATGCCCATTATGGGAAGAATATGATTTATCCAACGGTGAACCAATGGGTTACTACTGTAGGGATGGGGAAGCTATATAAAACCATTTATTCTTTCTAAAATTCCTATTTTTTAAAAAAAATTTTTAATTTTCAATTATTTACAAAATCATCAACTTAATTCCCTGTGTTCAATTAACGCAATGAAATGCTTTCAATCTATTTGTTGATAATTTCTTGTAATATGCTTTTCTAAGTTGTACTATGCTTTTTAAGTTTACAATAAAGTTGCATTATAGTGTAAACCTGTTATCTAATAAAAAAAGAGTTTCATAAATTCCGTATCAAGTTTCAGTTTAAAATATGTGTAATAATCTACGTGATACTAATAATATGATGAACTTTAATGGGCATAAAAAAATGTATAAAGGTTTTACACAAAACCTTGATTTATTATATATGTAAAACTTACATTATTTTTGGTGATGAAATGCGCGTAGTGATCACGGTAGGTGGATCCATAATAATCAGGGACCACGATTATAAAAAATTTCAGGATTATGCAAGTGTATTGAAGAGTATGGCAGCAGAACACCAGATCATGGTGGTGGTAGGTGGTGGTAGGACTGCCCGGGACTACATTGGAATAGCCAGGGATTTAGGGGCATCAGAAGCCCTCTGTGATGATATTGGAATTGAAGTCACCAGACTCAATGCACGACTCCTCATAACAGCTCTAGGAGATAGTGCTTATCCACGGGTACCTCACAACTTTGCCGAAGCCCTAGAATTTTCTACCAATGGCAAAATTGTGGTTATGGGTGGTACAGAACCAGCACACAGTACCGATGCTGTGGGCAGCATTCTAGCCGAGTTTGTTGGTGCAGATTTACTCTTAAACGCCACCTCTGTAGATGGATTATATGATAAAGATCCCAACAAGCACCCTGATGCAAAAATGTTCCCGGAAATCACCCCCAATGAGATGATGGGAATGCTGGCTGATAAGGAAATGAAAGCAGGGACCTATGAATTCCTGGATAAAACCGCCATACAGATCATAGGCCGTTCCAGGATAAAAACAGTTATCTTCAATGGGGAAAACCCAGAAAACCTTAAAAAAGCCATAAATAGTAACATAGGTACGTTAATTAAGCATGATACTGAATAAAAAGCTTAATAAATCTAAAACAGCCTAATAATCTAAATAGTTTAAATAGTCTATAGCTTAGCCCACTAATCTGTAATAATTTAAAATAATATTAAAAGAACGTTTAAAGAGGTAATATTTATGATTGAACAACACAAACACTGTCCTGTTTGCGGGACACCCATGCCCTTGAATGAAAAGTATTGCTCACCCAACTGTGAGCAGCTAGCTCTGGCCAACCAGAAAAAAGTCCAAAAAAGCCGTAAAATGCTTTACGTTTTATTTGCAGTTTTCATCCTGGTCTGGTTGTTTTTCATGTTTAGGGGCCAGTTAGGATTATGAACAATAACTATTAAAATGAGACAATACATTTTAAAAAGATTTAAAGTCCGAATACTCTTTATTTTACAAATTCGGACCATTATTTTATTTTAAATAATTCACTTAATTAATTCAACAATTCTTTTTAAGACTCTCCAAAGTATCCTGGTGATAATCTATGGATTTTTATTCTCGGATGTTCAAAATTCCGTATATTAACAGTCCAATTCCGGTTATGAATCCTAAAATATTGGGGTCTACGTTGTAGAAACCTACGATAAGGAAAAGGAATCCGAATAACAGTCCAAATATCCCGGCATATACTTTGTAAGTTTTCCGTTCACCAACAAGCAGGGCAATGATTCCTGTAATTAATAACAGGATTCCTGTAATGATATAGGCCCAGAGACCGAGGCTCATTATCCATGAAGTGTTGAAAAGGAATGTAATTCCCATAATTACTCCAATTATTCCTACCAGGAAGGGGAATAACCACAGATCATTGGATGTTCTTTCACCGAAGCCTAAAATTGTAAGCCAGATACCCATTCCCAGTATTAAAAGTCCAGATATGAGGCCAAGAGTGGCAAGTCCCACTACTGGTGCAGTTATCATTATAACTGCTACAATTATTGCAATAACTCCAACTATTGTGTTTTTCATTTAAAAAACCTCATTTTTGCAATTAATTCCATCTATTCCCATCATTATTCGATTACTATATTTTTTAACTTGTTTTAGTCTATTAATGAGATGTTTTAGTCTAGTTAATGAGGAAATTAAGTTAGTATTAATTTTTGTCTGTTGATTATAATAAATTTACTGTTAATTAGATAGTGTTAATGAAAAACTGAAAATTCCTTATAATTTAACTCCAACCTATATAACTTAACTCCAACAATCATACCTTAACTCAAATAATATGGGGAAATATTAGTATTATTAAGGAATATTAGTATTATAATTAAATAAAGAACATAAAAAAGAAATTTTAGTAAGGAGGTTAACAAATGCTAGTTTTAACCACCCCAACCATAGAGGGGAAGAAAATTAATGAATATTATGGTTTAGTAACCGGCGAATCCCTTTTAGGGGCAAATGTTTACAAGGACATGTTTTCAGGTGTGAGGGATGTGGTAGGAGGTAGAACTTCTGCCTATGAAGAAGAACTCAAAAAAGCCAGAGAAGTAGCTTTAGAAAGTATGAAAGAGAAGGCTGCAGACAAGGGGGCTAATGCAGTTATTGGAACACGTTTAGCATATCATAACCTGGGAGGAACCATGGGAAATACCATCATGGTTACGGTTTTTGGAACAGCGGTTTCTTATCAGGAGTAATTTGTTAGAAATAATATGATTATTAGTATAGTAAATGAGTTAAAATCCTGGTAAATTAGTCAAAATCTTAATAAATCATATTTAAAATCATATTTTACAATGATTAATCTTTAGGTTCATCCATAATCTTGAACCGTTAACTTTAGGAAGGGATGGGATTGTTAGAATCTACAGTAAACTTTTTAAAAGAAAAACGATGGGCTTTTGCTTCTATACTCATAGGCACAGCTGCTGGATTTTTGTCAGCGGTAATCTGTGTTGTGGGAAATTTAGTAATTTTTGGGTTTAACATAATGTTCATTGTGTCTCCACTCATAGCCGGTTTCGTGGAAACCTACCTTGCAAGACGTATGTACGGTAAAAGCACAGGAGCAATCAGTGCGCTTTTAATATTTATAATTATCAATGCTTATGCTTGGCTTTTCCCCCAAGATCCAATTGTACTCAATTTCTTTACATTAGGTGGTCTTGCGTTGATGGTACAGGCTGCATTTCCCATACTCATAAATTATCTGCTTTTCGTTGTATTTTTGGGAGTGTTGACATATGCCATAGGTTATCTGGGGAATTTACTCTCAAAAGCCACGAGTAAGGTCCGGAGAAAACCTCCTGCACCGGAGGATATAGGCGATGAAAACCTTGAAAACCCCGTTGACTCTTTAAAAACTCCAAATTTAAACTTTTTGGATGATCTGGATGTTCCTATTGTATCAATTCCCCACATGGATGGTGGTAATATTACCAAACACATAGGTATAGTGACTGGGGAAGCGATGGTTAAGGATAACTCGGAAGGCCTTTCCAAGATATCTAAAAAAGCTCAATTAGATGGAATGAGTTTGGATGAAGCTAGAGAAGCAGCCATACGTAGAATGCTTGATAATGCATATGAAATGGGGGCCAATACTGTGATTGAAGTTTTGATAGATTACAATTCAATTGGAGGATTGAAGGGAAGTGCACTTATAGTTACAGCCACCGGGACTGCAGTAATATATAAATAGCTTAAATGTGAACTGATTGCCATGGATTGCCATGGATTGCCATGGATTGCCATGGATTGCCATGGATTGCCATGGATTGCCATGGATTGCCATGGATTGCCATGGATTGCCATGGATTGCCATGGATTGCCATGGATTGCCATGGATTGCCATGGATTGCC
>NZ_AMPO01000004.1:0-37500 GCF_000302455.1 Methanobacterium formicicum DSM 3637
GGGGCACAGCCAACGGACAAGCACCCACACAAACAGAACCCACAAACACCGAACCAACCGAAGAAGTATGGGGCACAGCCAACGGACAAGCACCCACACAAACAGAACCCACAAACACCGAACCAACCGAAGAAGTATGGGGCACAGCCAACGGACAAGCACCCACACAAACAGAACCCACAAACACCGAACCAACCGAAGAAGTATGGGGCACAGCCAACGGACAAGTTCCTGCAACAGACATATCAAGTAATAAACCAGGCCAACTCACTGCAGTTAAAACTACCAAAATTAAAAAATACGACCTAAAAAATATTTTTTTAGAATTAAAAACACTAATATTTCCTAAAACAATAAAATTGAATCACCTTAAATGACCCTGCAATTCCCTTAACATCCACAACCTTATTTGATGCTTTTGTTTGTTGGGGAATTAGAACTACCAAAAAAAACATAAATACACGTTTTTTTAACTATTCTTTTTTACATATTATCTAAATTTCACGGTCTTTTTTCTCAATAAAGATTCTAAACATTTTTTTAAATCAATTGAAACTAGTATACTAAAGACCATTAAACTTATTTTATTAGAAATATTATTGATCAAAAGTTATGTTTTAATACTGTTTGATATAATATCTAATCGAAAGAATTATAATATAAATTCGGAGGAATTCTATATATTCAAAAAGGATTACAAAATTCCACCAGAAGACACAGAACGTTTAAAAAACCTGTCGAGATCACTTGAATCTTATAGGGGTAATTTAAAATTTGTGGACTACAAAAATGCTGAAGAAGCTTGTGAAAAACTCGCTTCCAAGATATTAGCTGTATACTCACCCAAAGAACTAGAATCATTTTATTTTATGGCAATTCCCCGAGGTGGCCTAATAGTTTTGGGGATGTTATCATATTTGCTTAACCTGAAACAATCACAGTTTGAAACTTCAGATCAACCAGACCAGCCAGTGATGATTGTTGATGATATTGCTTTAACAGGAAAACGAATATCTAAAATTTTATCTAACACCCAATCTTCACACGTCGTAATAGCTAACTTGTATTCCCATCCAGATCTTCGTAAGTCGATATTAGAAAAGGAACCCCGTGTAAAATATTGTTTCTCTGCGCATGACTTGAAAGACCAAGCAAGAGGTAATTATCCCGACACAAACGATTACTATTCTTGGAGAAAAAAAATGAATAAACGGATGGGTGGACGTTATTGGATTGGGCAAGTTGACTTGGTAGGTTTTGCCTGGAGTGAACCTGATTACCCTTTTTGGAATCCTGTAACTGATAAATTAGAGGATGGTTGGAGGTCCCTGCCTCCTCATAAATGTTTAAAGAATAGATCTATTTTTGGAATATTACCAGATGAATCTGCCACAAAAGATTTACAACTTTCGTCCGCAGTAATCATGGGATGTTTCCATGATGAAATTTGGCTCTTCCAAAAAGACACCCAACAAATTTACTCCTTAACTGGCGTTGCAGCTGAAATATGGCGAGTTTTAGTTTCATATGGTAACATTGAATCATCAATACCATATTTAATGGACAAATATGATGTTGAAGAATCTATTTTACGCCTTGACTTGGAGAGCTACGTTGATGATCTATTGGAAATAAAAATATTCAAGAAAAGGGATAGCTGATGAGTGGTATCTGTGGTGTTGTGAATTTTAAGGGTCGACAAATTAATAAGGATACTCTGAAGAAAATGGTAGACTTTATAGACTACAGGGGTCCTGATGGAATCAACTATTTAGTGGAGGATAATGTTGGACTGGTTAACCTAGCATTTAACACTACTCCAGAATCACTCTTAGAAAAACAACCATTATTGAGAGGGGACTTAATTCTGACCGCAGATGCGAGGGTGGATAATCGAGAGCAACTGATAAACATTTTAAGAGATAAAGGTTATTTAAGAGGGATAAAACATACCGATGCAGATCTAATTCTCGCAGCGTATGAATGCTGGGAAGAAAACTGTCCAAAACACATAATAGGAGACTTTGCCTTCGCAGTATGGGATAAATCAAAAGAAAAACTCTTCATAGCTCGTGACACAACAGGTTTACGCCAACTTTTCTATTCTTTTAATGATAATACCCTTTTTTTTGCCAGTGCAATGCAACCAATTGCCCATGCACTTCCTAAAATGCCATCACTGAATATACAACTTATGCAGGACTTTCTTCACAGATCTTTCAACTTGTGGACGTGCCAAACCATATTCAAAGGAGTTTCAAGATTACCCCCTGCCCATTCTATCACAGCTGAGAATGGTTCTTTTAAGAAACAACTTTATTATATTTTCGGCCAACAACCAAAACCTGATTTTTCAAATGATGAAGAATGGATAGATGCTTTCCATAACCTTC
This sequence comes from Methanobacterium formicicum DSM 3637, assembly GCF_000302455.1. Taxonomy (NCBI): domain Archaea; kingdom Methanobacteriati; phylum Methanobacteriota; class Methanobacteria; order Methanobacteriales; family Methanobacteriaceae; genus Methanobacterium; species Methanobacterium formicicum. The sequence continues at coordinate 2,394 of NZ_AMPO01000004.1, forward strand.
TAGACGAAATTTTAATAAACCAACTACGCAGCATAACACCCGTAGGGATATGGGTTAGTGGTGGTCTGGACTCTTCCGCATTAGCCTGTCAAACATATCATTTGAGGAAAAAGAATTCAGATTTGTCTGAAATCAAACTCATATCCGGAGTTTTTGATGATATACCTTCTGCAAATGAAAAACATTATTTTGACAGTGTTGCAGATTATTGTGAAGGAACACCGGTTAGATATGTGATCTCTGATGATAAATGGGCATTCTGTGAGTTAGGGCAAGATGATGATTTTCCTCTAGACGAACCTGATATTTGGGAGTTGCGCGGGTATACTCGTGGAATTATGAAAGCAACCCGAGAAGAAGGATGTTCAGTGTACCTTACAGGGTTGGGGTGTGATGATCTAGTTGGACAAGCTTTTTACCACATCCCAGTTGCCTTACGTGACGTTAAATTAAAAGATTGGACTCAGGAAATCTCTTGGTTCAAGAAAAAAGGAGGGTTTAAATTAGCTAATTTACTTTTAAAAGCTTATTTATTCCCTATTATTCCCAATAATCTCGTATTAAAATTTTGGAGGCTTTTAAACCATGATAATTTAGACTGGTTAAATAAGAATTATAAAGCTTCAGATAGGAATTCGTGCAAACTTAAAGAAAATTTTTATAAACCTCCAGGCTTAGATAGTTATGGGCTTAAATCATATCAGATGTTAAGAAATCCCTGGTTTACTTCATCTTTTGATATTTTTGGCATTATGGCATTTCACAATGGAATAGAACTAAGACAACCATATTTGGATCGGAGAATGATAGAATTTCTAATTAAAGTCCCCAATCACTTACGTTCTTTTAATGGAGTTACTAGAGTTCTTTTAAGGGAAAGTATGATGGACAAAATGCCCGAAAATGTTCGCACAAGAAGTGATAAAGGTTTAGTAACAGAACTCTATTATAATGGATTCCATAAAGAAAAAAAAGAATAAAAAGTCTCCTCCAAAATTCAGAACTGGAAAAGCTTGGTTTAGTGAATTCAACAAAATTAAAACACGAATTTGAATTACTGTGGGAAAAAAACTATTACAATTCGAAATATATGGCCTGGTATATCACTCTTGAAACATGGTTAAAAAAAAATAATGAATTTATAATATAAATATAAATATAAGCCCAGATTATATGCATATTCACGAACATTATTGTTAATTAAATACAATTGGGAGAATAATTAATATGACAGATAATGAGAATAACAAAAGAAAATCATATGAAACTCCAAAAATCAAAGTCCATGGAAACATCAAAAAACTAACTAAAGGTAGTGATGGTGATGAAGCTGATGGAACTGCAGGTGGAACTTTATATACTTACCAAGGTTAAAATGCGTTATGTAATTTACAATAAAATTTTTCTTAAGAGATAATATTAATTATTTCATTTTTAAAATTTAATATTTTAGCTCCCACTTATGAAAGTGAAAAAATATTCTCTTTTCGGCCTGACTATTGCTACTGACTTTAATTTTGTAAGTAAATTAAGTAGGGGCTACTTTAAACCAGACATATATTTCAAAGTAGTTCAAAAACCTCCAATTGATTTTTCTTTGACCAACGAAGTTTTTTATGATTCTTTTTCTACAAATAGGTCTTTAAAAGGAAAATTTTGTTTTTACAAACTGAAAAAATGGGATTTACTTCGATTTAATGGTTATTCTGATTATTACATTAACGATAAACAAATTATCTGCCATATTCATCAGGAAGAATATAATCTAATTGAAATTCAATTTTTAGGAATTGTTTTGTCTTACTGGCTTGAAAGGAAGGGGATACCCACCATTCATGCCTCCGGAGTTAATGTTGATAACAATGCGGTAGCATTTCTCTCATCTAACAAAGGAGGTAAAACTTCAATCGCTGCTTCTCTAATGCAAAAAGGTTTTCATTTAATTACTGATGATATTTTGCCCTTAGATTTAGTTGACGAAAATATCTTATGTAGACCAGGTTACCCCACTATGCGAATGTGGCCAGATGAAGCAGAATACTTTTTGGGGCATTCTGATGATCTTCCAGTCGTACATCCTGAAATCTCAAAGAAAAGAGTTTTTGTAGGTTTAAATGACTTTGGAAGATTTGATAACTATAAATCAGAACTTAAATGCATTTATATCCCCAAAAGGATATCTAAAAAAAATGAAATTGAAATAAAGCCAGTTACTCCTGTTAAAGCAGTTTTAGAGCTAGTCAAACATTCATTTAGCCCTTATTTAGTAGAAACAATGGGCTGGCAACCAAGACGTCTTGAGAAATTTGCCACTATCATCAAGAAAGTGCCAGTTAAACAACTAATATATCCAAGTGGTTATAGATATCTGCCTAAATTATGTGAAGCTATTTTAAATGACATAAAACAATCTCAAAAATAATTTTTCTGTTTTTTTAGATGATATTATTTATTATAGGACACTGATTATTACATTCGTTGTTCACATCCAACAATTTTGCACTCAGAAAAGAAACCTTTATAAGGATGAATCACACAACTAATGAGTATTATATATATAAATGTGACATATGGCACATCAAAATATAGCTCATGTGACCATCTTCACAAAGTCTTTGGTGGAATGTTATGAGAGTATCAAAATATTATAAAAAATTGGATAAAAAATTATTATTTATTGCTTTTTCTTTAGTTTTAGCTATCATTTTATCTGGAGCAGTGTCTGCAGCAGCAGATATTCAAGTTAACCAGAGTGTTAACAATACCAATCCAAATTATAATGAAACTGTCAAATTGACAACTACTGTAACCAATAATGGACCTGATACTGCTACAGGAGTTCAAATAACCACCAAATTGCCAGATAACTTAACATATATTTCAGATGACTCTAACGGAGCATATAACCCAACCACAGGAATTTGGAACATCGGTACTATCAACTACGGCGATTCACCCAAATCACTTAATATAATTACTAGAGTCAACGGTACTGGAACCATCAAAAATTTAGCTTCAAAAACAGTACAGACCAATGCAGACCCTAAACTTGATAACGATGCCCAAGAAGTTGTTTTATCTGTACCCGAAGCAGCAGATATAGCTATTGATAATTATTTATGGTATCCTGATTCTAATTATTATTATAGTAACACACCAGTATTTGTAGTAGACGTGCGAAACAGAGGCGCATCCGGATTAAGCGATGCAACTAATATTGTTGTGACCTATACAATTGGAAGTGGCTATGAATTCATAGCTTTCAACACTAGAGGCGTAGGAACAGCCACCTATGACGAAAACACCAGAACAATAACCTGGAACATACCACTCATACCCAAAGGTGTCAATTCAGGTGGACCAGCTTGGATGAACGTATACCTAAGAGTAATCACCACAGGAAACCAAACACCTGAATTAACCAATACAGCAAAACTCGTTTCTTTAGACCAGTATGATTACAACAATGCAAACAACGAAAAAGGCATTGCCATTACTGTTCCCAAAGCACATGACATAGAAGTAAAACAAACCTTTACGACTTCCACTAATATGAATGGTGACAAACTTGTGACTTATTACATAACAGCAACCAACAATGGACCAGACGACGCACAAGGAGTCATTATAAAAGATTTATTACCATCCGGCCTCCAATGGTTATCAGATGATGGAGGAATATATTACAATCATACAACTGGAATATGGAATGTAGGCAACATCGCAAACGGAACAACCAAAACACTAATCATAACGGCTAATATCACTGCAACAAATGGAACCATAAAAAACAGTGCAATATTAACTGCCCCATTAACACCCGTTTTCACAGATTGGAACTACAACAACAACGGACAAACCACAGATCTAATAGTATCTGGAACTTACACCCCTAAAACTAACATAGTTGTTGATAATTACCTATGGTATCCTGATTCAAGTTATTACTACAGTAACACACCAGTATTTGTAGTAGACGTGCGAAACAGAGGGAGTACAGCAGAATACGATGATGCAACGAATGTTGTAGTGACCTATACAATTGGAAGTGGCTATGAATTCATAGCTTTCAACACCAGAGGCGTAGGAACAGCCACCTATGACGAAAACACCAGAACAATAACCTGGAACATACCACTCATGGCTAAAGGCCTCAATTCAGGCGGACCAGCTTGGATGAACGTATACGTAAGAGTCATCACCACCGGAAACCAAACATCCGCATTAACCAATACTGCCACATTAGTTTCACCAGTATATTCAACACAACCCTCAAAATCACTTGCAATTACTGTTCCGGCTGCACACGATGTTGAAGTTAAACAAACTATAACCGGAACCACAAAATACCAAGATACAGTCACTATCACCATTAATGCCACTAATAATGGACCTGGCGATGCTACAGGAGTTAAAATTAAAGATATACTACCATCAGGACTTCAATGGATTTCAGATGACGGAGGAATATATTACAATCATACAACGGGAATATGGAATGTAGGCAACATTGCCAACGGAACAAGTAAAACACTGACTATAATCGCTAAAATCATTAGTACTGGCACCATATCAAACAGCGCAATACTAACTGCCCCATTAACACCCGCTTTCACAGACTGGAACTACAACAACAACGGACAAACAGTTGAGATAGAAGTTCCTGCAGCAGCTGATATTGGGGTTAGTCAAAGTATCAACAATACAACTCCCACAGTTAATGACACAGTTTCAATTACAGTTAATGCATCCAATAATGGGCCAAATTTAGCCACAGGTATTAAAATATCTGATATTCTACCTAGTGGATTAGAATTCGTATCCTGCAGTACCAACTATGGTAGCTACAGTAACGGCATATGGACAATTGAAAACCTTTTAAGTGGACAAATAGCAACTTTAACCATTATTGCCAAAGCAGTTAACGTTGGTAACTTCACCAATATCATAAACAAGACATTTGCAAATCAGTTCGACTGGAATAACACTAACAACATGGCAAGTATTAATCTTGCAATTAGCGGAAAAATCCCTGATGATATCTTCACCAATGAAGGACAACAGGGAGGAGTAGTAAACTCTGACGATGGAACCACATCTGCCATAACATTACCATTCCCAGTTACATTTTATGGTCAAACTTACAACACCATTTACATCAATGTTAACGGGCTAATCTCCTTTGGCACTCCAATGCCAGGACCATACTACCGAGATTACCCCGACAATGTGCCTTACATCGCAGCATTCTGGGGTGACCTTGACATTACCCACGCAGGTAGCATTTATTACACCATCGAAAACGATAAAATAATCATAACATGGGATAAAGTACCAGGATACACTCAAACAGACAAATTCAACACATTCAGAATTATCATCAGAAGCAACGGTACATTCACCTTCGATTATGATGATATGGAAATGGCAAATGACCTTTCTAACATAAATAGTAAAGTCCTGATTAACAGCGGCAGCGGAACTAATCCTACCAAAACATTCTGGAATGGTGCACAAGATCTCAATCTAATAGATAATAAAGAGATTAACTTTGACAGCAATGGAAATCTTCTAGCACCTAACTCCCACATTGGCATTACATACACTGTTAACAACAACAACCCTAACTATCAGGATAACGTAGTGTATACCATAAACGCAACCAACAATGGAGCCAGCACTGCTACTAACGTCAATATCAAATCATTACTTCCGTCCGGCTTAACTTATGTCTCCAGCAGTAGCCCTGATTATAACAGTGACACTGGTATCTGGGATATCAGTACTTTAGCCCCTGGAACTAGCGCCATTTTAACTATCACTGCAAAAGTAACAGGAGCAGGAACAATCACTACCTACGCCAACACCACCGCACAGGACCAGTATGACCCTAACGCTTACGATGGCAAAACATTAACTCTAACAGTTCCACAATCCCATGTAGCAGTTACTTATACTGTAAACAACAGTGCTCCTAACTATCAAGGTACTGTAGTGTACACCATAACTGCCAAAAATAACGGACCAAACACTGCAACAGGCATAAATATAACCTCAAAATTACCTTCGGGATTAACATTTGTCTCCAGCAGCAGCACTAACTATGATAGTAACACGGGAATCTGGAATGTTGGGACTCTAACCAACGGATCTAGTGTCACTCTAACAATTACTGCAAAAGTGGCTCAAACTGGAACCATCACCACCTACGCCAACACCACCGCACAAAATCAGTACGACCCAACAGGTTATGATAAAAAAACATTAACCCTGACCGTGCCAAAAGCTGCAGATATAGGTGTAACTGTTAGTGCAAGCAATACAACGCCGGGCTGGTTGTCAAGTTTTGACATATATGTTGATGTTGTTAATAATGGCCCTGATCCTGCAAATGGAGTGGTAATAACTACTTCGTTACCGAGTGGAATAAATTACAACTCTTATTCAAGTTCACAGGGATCTTACAACTCAAACACCGGCAAATGGACTATTGGAACTCTAAATCCAGGTCAAACTGTAAGATTAACGTTACATGTTACTAGAAGCTTTATTTCTGGAAGTAAAACTGTAACTGCTAAAAAAACAGCTGAAACAGAGTACGATCCTGTAACAACTAACAACTCAGGTAGTGTTGTAATCCGAAGTTAGTACAAGCAACAAAGAGTTACCCTGATTATTCAGGGTATTTTTCTAATTTTTTAATTATAAACTAAATAAAACAAATAGTTATTATTTTTTTAAGCAGTAAAATTACTTAATATCAGCTAAAGGTGTGAAGTCTTTCTCGGATTTGCCTAATACAACTTTTTTATCATATTCCAACCAAGCATGTGCTTCAAACTCCTCATTATATATCACACCAATGAGAAGTCGTGGTTTATAACCATGTTGTTGTAAAAGTATTTGTCCAGTTAATGCATTAGTAAGACATGTTGAACGAATTACAAAATGACTGGTTACATTTACAGCCCAAATTAACTTATGAAAATTAATTTTCCCATTATTGTGTCTTTTTCCCATATTTCCAGTTATTTCACGGACTTTTTGGAAAGGAAATATCCAAACGATTAATCTTACATAATAATTTAAAAAAAATGTTTTTAAAACAAGTTTCTTATCCTGAGAATTTAAGTTTTTAAAACTCATAAAAACGGTCATTTGATCTCTACCAATCCATTTTCTGCCATCTGCCCTATAAGTTCGGTTAAATCATTAAAGCAGGTCGTTTCATCCACATCGTATTCATCCCTTATCTGGTCGATAATTTCATGGATGGTTACGGGTTCCTGGATGAATTCCCATATGATGGTTCCCATCTCATTGAGACCGTAGTAAACTCCTTCTTTCATGTCCAGCATGGCGGTTTCCCCACCAAGATCACAGGACACCACATCTTTACTCACCACAATTGTTGATGATTTAGATAATTCTGTCATTGTAAATTCCTCAAAAATTGATTTTACTAGTTCTATCTATCTGCTGAATATAAATTCTTCATCCAGATTTAAAATCCTTTTCGATGATGTGAATTAAATCAGGAAGATTGTTAAAGGAATGAATCAATACCAAACGTTTCACAGTAACATTATTTATCAGCTGGGCACAGTTTATTAAATTCTCCTTCTGAGTGGTTTGCTGGAATATACGGTTGGCAACTGAGTGACGGATTAAATCAATCAAGTTCTCCTGAGACTTTAAAACGGATATTCCAGTGTTAACAATAGGTTTTCCATTATCTAATTCAAGAATGACATTTCCATCCACTCCATCCTGAACTTTCTCAATAACGTAGATTTTCTCCAGCATCACTGGTTCCGGGGAAAAATGGTAGGATGCATCACAGAACACCTTACCCGCCAGGGTCTTCAGAGGAGTTAAAATATCGGTGTGCTCCTTAACCTGGTTGTAAGCTTCTTCTGATAAACGCACATGAGGATAACCTGGATAAACCACTGGTTTTCCTGATTCATCAAATTTTATGGCCAGAATATCATCTGCCACCAATGGATATCCTTCCACGTAGAGGTGGATAGCAGTGGTGGATTTACCATTACCACGGTGTCCCAGGAAGGCCACTACCCCAGATATATCACTTGTGGCCACATTACCCATGTTAACTGCACTACCGTGTAAGACTAAAAAACCTCGCTGGTGAAGCATGAGGGACATCACCGGCCCCAGCAGGAAAGGAATTAAATTAAGTTCATCAGAACCATCCAGATCAGCAATTGGTTCCACAATCACCTGCTCACCATTACTGATCTTAACCTTCCCAATCTCATCCCACCACAGGTATACATCAGATCCTGTAACCAGGTAATTGGGTCCCTCCACCTCGGCCCAAGTAACATGGGATGGATCAACGGACCCCAATATGATCTCAACATCAGGATCACCTTCCTTAAGTTCATAATCAGAACTTTCAATCATTCCGGGTAGTTCAATTTCTGATGCGATTTCCAGCCCAAATGCTTTATAGGTGAACATATGATCTTTCTCCATTGTTAGAGAGATAAAATTTTTACAAAGAGATAAATTATATTCTAATTGACAAGATAAATATCTTCCAATTTTTCTCAAATGTTAAGAAATAATTGAACAATAGTTATATTCCATAAATTACAGAAGTAAACACTTAAATTAACAAATTTAACTAAAATATCAAGAATTGGGAGCTTTTAAATGAATTTTTCCAGAATCTTACAAGACGAAAAGCAAAACGGAGTAGAATTCATAGAATCCATGGATGAAAATGCATTTTGTACCATATCCGCATTCTCCAACACCGATGGCGGAACACTGTTCTGCGGAGTTAAAAATAAAAAAAATATCCCTGGTTTTGACTGCAGTGACAAAAATATCCAGCCACTCACCACCAAAATAATAGATAAAATGGGAATCAACCCCACAATCTCCTGTTTTAACTGGGAAGAAAAAACGATCTTAAGAATTGACGTTAAAAAAAGTCCCAATCCTATTTCATACAATGGCAGGTACTACAAAAGGATCCATAATAAAAACACCAGAATCTCAGGAGACCAGTTAAAGGAGTTCTTCTTAACCGGAACCAACTGGGACGGAATGACCAATGATTATAGTATAGAAGAAATTGATGAAGAATCCCTCCGGAAATTCACCAAAAAAGCAGTCCGAAGAGGCAGGCTCATAGCAGATGATAAGGCGGAAGTACCGGAAATACTCAAAAAGCTTAACCTCTTAGTTGATGGCAGGCTCACCAATGCTGCTATCATCCTCTTTGGCCGGGACCCCCAGAAGTACTTCACCAACGCCATGGTCAGGGTGTTAAGGTTCAAGGATGATGTCAATATTTACGACCGAAGAGTTACCGGTAACCTGTTCCAGCAGGCTGAAGAAGCAGAAGAAGCCATTAAAAACTCCATCAATGTGAAATTCGAAATAAAGGGCAAATTAACCAGAGAAGAAGTCTGGGACTATCCCCTTAAAGCCATACGTGAAGCTTTAATAAACTCCCTAGTCCACCGGGACTACTTCAAATTCCAGGTCCAGACCCAGATAAAGATATTTGATGACCAGATATGGTTTTTTAACCCTGGAGAACTGTTCGGTGGACTGACCATTGAAAAACTCCAGACACCTCACCCTTCTTCAACCAGGAATCCTTTAATTGCGGAGATGTTCTTCAAGGCAGGCCTGGTGGAAGTTCATGGATCAGGCATACCACAGATGATGAAGTCACTCGAAAACGCCGGGCTCCCAGAACCTGATTTTAAAGAAGAATTTGCTGGTTTTTCGGTTTACATGTTAAAAAACGTGTATGATAAAGAATATTTGAAAAGTTTAGGCCTTAACCGCAGCCAGATCCAGGCAGTGTCACATATACAGGAACACGGATCCCTAACCATGTCGGATTTCCTGCGTATTTCCCCAGGAATAAATGAACGTACACTCCGGAGGTATTTAGCAGACCTGGTGGATAAAAAACTTATAGTAGCCATTGGTGAGAAGAAAGGAAGAAGGTATGAACTTTCTTAATATGTATAATGAATTTTTAATATACATGAAGCATATTCAATAACGGACATTATAACGGACATATCGGACAAAATAATGAGTTTCATACGAATATGGATCTCATATTTTTTTTGTTAAAATTAAATTTTTAGTGCGGCTTCTAATTTTTCATTTGGTTCTAAAAAAAGGTAAGATAGAAATAATCTGATTAAAGGACTCATTAACACCAAGTATTTTATACAAGTTCATCCAAACAACAGATTATGAAACTCTCATCACAGAAAGACCTTTTACTCATTATCATCCTCAGCATAGCAGTTCTAATAATGAGCTGGCTCAAGCTGATTAAAGGATATCCATTATCACTATTACCAACGATTTTAGTTTTATTCTTACCAGGATACGCCCTGATTACGGCAATCTGGCCCAGTGATGAGAAAATGGGCTGGACACTCCGATTAGGTCTGGGCTTTGTTCTGGGACTGGTTTTCATCCTCTTTTTACCACTGATACTCAACAGCCTCAAGTGGACTGCACTTACAGGGTCCCTTAATCAGATACTCCTCATAGTGACTATTGTGTTCTCCCTGATTGCCATGGCCCGAAGGAAAGAACCCACAGATGAACTGGAACCTCTCCGCAGGGATCCCCAGCTCACACTGGAGGAATCCATTGAGCGTGCTACTTTAATGCGGCAGAAAGCAGAGGCAGAAGCCAATGAATATGAAGATCACTACGAAGGTGATGGGGAATATTATGAGGATGAATACTATGAAGAAGAACCCCCTGAAGGGGAAGAACCATTCCAGGATGAAGAAGAAATCCCCGATGAATATTATTCTGAATATGATGAAGGTTTAGAGGATGAAACCCAAGGGGAACCTGAGGAAGAACCAGGAGAAGAACAATGGAAAGAACCATCTAAGGAATTTGAAGAAGAGCCGGGAGATGAATTTGGGGAAGCCCCTGATATAGAACCTCGAAAATATCAGGATTTGAAGAATGAAAAACCCATCCAGTATGAGAGAATTAAGGATAAATATCCTTTGGATGAAGATGAATCATATCCAGATGAGGAATACGTCCCAGATTACCATGAAGCTTCCCAAGACGAGGAAGATCATTCTGAACAACCACGAGGTGTTCCCTTCCGAGTAAAAGAACCAGTTAAAACCTCACCCACAGATTATGAATCGGAAATGGATAAACCAGTGTGGGGAGAAGAACCAACCCATAAGAAACCTGGTTTTCGAAACTGGGATCTGGTTATGATCCTCTTTTTAAGTGGAATTTCACTCCTGTTCCTGTATTTCAATCCATTAAAAACCACAACCACTTCAATTGTTTTCTTTATCTTACTCCTGTTTATCTTAGGTTATGCAGGGCTAACCATCATCTTCCCTGATAAATCCAGGACCAGTTCAAGGAATCTCCTCATTGCCAGTACAATTATTGCAATTATCTTATTCATCCTATCTTTCCTGGCATGGAACATGCACCTATTACCAGCTGTACCCAAGTACGTGGTAACCATAATGTTCGTGGCCTCCATAATACTGGTGGCAGGGGCATTCTTAAGGAAATGGTACTTACCAAGTAGTAAAGAAGAAGTACCGGAAGAGATTTCCCATTATCCTGATGAAGGCCTTGAAGACAGAGAGAAAGAAGCTGAAAAAACAGAAGAGGTAACTCCTTCCCCGGAAGCCAAGGAAGAAACCCTGAGAAAATTACAGGCCATCAGCACTCCTGTGAAAACAGATAAAACAGTAAGTAGTGAGGATACACCTAAAAGTGGAAGTATTGTAGATACAAATAAAGCGGGAATTGTTGATGAAAAAGATGTTAAAAAAACACCTCCAACAGTTAAACCACGTAACTACCATCTGGACATCATCCTAGTGGTGGCCATCACCCTCCTCACAGTGGCCTTCGTACTCATACCACCACTCAATAAGACATTCGTGAGGACTATCCTTGGAATTTTACTGGTTTTATTCATTCCAGGTTATTCACTCATCGCAGCTCTTTTCCCTAAATGGGGTGACCTTGATGGTATTGAAAGGGCGGCGTTAAGTTTTGGTTTAAGCATTGCAGTAACACCTCTCATTGGCCTGGCCCTTAACTACACCCCCTGGGGCATTCGACTGGATCCTATACTCATCAGCCTTACCATTTTCACACTGGCCATGTGTGTAATCGCCTTTTTAAGGCGGAGAAGTTTACCAGAAGAAAAACGGTTCTTTGTACCTTTCGGTAGTTTTGCAAAGGATATTAAAGGTTCATTTAAGGGAGAGTCAAAAACAGAGAGGATACTGTCCATCATACTCATCATCAGTATCATCCTGGCTATTTCCACCACTGTTTACATCATAGTGAAACCAAAGCAGGGTGAAACATTCACCGAATTCTACATATTAGGATCAAACGGTACTGCCAGTAACTACCCCACTAACCTCACCACTGGCCAGAACGGTTCCATGATTATTGGCGTGGTAAATCATGAATACACCACCACGGACTATCTTTTAGTGGTGAAAGTGAATAATACCATCCTTAAAAACCAGACACTAACCTTAACCAATGGCCAGAAGGTGGAGATACCCTACAATTTCACTGCAGGCTCCACCGGTCAGAAGAAACTGGAGTTCCTGCTCTACAAGTTACCGGATAACGAGACTGCTTATCGGTCCCTGCATCTGTGGATGAATGTTACATAAGTTAAATCCCTGAAGCTTAAGTTAAATCAAAAAATGGGAATCAACTAAAAAGTCAAATCCAAGACCAGAGATTAAATCCAAAAAGAAACAAATCCAACGGGAAATTAAATCCCAAAAGAAAATTTAGATCAAAAAAAGGTAATTATATTACCTTTACGATTTAACCAGAGCATCTCTAGGATTCTTTCACTTTTATTTTTATCAATTATTCACATTTGCCAATAAAAGTGGTTATGCAATTAAATAGGTTGCTTGTGATAGGTATCACAAATAATAAAATAGTAAAACTTATTTATAGTTAAAAAAATAATACCAACTATCCAATTTATTATATTAGCCACCATCCGATCATCTAAACCGATAAAGATGGTGTTTATCGAGATTGGAACCGGATATTGTTATATAAAGGAAAAAAATATATATTAAAAGAAAAAGAAGGTATACACATGATATCGACTGTAACTACAGCCACTACCACTACAACAACCACCACTGCAGCTACATCTGCAGCCACTGCCACCACAGCAGTGACTTCTGCAGATATTTTAGGCTACAGTCTTATAGCCGTTGTGGCCCTTATAACATTTTTGGCTTTGAAAGAGATTTTAAGCTCCGAAGCCCATAAAAATAGTAAAATAAACACTTTTATTAACAGCTCTAACGTGGCAATTCTGCCATTGTTATTTGTCTTTGGTGCAGTAGTCACCTACAAAGTTGTTACCATACTCTAAGGGGTGGTCGGGAATGAAAAACCAAAAAATAGGATTATTAGCCATCCTGGCAGTAGTCATAGTGGTTGTGGCTGTATCAGGATGCAATGATAATACTAAAACAAACGGCACCAATGCCAGTGCAATATCAGAAAAAGGTACTAAACTTGCGATCCACAACAATGGTAGTACATGGGCACACGTTGAAATAGATGCCAATGCCACCCATAAAAACGGTACTAACATAACTTTTGGGGCAGATACATTCATAAAACCCAATGATAATGTGACCATTGATTTATCCCATATATTGGGATACGAAAATCAATCATTACCTGCAGGAACTGTAATACGGGTACAATCTTGGAAAGGACTCTTTAACACTACCGGTGGTGGCACAGGAGCACTTAACATATCATTCCAGGGTTGGTCAAATAACAGATACCCAACTGCAAGCGACAACTTGACCAACGTAACCTACAACCCATTGACTATCTCAACACTTCCAGTAAACATCACTAATAGTACTGTATTCCTTGGAACAACACCAACAGAAATTGCTAACATCCAATCCATTGACACAGCGGATCAGGAACTGCTCTACGAGGAAGAAATAATCACTGTGAATGCAGATGGATCTGTAACCATCATCATTAGCAGAGCTCCAGAGCTGTGCCGTGCAATTGCTAGTATTATTTAACAAAATACAACCCCCTTTTTTATTTTTTTATTTTATTACTTATTTTGAGTTAAATTTTGCAAATTAATTAATAAATTAAATATTGAATTAAATATATGGTTTATCCAGAATCTGGGAGTAATTAAAGAGAATTACTAAACAGCTAATTGATTGAAATGAATCAAAAAATCTTAACGGTAACAGTGGTACTGGTATTGGCTTTTTCAGCTCTGGCTGTCCTAGAAGTTTCCAGTGGATTTGTCAGTGGCCTGGTCTTTGACCAGATTCCATACAATTACAGTGCCAAAGTATGGATACCACCCACCAATGCATCAAATCCCAACTCTGCATCAATGGGAGGTTTTTACAAGATCAATGGAAAAGGTACCAATTTCAATTTCTTCTTAAAAATTTCAGGTGCTGAAAAATCAGAAAGTCCCCTGGATTACACTGGTGACGGACTCACTGGAGTGGGAAAAATAGATCAAATTAAATTAACCCCTGGAACCATTTATGCCATCGTAACCAAGGACATTAAAGGTGCTATGTTCAATACCACCTTCAAGGGACACATGAACCTAACATGTGCAGCATGGACAGGTGTCACCTACTTCCAGAATGATGGCAAGAACTTTACGGGTAACTTCACTATTGATGGGGTGATGACTGATTGGGAAGGTAATTATACTTTAAAACGAGAAAGTTACCGTATCCTAGGAATCAGTGATTTCATTTATTATCCCAACAATCAGAGATCAGCAGCCAAGAATGCTCAGAAAACATACTACCTTTAAAAAACATTTAATTCTTCTTTTTATTTTTCATCATTAAATAAGGCAGTCTCACGAGTCTGATTTGATTTAATAATTTTTTTCTCTTAATCATTTTTCAATTATCTACTTAATTTACATCGCTAGGACTATATATCTTAATGAATTAAATCCAAAATTCTTTATATTCCATGTTTAAATGGAAACCATAGAATTTTGATGGGATTTGAGTGATACTCAAACTGTATTCTATAAACCATACTTGAAACATGTTAAAAATGAATAATCCATTTTTCTAGTTTAGAAGGATAAAGCCACTGCACCAAAAATAAACTAACTTAATCTACACCCAAAAGATTTAATGCAATCGAAAGGGATTTAATGTAACCCAAAGGCAGCTAAATTCACAAAGGGCATTACTAAGAACAACATGGAGTTGGATATTCCGTGAGCAACGGTTATTCCGAATATGGATTTGGTTTTAATTAGACAGGTACCATAGAACAGGGCCACACAGAACACAAAGACTAAATCCGCAAAGTATATCCAGCCAATGTGCATGGTGGTAAACACCAGGGATGTGTAAATAAGACCAAAAGCTGCACCAAACATGTTGGTAACGTTATTCTGCAGGATACCCCTGAAGAGTAACTCCTCAGCCAGCCCAGTGGATATCAATAGAATAAAGAAAGCTCCAATTAGAAGCACTGGAGTAAACTGGGAGATCAAGGGATCTGGCCGGAGAATGAAAAACTCAATAATACCAGTAACAAATCCAGTAGCTGCAATGAGAAGTTGAACCTTGACATTCCCCAGAACCAACCCCACATCAGCCATGGACAAATTCTGACTGCGTATGATAGCTAAAGATGCTGCAAAAAGGGGTAAAGCAACAATAGGGAACCAGTACAATGGTTTTATCTGCATCATGGGTATGGAAAGTCCCACAATACGTATGATGGGTATGGGCATCATACTGCGTAGCAGGTTAGAAAAATCAGTTGATTCCACCATGGCTGCATTAACCAGAAGAGCAAAGAGAATAATAGTATGAGCAGCAAGCCCCCAGGTCTTATTAACATAGGTAGTTAAAAGTTCTGCCCCTATCAAAGCCAAAAGATAAGCAATAAGAGTTATGACATAATTAACTGGTAATCCAATTTGGAAACGTTTTTTATTATCCATTTCAACAGTGCTCAATTTCATTACTCCTCAGGTTATGGTTAAAATTTAATAATTTAATTTCAGTGAACAATTTTGATCGTAGGAATTAAATCCCATCACTCATCCATTAAAAAATGATATGAAGATTTTATTACTAGTGACATATAACTGTAACTATTATTTGATTGAACATCATTTTTTAGAATCTAAAATGAGAAGTTTTATAAGTTTCAACAACTAATAACATGTTTGATTAAAAAACAACTCCCTTAAACTGATTAAACGACCAAATTTATTCAAAATAACGAAAATAAATGCAGATTAGCTGTATTTTATTATTTGATTTTGTTTATAATGAGAGTTGAGTACCGGTTGAATATGAATAATAGGTTAAATACTGACCTACAATATTTGATAATAAATTATATCTTTAACTTATGAAATGGGATAATGTATAAAATAAAGTATCATTAAATTTTAATACCATAAAATTTAAGGTGTTAGTGAATATAAACATGAAATGAATATATTATCCATCTATTGCAATATTATTAACGTTATTAGGGAGGGGTATTAATAAAGATTATAGCTATCATACCCGCTTATAATGAAGAAAAAACCATTGGCAGCGTGGTTCTGGGAACACGGCAACATGTATTAAGGGTTATTGTTGTTGATGACGGCAGCCATGACAAAACTGCAGATATAGCCAGGTTAGCCGGGGCTAAAGTACTAGTCCATCCCCAGAATCAGGGAAAAGGGGCAGCACTCAAAACTGGTTTCAAGGCAGCTAAAGATGCAGATATCATAGTCACCTTGGACTCTGATGGTCAACACGAACCAGAAGAAATACCCAAACTTTTTGAACCCATAATCAATGGTGAAGCCGACATAGTAAACGGTAGCCGATATTTAAATGGTAATGGGAAGGAAACCCCTGCTTACCGACGCGTGGGACAGAACGTACTGGACACTGCCACCAACATCAGTGGAAAAATGGATGTTACTGACAGTCAGAGTGGTTTCCGTGCATTCGCCGGTCACACCCTACCACTATTCCGATTCCACAGCACTGGTTACACCATTGAAAGTGAAATGCTCATTGAAGCTTCTAAAGCAGGTTTAAGGATTAAAGAAGTGGAGATAACCACCACTTATGGAGAAGATTCTCACCATAAGAAGAATCCATTAAGCCACGGAGTGAGTGTTCTGGTGCGAATCTTACAGGACATGGAATTCAACCGGCCATTATACTACTTCACAATTCCAGGACTTATTTTAGTGTTAATTGGCATGATATTAGGTTTGAAATTCTTTGGAGAGTACCTGGGGGGTCAGATGACCACCTTATTCCCCACCACCCTAGCAGGACTCATTGCCATTTTTGGGACATTCATAGCTTTCACCGGATTGATTTTACACAGTGTTTCCCGTATGATTTGGAGAGCTATGGGTAAATAAACTTAAAATTTTCATTTATAATGGTTAAATTAATGATTTAATTTTGATTTTTTTCTTATATTTTTGAGTAAATTACAATAATATTCTGATTATTCTAAATTTAAAATAAAGATTAAATAGAAATAGTTTGATGGAAAAAAGGATTTAAAAAAATCCAAAACACGCATTTAATCTAAAGAATACTATTTTTAAATTAAAGGAGAACCACCATTAACTATTCTCCTTCACCTTCCCTGTACTCATGTGTGAAGTGGGCATCATACAGTTTGGATGGAGTCACTCTACCTGTACCAAGCACATCCCCCACCACAATAAGAGCGGTCTTGGTTATACCAGCTTCCTGAACCTGGTCAACTATATCCTCCAGGGTGCCCCTGACTATTTTTTCATCATCCCAGCTGGCCTTCTGGACCACTGCCACCGGGGTCCCAGGGTCATAGAAGGTTAAAAGTTCTGATACTACTTTACCGATCATGTGCACTCCCAGGAATATGCACATGGTGGCCTGGTGTTCTGCCAGTCTGAAAATGGCTTCCCGTTCTGGTTTGGGTGTGCGGCCAGATGGCCGGGTTATTATAACTGTCTGTGAAACTTCAGGCTGGGTTAATTCTGCTTCTAATGCTGCTGCAGAGGCAAACAGGGAACTGACACCAGGGATGATCTGGTAATGGATGTTTTTATTTTTAAGGTACTGTATCTGTTCAGCGATTGCCCCATAAATAGCCGGGTCACCGGTGTGCACCCGTGCAACCAGTTTCCCTTCACTGGTTGATTTTTCCATCATTTGCACGATTTCATCCAGGTTCATCTGGGCACTGTTGTAGATCTGGGCCCCTTCTTTGGCTCCGGATAAGACCTCCGGGTTCACCAGGGATCCAGCGTAGATAATCACATCTGCCTCGGCAATAACTTTGGCACCTTTGATAGTTAGTAGTTCCGGGTCTCCAGGGCCGGCTCCTATGAAAATTACTTTACCTTGCATCAATATCACTCACTAAATTTTCCTGAATCTTATTTAGAATAATTGACTGATTTAATTTTGATTAATTCGATATTTGATTGTAGATTTATAATTGATTGTAGATTATTAAATCTATGATAACATTGAGATAGTGGTTGTTTTTATTCTATTATGAACTTCTTTTCTTCCATTTCTATGGATCCATAGGGGCATTCCTGTATGCATATTTCACAGCATCCACAGCTGGCCGGGTCGATTACTGCCTGTTCCTCTTCATTTAAGGTTACAGTATCCATGCCTATCTGCACCTGTGGACAGTGTTTGATACATTCGTGCTGGCATTCATCTGCTTCACAGGTTTCAGGGTCCACCACCGCTGATTTCATTGCAAAACCCACTGCCCTGCGCACTGCTTCTTTGACCTGGTACCCTGCCAGGTGAAGTATGGTATCTCCCACCACGGGGTCAGTGGCCATACTGGCATTACAGGGGTAGTTGTGTAGTTTGTTACCTGCTTCCTGCTCTGCTTCCTCAGTGGGTATGCCTTCAATGTTCTCGGCAATGTAATGGGTACTGCCACAGGGAGCAGTTCTAAGCACCTTCACCTTCCGGATGAGGTTGCCTGCTTCTATTTCCAGTTTGGGTTTACCAAATTCACGGGCAAATTTATCGATGTAGGTGTCTCCCACCGGTTCCAGGGAACAGAATGGTTTGGGGAATACGATCTTAACTTCAGGGGCGGATTCTTCTATTTCCCGTTGCAGGCCGGGTGGTACCTGTGCCGGGTCGTGAATGGGTATGATCACTGATTTGGCACCGCTTTGCCTGGCGATGATAGGTACGATCATGTTAATATCACCGAATAGTCCCACTGCCAGGATGAGATCCGCAGTGGGGATGGATTTTGGCACGTACTGCTGGAAGTCATCAATGAACTCCGGTAGGTCATCCGGAATTTCTTCTAACCCCACCATACTACTGGCCAGTCCCATTTCTGCCAGGCTGTTAACAATACGACTACCATACTTCCCTGAACTTATCACGTAAAGTTTCATAGTACTCATCTCTGCATTTATTTAAAAACACAATCCAGTTAAAATAACACCTATCAATAATTAATTCTACTTTAAAGTCCTTAATAAATTAGTTGATATTGTTCCAGTGATATTTTTTTATTATGCCCTGAGAATTTTAGTAAAAAATAGAGAACAATTATTTTGGAATAAAAATATTTGGAAATAAAAAAAAAGATATTGATGAGATTTCTTTAAGGATATTTTATTCATTTAAAGCCCAGTAACACCTTTTAGGAGAAATGATTGTTTCATCTTTTTTAAGTTCTTTCATGATCTTGTCAACTTCTTTTTTCTCCACACCAGATATCTGGCTGACTTTAGTGGCGTTTAAAGGTTCTTCAGATTCTTTGAAAGCTTTAATTACCTTCTCTTTATTATCCATCATATCACCTCTTGAATTATTCCAGTTACCTGTTTATTATTCCATTTTAAATCCATATAATATTTGTTACGAACAGTTCGATGAAATGGTTAAAGAGTATCATTCAACCAATCCCAGTCTACCTTCTTTTTCTAAGTCTTCAAGGACCTGACAGACAAATTCATAATCCAGTTCAAGATCATCAGCAACTTCATAATCATAGCTTTCGGAGTAGTTTTGATAATAGCCTAATATCTCTTTTTTAGCAGTATCATAATCAATTTCACGAGTCCTGATCACTTTTATTGATTCCTTCAATTACCCCAACTCACTCATTTAATTTGAATCTTCCACTTTTAATTTCAATGGCATCCAGTGGACATTCCCTGACACATATCTCACAGTATCCACAGGTGGCAGGGTCAATTTCTGCCATTTTATCCGGGTTGAAGGTTACTGTATCCAGTCCAATGAGTACCTGGGGGCAACTTTTAATACACTCTTCCTGGCACTTTTCTGGGTTGCACTTTTCTGGGTCCACCACTGCGGTTTTCATGGCAAAGCCGAGGCCCCGTTTAATGGCTTCTTTTATCTGGTAGCTGGCCAGGTGCATGCTGGTATCACCCACTGCAGGGTCAGTGTCGCTGCTGGCATTACAGGGATAGTTGTGGAGTTTCAGGGTGGCACTTGATTCTGCTTCTTCTGCTGGTGTGCTCCACAGTCCCCTGACAATGTAATCTGTGGAACCGCAGGGCGCTCCCCTTAGAACTTCAACCTTTTTAATGTATCTATCGGACTTGATGAACAGGACTGGTTTACCGAATCTGGTGGCAAACTCATCTATGGGTGCATCACCCACTGGTTCCAGGGAACAGAATGGTTTGGGGAAAACTATCCTGACATCAGGGGCAGATTCTTGGATCTCCTTCTGCAGTCCAGGGGGCATCTGCTGGGGATCGTACACCGGTATTATGGCAGATTTTGCACCGGTTTCTTGAGCTATGTAGGTGACTATCATGTTAATATCACCGGATAGTCCCACTGCAATGATGAGATCTGCTGGGGGTAAATTCTGGGGGATGTAACTGGTGAAATCTTCTATGAACTCCGGTAGATCCTGGGGGAATTCTTCCATTCCCACTATGTTACTGGCCATTCCGTGCTCCGCCAGGTTGTTGACCACCCGACTCCCATACTTACCTGAAATTAAAAGGTAAATTTTCATGCTTCCTCCAAGGGGTAGGATTTTTTCATGACCCCTCCAATTATATCAAGGATAAGATTTTTTCATGATTGTTCAAAAAAAATGAATCAGAGTAGAATTTTTTTCATTCCTCCAGTCTTCTGCATTTGAAGATTACTGTACCTCCGTCAGTGTAAGGTTTTCCAGGATCAACACACTGCAGGTAGGCATGGTCCTTATCACCTTCCCTGGTTAATCCCAGGCTCAGTGGGATCCAGTTATGTTCTAGAATAGTAGTATAATGGAGAATAGTAGATAGTGCGTGGGTGCAGAGGGCATCGGTTTTATCCAGGTCGATTTCTGGATCCTCGAAAACCATAACGTCCCCTTCTTTGTAAACTGGGCAGTGTCCCCTTATTTCATGGACGGTTATCTCCAGCATTTATTCACCTGCCTTCATCTGTAATTCTTATAATATTTATGTACTCAGGAGTTCTTATGTACTCCGGAGTAATTAACCATGAGAATTACTTTAGTAAAAATAAACATTCAATGAGTGAATATCAAAATATAAAAAAATTAGTATTGGGGAGGGGTGTTTCAACCCCAATTACATATTAATCCGGTGTTTTATCCCATCAATTAGGGAGCTAACCCAGATTAGGGAGCTAACCCTGATTTTTACATTAATTCGTCACGTAGGTCTATGGTATCTTTCAGGTCTGGTCCGGTACTGATTATGGTTACTGGTACCTTGGTTTCGTCCTGGATTTCCTGTACGAACTGTTTGACTTCTGCAGATAGGTCTGAGTATTCAGTTACCCTTTCACAGGATGGGTATAACCGGTCCACACAGGTTAGTGCGATCTGGGTTGCACCGTTTATCATGCATGATTCACGGGCCAGTTCCATGTCAAATAGTCCTACTCTTCTTCTTCGTCCGGTAACTGTTCCGTATTCTTCGATATCCATCTTTTCAGCTTCACCCTGGGTGATCTCTGATGGGAATGGTCCTTCTCCAACACGGGTTATGTAGGATTTGAAAACAACAATAACATCATCAATACGAGTGGGTCCCACACCAACATCCGCTGCTGCACTGGAGGCAGTGGTGTCCTTACTGGTTACGAATGGGTAGGTTCCGTAGTATAAAGATAATCCGAATCCCTGTGATCCTTCAATGAAAACATCTCTTCCTTCATCAAGGGCAGTGTTGACTTCCAGTGGCACGTCGGTGGTGTATCCTTCCATGGAATCAACGTCACCAGCCAGTTTTATGGTTCGCAGTGCCCGGTCACGGTTGGCTGGTCCGCAGCCAGTTCCAGTACTTCCGATCTTCTTATAAAGGTGGTCAGAGCCTTTATCTTGCTCTTTGTGTTCTTCTTCGATTATGGCACAGCGATAATCAGCGAAGGTTCTATTCTTTACTTGGTATTTGTTGAGGTAGTCCAGTTCGTGGTGGAAGACTGATGGGTCAACCAGTACACCGGCTCCTATGAGGAGTCTTGCTCCGGTGTGAACGAAACCTGATGGGATCATCCTCAGCCCATATTTTTCTCCGTTAAATTCCACAGAATGGCCTGCATTAGGGCCTACTCCAGCACGGGCAATGATCTCCGGTTTGTCCTGGTAACAAAGGTAGGTAATACACTTACCCTTACCTTCATCACCCCAACCTCCGCCTACTAAAATGTTGCATGTCATATATAATCATCCTCTTGTAGTGTAGTGAATTCAACCTCTTTTATATTGTAAATAACCGCTTAAAAAGATTTTCCCACGTAACTATTAAGGGAATAAATCCCATTAAACTGACTATAACTTGAGGTGTGTCCGTTAATATGCCTTATTCAATATTTAATGGATTTATGATGGTGATAATCTCGTTTCGAGTTGTATGATCATTGCCCTTTGGTGATCATCACTCATTTAATATATTTTTTTAAGTGTATTTTAGATGCAAGTAAGATATACTGAATATTTTATGTAATTCTTAAGATGCATATCCTTATGATAATTATTGATGTGGTTTGCTTCCCTGGGTGATAATCCTTTCAAACAGTTCCGGAGTGTATTTACGCTGCATGGATACCAGGATATGCTGATTCAATGCTTCCTCCAGTATTTCCACTGTCATCTTATCTTCTTCCCTCCGGATACGTATGGCCTGAGCTATCTGGGCAATGTCCCTGGCATGGGCAAAGGTGGGTTTTAAGCTTTCCCCTCCCTGCATCTGGGGAATGTAAACTTTCCGGAAGCGTTCCAGAACATCTTCATCATAGTCCTCCTTGAGGGTGTCCAGGTTACGTTTAAAGACCTCTACGATTTCATCGGAACTGGGAACTTCCAGGTACACGTGTAAGGGTGCACGGCGGAGGTGTGCTTCGTCAATGATGGTTATCTCCAGGTTAGTGGACAGGGCAGGTATGAAGTGGGTGTGCACAATTACCGGTGCTCCCTTAACGTAGATCACATCCTTCTTATTCTCCAGGGGTACGATCATCCGGTTAAGGAGTACATTGGGGTCTTCCTTCTGCCTTCCCAGGTCGTCCAATAATAGAACTCCTCCATTGGCTTTCAGGATGGGTGAGGTTTCATAAACTCCCTTGTTGGGGTCGTATAGTGTTTCCATTTTTTCAGTGCTGAGTTCTGATCCAGTGAATACAAATGGTGCATAGATTTTAACCCAGCGGGGGTCTCCGGGTTGTTCCGGTCGCAATCGGTGAAAATCTGGGTCCAGTAACTGTATTATATTACCACTGAACTCAATGTAGCGTGGTATGATTATAGGGGGTAATATTTCAGACATTTTACTGGTTAGGAATGTTTTACCAGTTCCTGGGGGTCCGTAGATAAAAAATCCTTTACCTCCAATGGCTGCTTCGGTGAGGACCTTTTTGGGGTAGGCCATTCCCACCACGTCATGGAATGCTTTTTCCACTACCTCCTTGGGTATTTTGAGTGGGTATCGTCCTTTAATCTGGACTTCCATGATCTTGAAGTAGTCATCGTAGGTTACCGGTGCCATTCCAATGTAGGGGTTTTCCTCCATTAACTGGGATGCTTTCACGTGACCCTGTTTCTTGATGGTGTAATCTACACTGGCAAAAAGGAATCCTCCCCCGGTCTGGGCAATGAGATCTTCCTTTTCCATTGGTTTAAGGCATTGTTCTAAGATGTTAACGTGAAGGCCAGTGATTTCATGAATCTGCTGTACTTTTATGTTTCCGTAGGTGTTGATGATCTTAAGTAGCAGGTTCTTTATGAATCCCAGGGAGAGATCTATTTCATCCAGGGATTTGGGTTCTTCCAGTACCTGGAAGAGTTTTTGCATCCGAGTATCATGATAATATTCTGTTTCCATTGGTAAACAACCTTTTTAAAACGGTGTTATGTTGTTATAAGTTTAATGGTCGATTTTTATTACTTTTTGCTGTGTATTAATATGATTTTATTAACAGTTAAAACTTAACATCACAGGCACAAATGATTTATCTCATTTTTAGTGACGTGGGTCACATAAATTACAAAAACAGACACCAAACATACTGGGGAATAAATAACAAATATGAATTTTGCTGGAAAACCAGTATGGAAAACAGTAAATTAGAATTATTAAAAATGAGATTTTAGAAATACCGTTTAATAAAATACCGTTTAAGAAATAAGAATCTAAAAAAAGAATCTAAAAAATAAGAATGTAAATTAGATAAAAATTAAATTAATCTAATTTACTTTGTTGGGTACTCTATAAGGACACATATATTACTTAATGAAATATCTACTACTTCAAGAATTTTTACTTTATTTATGGGCGTAATAGAATCTTAACTTCCCATCCTCTGCCTGGTCCAGCCGGGCAAACCCAATCCTTTCCAGCTGTACCACATCATCGACCTGTACTGCAGATAATGACTGTTCAGCAAATCCTGTAACAGTGGATGCATCTGGCATTACCAGTTCTGTTTCGATTCTTCCGAGTTTTGGAACCCACTGCACTATCTTGGCCTTTGCTTCCCGTGCTTCATCAATGCCTTCACTGTGGTATTGTGCCTTTCCATCCTGGAAGGTTATGTTCACTGCATCCATAAGCCTTAAGACTTCATCTGGATTGGATGGTATGTCATCACCGTCCAAGTAAACATTCCCATTGAAGTCAAGCTTACGCATTCCCCGGTCCAGGTGATCTGGGTGTAGGGGTCTTTCCACGGTTCCCAATAGTTTCTCTGGCACTCCCTTAATTTCTACTAGCTGTGGGTTTTCAACCATGAAATAGCGGTTGGCTTTTTCTTCCAGGAATGCACGGTTCAATCCGTAGATCTTCTTCCAGGTCACAGTGGAGTCTGCTATTTTCACTCCGATTTCAAGCATTAACTCCTTGATGGCTTCGGACTGTATTCCTCTCCGGGCAATGGCCCTTATGGTGCCCAGTCTGGGGTCGTCCCAGCCACTGTAGGTGCCTTCTTCTATTCCCCTTCTGGCCTGGGATGTTGACAGGCGTACATCATCCATTTTAAGTCGTCCGTAGTGTATGAACTGGGGTACTTCCCATCCCATGTGTTGGTAGAGGTATTCCTGTTTTTCACTGTTGGCCAGATGGTCCTTACCCCTAAGGACGTGGGTCACACCCAGGAGGTGGTCGTCCACTGAAACTGAGAAGTTCATCATGGGGTAAACCTTGTATTTGGAACCAACACGGGGGTGTGCATCATCCACTACCCTCATGGCCACCCAGTCACGTATTGCTGGGTTTTTATGTTTTATATCGGTTTTAACCCTGAGAACCATTTTTCCTTCTTCAGTTTCTGGCATCTTCTCCCAGAGCGCCAGGTTCTCCTCCACTGATGCATCCCTGTGGGGGCAGGCACGTGATGAGTCTTTGAGTTCTTTGAACACGTCCCCGGGGCAGGTGCACATGTAGGCTCCTCCCTGTTTGATGAGATCCTGGGCGTGCTGGTAGTAGATCTCCATACGGTCAGACTGGATTACCTTCTCATCCCACTCCACACCCATCCAGTGCAGGTCTTCATCTATCATCTGGTAAGCTTCAGGGTCCACCCTTCGGGGGTCTGTGTCTTCAACCCGTAGGATAAGCTTACCTCCATACCGTTTCCTGTATTCCTGGTTTAAAACTGCTGCCCTTGCATGACCTATATGTAGGGGGCCTGATGGATTTGGTGCAAAACGGAGTACAACTTCACCATCCACTTCAGGTAAGTCTGCCAATCCCTTGACCTTCTCTACTTTTTTCTCCTGGTAGCCACCTAACTGTTCCAATTCCTTGCTCTGAGCATCCAGGGGCATCTTGTTGATTGTGCTAACAATTTGACCCGCGGTTTTTGAAACCTGCCCTGCATCCTGACGGTACTCAGGGTGTTTGCTCATTATCATTCCTATAACTGCTCCAGGCTGGGCCTGGCCTCCGTGTTTAGCTGCATTGATAAGAGCGTACTTTCGAATGATTTCTTCCAGTTTATCCATTGGTAATCACTTCATTTTTTTTGATCCTTTCTAATGGCCAGGTAAACCTTTGCACTGACCAGGAAAAATAATTTCTAAAAAAAATAGGGGAAATAATTGAAAAATAATAAATTAAAGGGGTTTTTTTAGTTGCTTGCGTTCTGGTACAAACTTAGTTACTGCGTTCCAGTACAAAGTCTGCTATCAGGAGGAGTGCATCTCTGGATGAACTATCATCTAAAGTATCAATCAGTAGTTCTTTTGCCTGGTTAACGTTTTCTCGAGCTACTTTCCATGCGTACTCTATGGATCCATATTTCTCCAGTATTGCCACTGCTTCTGAAACGTTTTCATCCCCTTCTTCCTTGAGGATTGTGTGTAACCGTTTCTTGTCCTCTTCGCTGGCCTGGCTTAGTGCGTGTACCACCAGGAGGGTCATTTTACCCTCGACTATGTCACTGCCCACTGGTTTTCCCAGGTCTTCTTCAGAACTAGCCACATCCAGGTAGTCATCCTGTATCTGGAATGCCAGGCCTATGAGTCTCCCGTATTCAGCCAGGGCTTCCACCTGTTCTGGTGATCCCCCGCCGAGTATGGCTCCTGCTTTGGTGGCTGCGGCAATGAGTGCTGCGGTTTTCTTGTAGATCATGATCAGGTATTCTTCTTCACTGACATCCATGCGCTCGGTAAAGCCCATGTCCATTGCCTGACCCTCACAGATCTTCACACAGCTATCCACCACGGTGTGCAGTGCGGGTAGTATCAGTTCCGGTGTTACCCCATCATCTTCACTCTGCATTACCGAGGCAAATGCTTTGGAGAAGAGGGTGTCCCCGGCCAGGATGGCCATGGGTTCTCCCCATATTACATGTACCGATGGTTTTCCCCTTCTTTTCTCATCCTGATCCATGATATCATCATGGATCAAACTGAAGGTGTGGATGAGTTCCACGGCTGCTCCTGTTTTAAGGGCGGATTTGACCTGACCACCCACGGCTTCTGCACTTAAAACCGCCAGTGATGGTCTGAGCTTTTTTCCACCGGCCTTTACCAGATGTTCTGATGCCTGAAGGAGTGTTTCAGGGTCCACTGTTTCCAGTGCCCTGTTTATCTCCTTATCTATATCTGCAGAGTATCTTTTGAGAATCTCAGTTACTTCCAGTTTTGTTTCCATTAAAGTCCTCCATTGAAAACCTGTGCCTGTCCATTTCTAAGTACGTGAATGTCATTACCCATTTTGTATCCTTCTTCCTCTGCTAACTCGGTGTAGGCAGCCAGCATTTCCAGGTCACCGTGGGATGGTATGATGTGTTCGGGTTGCAGCATGCGTATGAAGTCACGATGGTCTTCTCGACCGGCGTGTCCAGATACATGCGCGTTGGTATAAATTCGTGCCCCGTTACCTTTTAAACGTCGCTCCATGAGGTTTCGGTTGGCGGCGTTGGTGGGGTTGGGTATGATTGGTGCACTGATAACTACATTATCACCGGGTGCCACGTTGAAGTGGGTTCTTCCACTGGCTATTCTGGGTAGTAGTGCGTCGGGTTCTCCCTGGTGTCCGGTGGTTACCAGTATGTAATCGGAACGGTTCTCCTCAGCACGGGCCAGTGCCCGGTTAACTGATTTGGGGCTGCCGAATATACTTGTACCGGAGGGGAGTTTTAGGATTCCCATCTTTTCAGCTATGCTCCCGAAGCGTTCCATTGATCTTCCCAGGAGTAAGATTTTCCGGTCACTTTCCTGGGCAATGTTACATATAGCCTGGATACGTTCAATATGACTGCTGAAGGTGGTAACCAGTAAACCTTCCGGTGCAGGTAAGATATCCTTCATTATATCTTCCAGGACTATTCTGGCCACTTTCTCAGAGTGGGTTTTTTCCTGCTTGGTCTCGGTCATCCTGGTAGTTTCCACAATCAATGCCAGAACTCCCTGCCTTCCCAGTTGCCTTAGGCGTTCATAATCCGGTGGTGGGCTGAGCATCATGTGGTTGTCGAATTTGTAATCATTGGCATAGACAATGATACCCTCTGAGGTGTGCAGTACCGGGGTCACAGCCTGTGGTATACTGTGGGTGGTGTGCACAAATTCCAGGGTGATGTCCGGGGATAGTTGCATTTTCTCTCCGGAGTTTAGAACCTGGAGTGGATTGGAAACCTCGAATTTTCTTTCCTGTTTTATACTGTTTTCCACCAGTGCCAGGGTGTAGGGTGTTCCAATGAGGGGTGCATCGTAGCGGTGGGCCAGTTTGGCCACTGCTCCAATGTGGTCCAGGTGCCCGTGGCTGAATACTATGGCCCTGACCTTCCCATCCACATCTTTCATCAGGGTGTCATCAGGGATGACTCCCCTTTCAATCAGGTCCAGACTGTGCATACGGGCAATGTCTGTGTCTTCGTGTATGTGAATTCGATCCAGGTTGATTCCCATGTCGAATATAACCACATCATCCCCCACTTTAACTGCGGACATGTTTTTGCCCACTTCTTCGTATCCGCCTATGGCGATAACTTCCACACTCATAAGGATGACCTCCTTGCATAAATTTTAGTATTGTAGCCCCTTTCTGTGAGCCATTCTCTTGTTTTTCCCTGGATTACCAGGTCCGTTTTTTGCAGTTGTTTCAGGTTTGATGCACCTACCAGGAACATGGCCACTTTGATCTGGTCCATGAATTTCTGGAAGAATTTCTCCAGTGCTCCTTCACCCAGGTAGGATGTTTTGAGAACTGGTAATGCCATTCCCACAGCATCGGCCCCTAAGGCCAATGCTTTAACTGCTTCTAATCCGTTTCTTATTCCTCCAGAGGAGATTATTGGTATCTGGACTGATTGGGAGACTTCTACTGTGCTAGCTGCGGTGGGTATTCCCCAGTCCCAGTACAGTTCACCCATATCTTTATCTGGTGAGCGGTAGGTTTCTACTGCTGCCCAGCTTGTTCCTCCAGATCCTGCAACATCAATGGCTTTAACACCCACATTTTCCAGTAGTTTGGCATCGTTTCCACTGATACCTGCACCGGTTTCTTTGGCTATTACCGGGATTTTCATTTCTTCTGTGGTTTTTTTGATGTTTTCCAGGTATCCTCTGCTGTCCACATCTCCCTCTGGCTGGATGGCTTCCTGTAATGGGTTCAGGTGAATAGCCATTGCATCAAGGTCCATCATCTGACTGGCTTCAAGGGCCTGTTCCATTTGAGGAGCTCCTATGTTACCAATTAGCAGTGCATCAGGGGCTGCTTCACGGGCTACTGTGTAGGTTGATGTCAGTTCTGGGTTTTCTACTGCAGCTCTCTGGCTTCCCAGTCCCATGCCTATGTTAAGGTTTCCTGCTGCCTGGGCCAGTTTCTGGTTTACTTCAATTGAGGAGGGGTGTCCTCCTGTGATGGCAGTTATTATTATGGGTGCATCCATTTTTTTCCCAAGTAGGGAGGTGGATAAATCTATTTCTTCCTTATTTATTTCAGGAAGGGCTTTGTGGACGAGTTCCACATCTTTAAATCCTGTTTTTTTATGGTATTCCACATCGCTGTGGGTACATAATAGCAAATGCTCTAATTTTCTATCTGAAATCATAATTTCTTCCTATGGTCTAATTTAATTTTCTACCATTAATTTCATGTCTTTCCATTTTATTCTAAGTAATATCTATTTTTTTTAATGATTGATGCTCTTGAATGATTTATTTATGATTTGCACATGTTTTAATGATTTATTTTAATAATTTCATTCCAATGATATTTGGATTATTCATTCTATCCATTTGAATTCTATTTCTATGTGAATTTGAAATTCTATCTAATGATTTATTCTCTATTTTAATGATTGTTCTGAATTATAGAGTATAATTTGTTTTTAATGAATTTGTGAACGTGATTATTTTGTGAATTCAATTTAAATTTATGAATTTATTAAAGGGGTCCGATTTTATTTAAAGAAGGCCTATTATATTTAAAGAAAACCTAATTTATTTAAAATAACCCTATTGTTTACTTATAATTGTTCCCCTGACTTTTTCACCCTTTAGGGCACTTTCCAGTAATCCTTCACAACCAACATTGATCAGTTCTGATTCAATTCCCTTCCCTGCCAGTTCCAGTAGTTCGGTCAGTTTACCGGCCATTCCACCGGTTACGTCAACGGTTCGTGCTCCCTCCAGGAATTTCAGATCTTCCATGGATTTTACTTCCTCCAGAAGTTGTGCCTGGGAATGTGTTTTGGGGTCACTGTCGTATATTCCATCTACGTCTGAGCCCAGGATGATCCGCTCTGGCTGCAGTTCCTTTGATAGGTAGTTTACCAGCTGGTCACCGGATACCACTGCCATCTGGATACTTTCATCGGTATCCATGACCACGTCTCCGTATAGTACTGGTACCAATCCCATTTCCAGGTATTTTTCCACTATTTCTAGGTTTGCTGATTTGATCCGTTTATTTTCAGTTATTATGAATGATGATGGTGGTACTGCCACTGCTGGAATTTCGTAGTTCAGCAGGTAGTGGCATACGAAGTGGTTGAGATTTTTAACCGAATTCTGGGTTAGGGTGAATCCCATTTTCTTACGCTCCAGTTCTTCTGGAGTGGTTATGGGGCTTCCTATTTCATATTTTCTGGCGTGCAGGTGGCCGAAGCTTCCTGCTCCGTGGATTATGATAAGTTTTCTGTTACCAGACCGGGCTATTTCCTGGGCGATTCTATCCAGGTTCACCGGGTCCAGGGTGGGTTTTGTAGCGTCTTTGCGGGTGATTACACTTCCACCCAGTTTCAGGATAATCATGAACTACCTCGTATCAAATGAACTACCTCATATCAATCTATAATCATTATCAATGCAATCATTATCAATCTATTAATCACCAGGTCACCCCTTTTCGTGACATTCCAACCAGAAAGGCATTGTCAATTGACTGGAGTTCTTCCAGTACTTCTCTGGTTTTCCCCGGGCAGTAAGCAATCATGCTACCTCCCCCTCCAGCCCCGGTTAGTTTGGAACCTAGAGCTCCGGCACTGCGTGCATGGTAGATTAATCGGGATAATTCATCGGTGTTGACTCCCAGTGCATCCAGTAATCCCTGGTTAATGTTCATCAATTCTCCTACCCGTTCTTCCTCACCATGGGTGATGGATTCTCGTGCATGGTTGGTCACATTTCCCATGAGCCCTATAATGGGCTTTATGATGGTGGGGTGGTCATTGCAGAGTTTTCGTACCTGTTGCACCAGGAGACCGGTGTTACCGGGTTGGCTGGTGTAACCCACTACCAGTGGCATTTCCAGGGCGGGTTTTATTTTCACGCCTCCACTTTCATGAGTGAAGTATAAAAATCCACCGTGGGTTGATACGGTGGTGTCCAGTGGGCTTGCTGCTCCCTGAACTTCTAACTCTACCTGGTGGGCTGTGAGTGCCAGGGTTTCCAGGGATAGGTCATGATGGTAATAACGTGCAGCTGCGGCCAGGGTGGCAACGGTGATGGCTGCTGATGATCCCAGCCCTGCTCCTATGGGTATTTCCAGATCCACTGTTATGTCCATACCGTGATCCGGTGATGATCCAAGTTCGGTTCGAAACAATGCACTCTTAATGAATTTCAATATCCCTGCGTCAAATGTATCTGGGTTTTCTTGACCTAATATGTCATTTTCTAGACTTATTAAACCAGTTTCTATGTCGATGACCCCATATACATCCAGTTCTGGGATTTTAACATGTATACTGTCGTCGTTTCCTTCCCTGATTGTTACGTTGGCTCTTTTATCAACTGCCACTGCAATGGCGGGTTTCCCGTAAACCACTGAGTGTTCTCCAAAAAGAATAGCCTTGCCTGGTGCAGATGCCCTAGCTGTCATTGGATTGAACTCCGTTCACTAAATCTGTTTATATTTTATTTCTATCCTTACAAAACCTTCCTTTCTATTTATTTTTCCCGGATGATATATTTATGAGTTTAATTCTTTGTGATTTGTCATTATTACTATTTTGTAAGCCCTTAACAGTTTTTTTAACCGTTAAACATGCCCATATCTAATTTAAGTACTATCTTAAATTGGAATATCCTTACTCATTAAAATATTCTCACTTAAATGGAATATCCTTACATATTAAAATATTCTCACTTAAATGGAATATCATTTACTTATTAAAATATTCTTATTTATCTTTATTTATGTTTTCAATTTATTTGGATACTGCAAATACTATTTGAAGATTGCAGATGCATATCCCACCACGGAGGTGTAGTCTCCACCAGTATCACCACTGGTTGCGTACTTTAAGATAGTGGCTTCGGTGGCTCCCATACCACGGGATGCTTCAATGGTGGCTGCTACCGGACCGTATCCACACATGGTTACGTTGAACTTCTGTATCTGGTTCATCATTTCCAGTTCATCCATGGCTGCTATGGCTTCAAGTACTTCCTCGTCATGTGCCCTGGCCACGTCATGGGGCTGGTAATGGGTGAAGTCTGTGCTGGCAATTACCACAGTGTCCCTTTTGAGTTTCTGGGCGGTGTGGGTAATGGCTTCTCCCAGTTCTCTGGAGGTCTCCAGGTCCTGCATCATCATACACACCGGTACTAACTGGAAATCAGGGCTGATTTCCTGCAGGAAGGGTAGTTGCACTTCACAGCTGTGCTCATTTAAATGGGCGGATGGATCATCATCCAGTAATGGATAATAATTCAAGAGTTCACTGGCGAACTGACCATCTATTTCCACTTCTCCCAGGGGAGTTAACCATGAACCTTCAGTCATGGTGGAAAGTCCGGATCCTATCCCGGTATGGTTGGGGCACAGTATAACTACGGTTTCAGGCATACCATCTTCTGCCAGTTCAAGGTATGAACAGGCAGCCACTGGGCCAGAGTATACATATCCGGCGTGTGGAGCGATTAATCCTTTAATACTCCGTTTACTTCCAATTTTACCGGGAAGTCTTCCAGGTCCTAATTTGTGCTGGTAACACCATTTAATCCTCTTTTTCAATGAATCCTCATCTGATTCATAGAACATCCCTGCCACCGCAGGTTTCCTTATCATATGAATCCCCCTTTTTAGTAAAAAGTTTCTGGAATACCCCAATTTAATGGAATACCCTAATTCCTGGATACTCCAATTTAATGGAATACTCCTATTAATGGAATACCCAATTTACTGAAATACTCCAATTTCTGGAATACCCTGAATTTATCTGAATAATCCTAGTTTTCTGAAAATAGTTTAGGTTTCTGAACCAGGTTATCAGATGTTTTTACTTTCTACCAATTTTTTTATTTTTGATGATTAAAGAGCTTTAATATATTTTATAATCATTAAAGGATTTAAACATGCTAATGGGAGTATTATGAGAATTATTTATGAAAATCATGGGTTAATAGCAATGCGAAGAGTTAATATTCGCTGTTTTAAGTTAAGACCATGTATGATACAGTATAATCGGGAATTATGTAGTGATTAATATGTAGATATTTGTAGATGTTAAGTTTTAGTTATTTGTAAATGTTAGGTATTGTGATGAAATTTCATCCATTACCCTTTTCATCCATTTACCCATATTATCCAAAATTATACACCAGTTAGATATCCAAATTATCCATCAGTTAATTATCAACAATTATCCTCATTAGGTAAACTCAAGTGGTTTCATAAAAACTTTAGAGAACCCTTAATAATTTAAGGGTCCTTGGGAATTCTAGTTTTATATTTTGAGTTCGAATTCTGATGGGAGGATATCCAGGTCCTCTTCAGGAGCCAGTACTTCTCTTTCTCGTAGTATCTGACGGGCCATTAACCAGTACACTAATGCGATTGCTTTTCTTCCTTTGTTGTTTACTGGTATGACTATGTCCACGTTACCCAGAAGGTTTTCTGTATCACAGAGTGCTACTACAGGTAATCCTATCTGTTTTGCTTCGATTATAGCCTGTGAGTCACTTCTAGGGTCAGTTACCATTAGTACTTCAGGCTCTATGAACTTTCCGTAGTTGGGGTTGGTTAATGTTCCGGGTATGAACCTTCCAGGGATGGTTTTTGCTCCGGTGATTTCTCCGAACCTGCGTACTGGTGTTTGACCGTACTGTCGGGTTGACACTGCCAGTATATCATCTGGGTTGAATTTAGCCAAGAATTTTGCGGCTGATACGATTCTATCGTTGGTTTTTCGCACATCCAGGACGTAAAGTCCGTCTGCTCGTACACGGTAGATGTAACGTTCCATGTCCTTGGTCTTCTGTTGGGTTCCTATGTGTAATCCTGCTGCTAAATATTTGTCTAATGGAATTAGTAGTTCTGACAACTTACCACCTCTAATTATTATAATCCGTTTTTATTCAATTATTTTAATAGTTAATATTTGTTTAAGAGGAGATTTTTAATCCAAATATCTTTTATATTAATCTTTTATTAATTTAAAGGATAGTAGAATAGATATTCCTCTTTAGTGTTGATTTATTCTTCTTCAACTTTAACTGCTTCGTTGGGGCATACGTCCATACAGACTTCGCATAAACTGCAGTCTTCCTTATTTTTTACGACGATTTTGTCTCCTTCAAGTACAAGTACTTCCATAGGACA